>JBGSRO010000037.1:0-10484 GCA_041737535.1 Pirellulales bacterium | reverse complement strand
GAAAGGAAGTTGTTGGCCAGCCATCCCTTAGTTTTCCATTTGTGGCGCTCCGTCGCTTTCGTTTCACTTCTCGAAAGTCGTGCGTTGCCACTCTGTTTCGTGGCGTCGTCTTGGCGTTCTCCGCGTCTTTGCGGTTTTTTTGAATAGGTCTCTGCAAAAAACCGGCCATAGTTTCTTGTCAGACACAAACTGAGGGCGATTTTTCCCGGGCGGCAAGTCCCTTTTGAGAAATGCACATTGGCTTTTTGGCTTTTTGCCAGCGCGTGACAAATGGCCTTGCTCGTTTCGGGGGAAGTCGGCAGAATACCGCCCGCTCGACGGAGCCTCAACAGGGCGTCATCGAGGCCCCCTACGGCTGAGAATCCACTGTGGAACTCGGCACCCGCATTTTCCCGGTCAAGGACGACCAACCCCAGCAAGGAGTGCTGAAGTGAAGACTCTGTTTTCGGCCGCCATCGCGGCTCTGATCTGTGCCAGCTTGGCAACCCCCGTCGCCACCGCCCAGTTTACTCAAGGAGTGAATGCTCCGAAGTATCACATCGCGGTGGTCGACATGAATTTCATCTTCATGGAGCATGCTAGCTTCAAAGCTGAGATGGAGCGACTCAAAACACAAATGGAAGGGATTGAGAACAAGCTCAAGACCGACCGCGATCAAATCGCCAACGCCGAACAACGACTCGCCACGCTCAACCCGGGTACTCCCGACTACAAGACGCTCGACGACCAGATCGCTCAGGCGAAGGCCGCGTTCAATTTGAAGATGAACCGCGAGCGAAAGACGCTCATGGAGCAAGAGTCGAAGCTCTATTACACCACCTTTACTCAGGTGAGCGGCGTTATTCAACAATACGCCCAGCAAAACCAAATCGGTTTGGTCTTGCGATTCAATGGCGACGAAATCGATCCGAACAAGCCCCAAGAGTTGCTCAAGGCGATCAACAATCCGATCATCTATCAAAACTCGATCGACATCACGGGCGATATCTTAGCTCGCCTGAATGGTGCCGCCCCCGGCGTCGCCACCAACCCCGGCGCTCGCCCGGTTCAGTAGACGATTACCGAAAATCACGAGGTCTGCGTGGCGACGATTGAGTCGCCACGCAGCATGGTTTTGGTTTTTCTGTCTAATCGCGATCAAACGTCCGTCACGGACATGACCCCGCTTGGGAGCTATGGCTCGATGTCGTTTTTGCGCCCACAACGCACTGTCGCTGCTGCTTCGACCGTCACCGGCTTCGGCTACTGGAGTGGCGAAGACGTTTGCGTCGAGTTTCACCCCGCCCAGGCCGACTCGGGCGTGGTGTTCGTCTACGCACCTGAGGGTCGCGAGCCGATCGAGGTGCCGGTCGACCTCTCGTTCCGATCTGACACGGCCCGCCGCACGGTGCTGGAGCGTGAAGGCGTTCGCATCGAGATGATCGAACATATTCTCGCCGCGCTATCGGGTGTCGAAGTCGACAATTGCCGCGTGGTCGTCACGGCAAGCGAAATGCCGGGCTGCGATGGTTCGAGCCAAGCGTTTGTCGAAGCTCTTGATGGTAGCGGATACGCCGAACAAGATGCGTGGGTCATTCCGCTGGTCGTGCGCAAGCCTTGCCGCATCGAGCGCGACGGTAAGAGCATCGAAGCCTACCCCAGCGCGGCGGGAATTTTGTCGATCGAATACTACCTCGACTACGGCCGCGACAACGCCATCGGTCGCCAGAACTTCGCCATCGAAGTCACCCCCAGAAGCTTCCGCAACGACCTTGCCCGCGCTCGCACGTTTGTGCTCGAGCACGAAGCCCAAGCCTTCAAATCACAGGGAAAAGGGACTCGAGTAACACCACGCGATCTGCTGATATTCGGTCCGCTTGGGCCGATCGATAACGCCTTGCGATTTGCCGACGAATGTGTGCGGCACAAAACGCTCGACGTCGTTGGCGATATGGCACTCGCCGGTCGGCCCATCGTCGGCCACATCGTCGCTCACAAAAGCGGCCACCAACTGAATGCCGCGCTCGTATCGCAATTGCTCGCCGACGAAGCCGAGTCGCTGAGGGTATGTGCCTAACGATCGATCGTCATTTCCGCGCAGGCGGGAATCCAGACGCAAAGCCTCGCCAACAGAGTTGAGTCCGTAGCAGAGACAACGCAAAACACAATCAAGGCAAACTCTTCGATGCTGTTAGCCTTGCCTCGAGAGCACCGAACTCGCTAGATTCCCGCCTGCGCGGGAATGACGAATAACAACGAATCATCCCCACCAAATATAAAGCTCAATAGCTTCGCCACCGGAGTGCAATCATCATGGCCACCAGCATTGCCACCAACGCCTGGGTCGACCCCCGCGCACAGATCGATGTCGATGTCGAAATCGGTCCCTTCTGCATGGTTGGCCCCGACGCCTCGATCGGCCGTGGAACGCGGCTCATCAGCGCCGTGACGATCATGGGCAACGTCACCATTGGCCGCGATAATGTGCTTTATCCGCAGGCCGTGATTGGTGGTGAGCCTCAGGACATAAGCTACACGGGCAGCGCCACGAGAGTCGAAATTGGCGATGGCAATATCATCCGTGAAGGAGTCACGATCAATCGGGCGACCGAGAAAGAAGATGGCGTTACTCGCGTTGGCAATCGCAACTTCTTTATGGCCAACAGCCACGTCGCCCACGATTGCAAAGTCGGCAGCTCGATCATCATCGCCAACGGGTCGCTCTTGGGTGGCCACGTTCACGTCGACGACTACGCTTCGATTTCGGGGGGTGTCGCGGTACATCATTACACGACGATCGGCAGCTATAGCTTCATTGGCGGACTAAGCCGGGTGCTGCACGATGTGCCACCGTTCATGCTGTGCGAAGGCTCGCCGGCACGCCCGCGGTGCATCAACATCGTCGCGCTCAAACGCAAAAACTTTGAAACCCATGTGATCGACGCCTTGGCCGAAGCTCATCGGCTATTGTATCGCGCGAAGGTGGGACTCGATGCCGCTCGCGAAGTATTGCGTGGCAACGACCGACTCGTACCCCAGGTGAATCAACTGCTCGCGTTCATTGAAGGCCAACAAGAAGGCCGACATGGACGCGGACGCGAAGTGAGGAGAGCCGCTTAACATGACACCACTCAAAACCATACTCGTCGGCGTTGGCCATTTGGGTCGCATTCATGCCCGACTTGCTAGCGAAGCCCCCTACATCGATTTGGTTGCCGTCGTCGACGCCGCGCCCGATGTGGCCGCGACCGTGGCGTTTGAAACTGGCGCGAAGAGTTCGACCGATCTCGCGTCGGTGATCGGCGACTGCGAAGCAGCCATCGTCGCAACGCCAACCGTTTATCACCACGACGTCTGCACCCAACTGCTCGCAGCGGGCAAGCACGTGCTGGTCGAAAAACCCATCACCCACACCCTCGCCGAAGCCGACTCGCTGGTTAAACTCGCCGACAACCGGGGCTGCGTCTTGCAAGTCGGCCACGTCGAGCGGTTCAACCCGGCCCTCGAAGCGGCGACGCCCCACGTTCACGATCCGCGGTACATCTGTGGCACCAGGGCGAGCGGTTATACGTTTCGCTCGACCGACATTGGTGTCGTCATGGACCTGATGATCCACGATATCGACGTCGTGCTTTCACTCACGCGCTCGGACGTCAAAGAAGTTCGCGCCTTTGGCATCTCGGTGCTCGGCAAACACGAAGACATGGCCCATGCCGAACTCGTGTTCGAGAATGGCTGTGTGGCCCACCTCGTCGCTTCGCGAGTCAGCTTCGAGCCGAGCCGCGCGATGCAGATTTACAGCAGTCGCGGCATGGCACTCGTCGACTTCGCAACTCGCGAAGCCAAAGTTGTGCATCCCCGCGAAGATATTCTCAGGCGTCAGTTCGAATTGAGCCAACTGACCCCCGACGAAATGATCGGCTATCGCAATCACTTGTTCGAGACTTTGCTGGTCAAAGAGACGCTGACGCCGGCAAACACGAACGCCATCGCCCAAGAGCAACGCGACTTAGCGATGAGCATTCGCGAAGGCCGAAAACCGCGTGTCGATGGCCACGCGGGCCGCGCCGCGTTGGCGGTCGCCGAGCGCGTACTATCGAGCATCGCCAGCCACGCCTGGGACGGCACCGACCTGGGCCGCCGTGGTCCGCACGCCATGCCAGCGCTACCGGTCATTGGCGGCGCCGAGCACTTTGCGACACCGGTACCGGTTCGCAAGGCGGGTTAATAGTGCCGTCGAACGGGCCAGGGCCCCGTTCTACCGGCCTAAAAGTGCCTCGCTTGCGTTGAGTTGTGCGCTGCGCTAATCTTGGCAAGAATACTTGCTGACAAGGCGCGGCTAACATCTATGAACCTACTCGCCCTCGAAACCAGCGGCCGCACCGGCTCGATCGCCCTTGCAACGACCGATCGGTTCACCTTGTGCGAACAAGTCAACCTCGCCGTCGACGGTCGCACTGCTGCGCTGCTTCATCCGGCGATTGACGACTTGCTCAAGCGGCATCAGATCGCCCCCACTCAAATCGATGTGATCGCCGTTGCCATCGGACCGGGTTCGTTCACCGGCCTCCGTATTGGTATCGTCGCTGCCAAGACGCTCGCTTATGCCATCGGCGCGAAAGTCGTTGCCGTCTCGACGCTCGACGCGCTCGCATTGGCGGCCCGCCAGCAATACGCCGGGCCGGTCGTAGCCATGCTCAATGCCCAGCGGGGCCAGTATTTCTGCGGGAGCTACGCAGCCGATGAGCCGCTTCCCCGCCGGGAGAGTCACTACGAATTGCTGGCCGCCGATGCACTCACCCAGCGGGGCACTGACGACGTTCGCCTCATTGGTCCATTGGCGACGCGGATGTCACCCTCGGCGATTGACCTGACGCCCCAAGCCGCCGCCGTGGCCGAACTCGCTAGCATCCGCGCGGCAAACGGCGACTACGACGACCTCTGGCGACTCGTGCCCGACTACGGTCGCTTGAGTGCGGCCGAAGAGAAATTGCTGGCGGAAGAGTAGGCCCATAGTCGTTGATCGCTCCGCGATCAGACGTTAGCTCGCGGAGCGAACCACGACTATGCCAACGCGATGCGGTAACGCCAGCGAACGCTCCCTTGCGGTCGCAATTCGGTTGGTCGCACCGAGACAACGTCAGCGTTTCTCTCAATACCTGCTTCGACCGGTTCCCACTGTATTGAACCCGATGCACCCGGTTCGATCTTGTAGCGAGCCCCCAAATATTCAGGCAACGACTTCACTCGGCAAGCCACGTCGAACAGTATCGCGCCGGGCGATTCGACCGACACACTGGCCGACCAGTAACTACCACCCGCCATGCCGGTCAGAAACAGCACATCACCCTGCTGATGCACCTCTTGCACTGGGGGACTCGCGGGCCACACGTCGGCATCGGTCCCTTCGATGCTGCGCGCGATTGCCTGTTCGGTGCCGCCATCGACGACAGAGATCACATGACCAAAGCGGTCACCCTGCCGAGCGAATTCAACGCGGAGGGAGACACCAGATGTCGTCTGTAGTGAGAACATTGCGAGCTTTACTCATCGTCGTCATCCGCGACCGGCTGCCCCGCCCGCCAGCGGAGGGTCGCGTCGAGAAAGCCTTGGATATCGCCATCCATCACCGCGTGAAAGTTGCCAATCTGGAACTTTGTGCGGGCGTCTTTCACACGCTGGTCGGGATGTAAAAAGTAATTGCGAATCTGCGAACCAAAGCCCGTTTTGGCTTGCTGCTGGTACTTGGCCGCTTCGGCCGCTTCGCGGCGTTCTTCTTCGAGTCCGGCCAGTCGGGCGCGGAGCATCTTCCACGCGGTCGCCCGGTTCTTGTGTTGCGACCGTTCGTTTTGACACTGCACGACAATGCCCGAGGGCCCGTGTGTCAACCGAATCGCGCTGTCGGTTTTATTGACGTGCTGACCACCCGCACCGCTCGCGCGGAAAGTGTCGACCCGCACGTCTTCTTCGTCGATTTCGACCACCACGGCGTCGCTAATGTCGGGCGAGACGTCGACCGCCGCAAAGCTCGTCTGGCGTTTGGCCTCGCTATTGAACGGGCTGATTCGCACGAGCCGGTGCATACCACTCTCGCCTTTCAGGTAGCCAAACGCCATCGGGCCGCGGAGCGCGATCGTGGCGCTATTGATGCCTGCCTCCTCGTTGTCCATGCGGTCGATCAACTCGGCCTTGTAGCCGTGTTTCTGAGCCCATTGCAGATACATCCTGAGCAACATCTCGGCCCAGTCGTTGGCGTCGGTTCCGCCGTCGCGGGCGTTGATGGTGAGAATCGCCCCCGAGTTGTCGTGCCTCCCGTTGAGCAGCGCCTTGAGCTTGAGTGATTCGAGTTCGCCTTCGAGCCGTTCGACCTCGCCGGCTGCTTCGGCCGCGAAAGACGCATCGTCTGCCGCCATCTCGAGCATCACATCGAGATCGTCGAGCGACCCAGTCACACTGTCGATCGGTTCGACGATCGCAAGCAGACCTTTCAGTTCACTCATGCGCTGTTGTGCGCGGTCGCTGTCGTTCCAAAAGTCGGGCGACGACTGCTCGACTTCAATCGCCTTGACCTGCGACTTCTTGTTGTCGTAGTCAAAGACTGTCTCGAAGTTGAACCAGTGCCGAGCGGAGGGCGTGAGCCCGATCGATAGTTTCGCGGTCCATAGCGGGCAGTGTAAATAAGTGATGATGCTGGCTTAATTGCTCGTATTCTAAGCATTCCGACATTCGCCAGCGAGGGGCGTCGGTTGTTGGCACTAGCCCCCAAACCTAGAATAGATGCCGAGGCGAGCAGCAAGCGTCAGCGCCCGATGTGATTCCGCATTCCGCATTCAACACTCCGCATTTCCCCCCATGCCCCGCGTTGTCCTAGCCATGAGCGGTGGAGTCGATTCGAGCGTTGCGGCACACCTGCTGCTCGACCAGGGCTACGACGTGTTCGGCGTCTTCATGCGACATGGCGAGGCTTCGCCGGCCGTCTGTGCGAGCGGCGACAACCGGCTTCCGGTCGTCGGGCGACTCGACCACAAACAGGGCTGCTGCACCGCGAGCGACGCCGAAGACGCCCGTCGGGTTGCCGATCGACTGTCGATTCCGTTCTATGCGCTCGACTTGCAACAGGAGTTCGGCCGCATTATGGACTACTTTGCCGACGAATATCTCGCCGGGCGGACACCGAATCCGTGTGTGCAGTGCAACAACTGGATCAAGTTTGGCAAACTGTTCGACTATGCCGATTCCGTCGATGCCGAGTGGGTGGCCACCGGCCACTACGCGCGGTTGGTCGACGGACCCAATGGCAAGCAGCTCCATCGCGGCAACGACGACAACAAAGACCAATCGTACGTGCTGTTCGGTATCGACCGCCGGCTGCTCGACCGCATGTTGCTGCCGGTGGGCGACTACGAAAAACCCGCCATCCGCGAAATGGCTGCGGGAGTCGGGCTGAACGTCGCCGAAAAGAAAGATAGCCAAGAAATCTGTTTTGTGACCAGCGGACGCTACGACCAATTTGTCAAGTCGAGGCGAGGCAATGCCGCGACGGCCGGCGAGCTAGTCACCACCACTGGCGAAGTCGTTGGCCAACACGATGGCATCGAAGGCTTCACCATCGGCCAGCGCAAGAAGCTGGGCGTCGCGCTGGGCGACCGCAAGTTCGTCGTCCGTGTCGAACCCGACACGAACCGCGTCGTCATTGGCGACCGCCACGAGCTCGACCGCACGCGCCTCACCGCCAGTCGCGCTAACTGGCTTGCCGATCTTCCTATCGAACAGCCCACAGCTTGCCAGGCGCAAATTCGCTACAACGCCGGTCCGGCCCCGGCGACCGTCACTCGGCACGCAGACAACACGCTCACGATCGAATTCACCAATCCCCAATTCGCCATCACCCCGGGCCAAGCCGTCGTCTGCTACGACGGTACACAGGTGCTCGGCGGAGGGTGGATCGACTAGCGGCTCCGCCTGCGGAGACGGGGTCCGGGGAACGGGGGTTGGAAAAAAATACCAACCCAAGACTTTCCCCGACCTCCTACCCCCGACCCCAATCCCCCGCTCCGAAGGAGCCCCCATGTCCAACAAGCTCGCCCACGAAACCAGCCCCTACCTGCTCCAGCACAAAGACAACCCTGTCGAGTGGTATCCGTGGGGCGACGAAGCGCTCGCGCGGTCGCGCGACGAGGCAAAGCCGATATTTTTGTCGATTGGCTACTCGGCTTGTCACTGGTGTCACGTGATGGAGCACGAAAGTTTCGAGAACGAGGCGATCGCCAAAACGCTCAACGACAACTTCGTCTGCATTAAAGTCGACCGCGAAGAGCGGCCCGACATCGATCAGATTTACATGAACGCCGTTCATATCATGACCGGCCACGGCGGCTGGCCGATGAGCATGTTCTTGCTCCCCGACCTCCGCCCCTTCTACGGCGGCACCTATTGGCCCCCACAAGACGCCCGCGGCATGCCCGGCTTCGAGCGCGTGCTGACCGCCGTGCTCGATGCGTTCAACAATCGCCCCGACGAGTGCCTCAAAGGGGCCGAGCAGATCACCGCCCAGCTCAAGAACATTAGCGTCGAAACGACCGGTGCGTCAGGAATCGTCGTCAACGAACGACTCTTAATCGCTGCCGGTCATGCACTCGAACGCAGCTTCGACCAAACATTCGGCGGCTTCGGCGACGCGCCGAAGTTTCCCGCGCCGATGGCGCTCGGCCACCTGCTCCGGCTTTGGAAGCGAACCGAACAAGACGAATGGCTCGGCATGGTCAGGCTCACGCTCGACCGCATGGCTGCCGGCGGCATCTACGACCACGTTGGCGGTGGCTTCGCTCGCTACAGCGTCGACGAGCGGTGGCTCGTGCCCCACTTCGAGAAAATGCTGTACGACAACGCCCTGCTCGTGACCGCTTATACCGAGGCATGGCAAGCCACCGGCGAAGCCTCGTATCGCGCGGTTGCCTGCGAAACGCTCGACTACCTGCTCCGCGACATGACCGATCCCTCTGGTGGTTTTTACAGCGCCGAAGATGCCGACAGCGAGGGGCACGAAGGCATTTTCTACACTTGGACCCCCACCGAAGTCGAAGCCGTGTTGGGGCAAGAACGAGCCGAACTGTTCGGCAAAGTCTACGGCGTGACCGACAGGGGCAATTTTGAGGGGCGTTCGATTTTGCATCTGCCCAAGAGCCTTGCGCAGCTCGCCAAAATTTGGGAGCGAGACGAAGCCGAGCTTGCGAACGAACTAGCCGAATGCCGCTGTAAACTCTTCGCGCAGCGCGAGACGCGCGTCCGTCCTGGCCGCGACGACAAGGTTTTGGTTGCCTGGAATGGGCTCGCCATCGCCGCGCTGGCGAAAGCGGGGACCGCCTTCGATGAGCCGCGCTATGTCGAAGCCGCCACGAAATGTGCCGACTTCCTGCTCGCCGAACTTCGCACAAACGACGGGCGGCTTTTACACACCTGGAAAGCGGGCCAAGCCAAACTGGCCGCCTACCTCGACGACTACGCTTCGCTCGCTCACGGCTTAGTGGCCCTCTATCAAGCGACCTTCAACGACCACTACGTCACGGCCGCCTGCGAGCTGATGGAGACGGTCCTCAAACATTTTGGCGACGCGTCGTCGGCCGGGTTCTACTTCACTGCCGACGACCACGAGCAATTGCTCACCCGCAACCGCGACTTTACCGACAACGCCACCCCCAGCGGCAACGCCGTGGCCGCGACGGTGCTGCTCGAACTCGCGACGCTCACGGGCCGCGATGACTTTCAAGAAGCGGCCGAGGCGATCATCGGAGCCGCCGCCGAACTCTTGCAAAAAATCCCCCACGGCACGGGCCAAACGCTCATCGCCACCGACCTGTTTGTCGGGCCCAACGAACAATGTGTGATTGTCGGCCCCGACGCCAAGCGACTCGGCAAGGGGCTGCAAGCGACCTTCAATCCGCGACGCATCGTTGCCTGTTCCGAAACGAGCGACCCAAACTCACCCGTCGCGCCGCTGTTCAAAGACCGCCCGCCACTAAGAGACTCCGCCACCCTCTACATCTGCCAAGGCCAAACCTGCCAAGTCCCCATCGTAGGAACCGAAGCCATCACCAGCCTTTGCTAATTCACCCATCGTTCATCGCTAATCGTTCATCGCTCCCCCAAATCTCCGGGGGCTAACGCCACCCGGCTCGCCTACTCTCTTTTTTTCATCCTTCTGCCTTTACCAATGAACGTCTTAGTCACCGGCGGAGCCGGCTACGTCGGTTCCCACACTGTCAAACAGCTCGTGGCTGCCGGACACAAGGTTGTCGTCTTCGACAATCTGACCGCCGGTCATCGTGCGGCAGTCGTTGGTGCCGAACTGGTGGTTGGCGATTTGTTTAGAACCTATCCCAGAACCTCAAGAATTCCGCCACAGGATGTGAGCGAAGACGAGATGCAACAAGGCTTCGTAGTTTTTGGCCTTCTTTTCCCACCGCACCAGAATGCGGCGGTAGCGATTGAGCCACGAAGCGATGCGC
>JBGSRO010000036.1:0-11349 GCA_041737535.1 Pirellulales bacterium | reverse complement strand
GCGAGTGGCGGCGACGCGACGACTCGTATGCTGGCGGGTGAGCATTACTTTAACGCTCGACAGTTCGACCTCGCGCGAGAAGCCTACGACGAGGCCGGACAGCTCTATCGAGCAGAACAGAATACTCGACGGTCGATCGACGCTGAAGAAATGTCGGCCGCTATCTCCGTGGCCGCCAGCGACTGGCCCGACGCGGCAGCGCGCTATCGCGCGCTGGCGTTCGACCATCCGACCAATGCAGGCGCCGCAGGTTGGCATCGCGAACGACTGTTGGCGCTTGCGTCCGACGTTCGCAGCTCGCCGGCCGATACGGAGTTGCTGATTCGCTTCCGCACGGCTTGCGTAGAGCACTTGCAGCATTGGCCCGAGGGACCAATCGCCGACGAAGTTCGCGTGTGGCTCGCTCAACAGCAACTCGCTTCCGGCGACGCAGTTGCGGCGCTCGCGACCACAGCCGCAATCTTGCCGAGCAGCTCACAGTTCGAAGAGAGTGTCGCCGTTGCATGCCGTGCCTATCGCCAGCAAGCGGCCGCGACAGATAGCGACACACGAGCGATTGCCGCTGCTGCGTCCTTGCGATTACAACCAATCATCACCGGCAGTGACAATCGTTGGCCGCAACAATGGTCGACGATACAGCGAGATGCGGCGCTACTGCTGAGCGATTTGCGGCTTCGACTAAGTCCGCCCGATATCGACTATACGAACCTACTGCTCTCGCGGGCGATCGACGGTTCGCCTTCGCCTGAGCAAAGTTGGACCAACCGCGCGGCTCCGCTGCTCGCCATTGCCCTCGCAGCCAAAGGGGATGCCGAGGGAGCCATCAACCGTCTTGCCGCCGTTGGCTTCTCGAGTGACGAGTCGACCTCGCAAATGCTGGCGATGCTCGCCACGCAGTTGAACTCCGAACCGGCAGACAGCCCCTTTCGTGGTCCACTCACCGAAGTGATTGCTCGCGTGCTCGATCGGTTGCCCCCTGACTCTCGGCTCGACAAAGATCGCTACCGAGCACCCGTGCTTGCCGAACGTGGCAATCACGCTGAGGCGCTCGCCCTTTACCAGCAACTCGTCGCTACCCACCCACGCGACGGCGACCTCAACGAGCAGTACGCGAGGCTGCTCGCGGCGGGCTCGATTAACGAAAAACAACAGGCACTCGCCCATTGGCAACGTATCGAGTCGTCGAGTCGACGCGGTGGCGAGCGTTGGTATCGGGCAAGGCTCGCGAGGGTAAGACTCTTGAGGCAATTGGGTCAGCAAGATGACGCAGCAAAACTCGTGGCACTTACCAAGGTCTTGCAGCCGGAGATGGGTGAACGAATCGATCGAGAGTCGAGATAATCCGCGCTGCGATGAATTCTGATGCTTGCTAAGCTCTCGCTCATGGAAACATCGCTCCACCAGCAACTGAAGCGGCATTACGCAGGGGGCAATGATGCTACCAGTGGCGAGATCGAAGTCCGGCTCGGCCGCTATCGCATCGACGTCGTTCGCGATGGCGTGTTGATCGAAGTCCAGCACGCCGGGCTGGCGTCGATTCGCGACAAGGTGGTCAAGCTGGCAGCCAAGCACGATGTGCTGGTCGTAAAGCCGATTGTGGCCAACAAGTGGATCGTTCGATTGAGCAAACCGGGTGGCAAAATTGTTTCTCGTCGCAAGAGTCCCAAGCGCGGGACCCCGCTCGATGTATTCGAGCATCTCGTCCATTTTGTTCGGGCGTTTGCTCACAAGCGAGTGACGATAGAAGTTCCCATGATCGACGTCGAAGAAATCCGCGTACCGGGGCATGGTCGCCGGCGAAGGTGGCGGAAGGGCGATCATGTCGTGACCGATCAACAGTTGCTCGCCGTTGGCGATGCAGCGACCTTTCGCGAGCCGCGCGACCTGCTGGCCTTGCTTCCTTCGACGCTCGCGAGTCCGTTCGATACGGGGCAGCTTGCCGAACAATTGGGGGTCGACCGATCGTTCGCTCAGCGGATCGCCTATGTGCTGCGCGAAACGGGAGCAGTCTCCGATGCAGGAAAGCGGGGGAACACGCGGCTTTATTCGCTGCCAAAACCAAAACGCCGTGGCCCCATTAACGGTCACGCGGCGTGACCGCCGGGCTTGTTTGTGACGTTTACCTGCCCTAGAACCTAGTGCAAGTTTCGTAGCACGGGTTTCCGGCCTGTGCTACTTATCATAGGCAATATCGCACGGGCCAGTGACCCTTGCTACTCGACGATTCGCATGAACGACCCCTCGCAACTCATTAGTCGTGGACCGTTGCGTTCGCTCCCCGGTGTTCAGATCGTCGGCACAGGAAGTTTCCTGCCCGACAACGTGGTCACCAATGCCGACCTCGGCGCGCTCGGTTTCGATGCCGATTGGATCGTGCAGCGAACCGGGATTTTGGAACGTCGCCACTGTCCTCTCGACATGCACACGAGCGACATGGCGGTTGCCGCCGCCGAGCGTGCGATCGCCGCCGCCGGAGTCGACAAGAGTGACATCGACCTGCTCGTGCTGGCGACGCTCTCGCCCGACTACCTGCTCCCCCAAACGGCTTCGGCGGTGCAGCATCGGCTCGGGCTCAACTGTCCTGCGATGGATCTCTCGGCCGCCTGTGCCGGGTTCGTTTACGCACTCGTGACCGGCAGTCAATTCGTGGCGACCGGGTGCAGCAAACTGGCGCTCGTCATTGGTGCCGATTGCAATAGCCGGGTGATGGACCCGACCGACAAAAAAACCTATCCACTGTTTGGCGACGGTGCCGGCGCGGTGTTGCTCGCAAGTGGCTGCGACAACCAAGGACTGATCAGCTATACGCTTGGTGCCGACGGGGCCGGGACCGAGCTGCTCTACCGACCGCTCGGCGGCATTCGCGAGCCGTTCGAGCCGGTCGGCTACGAGGGTCGACCTTGGTGTCTGAAGATGGATGGCAAGCCGGTGTTCAAGTGGGCCGTGCGACTGCTCGAAGACACCTTCGACCAAGTGCTCGAAGGAGCGGGCGTCGACATGAGTCACGTTAACCTGTGGCTGTTGCATCAGGCGAATCGCCGGATCATCGACGCGGCGATCGAGAGCCTTGGCATCGATCGCGAAAAGGTGATCATTCACCTCGATCGCTATGGCAACACCTCGGCCGGCAGTGTGCCAATCGCGCTCGATGAGTCGATCGCCGACGGTCGCGTCAATGCGGGCGAACACTTGATGATGTGTGGCTATGGGGCGGGTCTATCGTGGGGCACGGCGCTGTGGCGGTGGTAGCCTGTCACTCCTCGCGCAAACAACGCGTCAAACTCACCACCGCCATCGCCGTCCCGTATTGCTGGTGATAGTTGTAGAATGGGTAGTCCCACCAACTGCCATCTTTCTCTTGCAGGGGGAGCAGGGTGTAAGCCATGTGGTCTTGGAAGTGGGGGCGGTCTGCCTGCGGCAAGAGATCGATCGAAAGCGCTGCATAGAAGTGTCCGTAGTAATAAAAATAACCGGCGACTGCGAAGTGCGACTCGTGAGGGATCGGCCGTTTGCGGCCAATCGATAGCCAGCCATTGCGAGCGTAGAGCCGATTGAGCCATGTCTCGAGCACCTCGTCGGTCACCTCGGATTGGTCCCACAATCGCAGCGCGTAATTGCAAGCCTGCGATCGACCCAAACTTCCCCCCGCGCGATTGATGGGATACATGGGCCGCATCATTAGGTACTCGCCATAGGCGTAAGTAAAGTCGGGATTGCGTTGCCGCTCGATCGAGTCGATTGCCTTCTTGATGAGCGGCGCGGGGAACTCGATGCCGATCTGTGCCGCTTCGTGCAAAGCGACGAGCCCAGTCGCCGTCGTAAAACTATTGGGGCTGCTGCCGGGCGACTGGGTGTGGACGTCGAAGTCGTAGTAGCCCCAACCACCGTTGACAAAACTGTAGCGTTTAAGCCTCTCGACCTGAATCGCGGTCGCTTCGTAGAGCTTCGCTTGCAGCTCGGTGTTGCCTTCTGCGCGGCGATAGAGCCTCACGAATCCTTGAATCGCAAAGCTGTGACCCCAGGTGTTGTAGATCGCGTCCATCTCGGCTCGGCGGACGTCTTTGGCATTCGCGAGCAACCACTCTTGCGCGCGGTCGAGTGACTTGTCGACTTCCGCCTGCGTCGCTTCGTCCAACGTCGGGCGAGCTTCAACGAGGGCCATCACGGCGAGAGCCGTCACGGCCGTTTTGAACGCATCGTGCGCGCCGGGAACCGGTGCGTAGATGTTCAGGTCTTTCGTCCGCTCGGCACTTCCCCAGGCTCCTTCGGGACGCTGGTCGTCGAGCAGAAATCGCACGCCGCGCGCGATCGACGCGCGAATGGCTGATTGTTTCGGCGGCGTGATTGGCTTGGGGGTCGGGCCGGTCGTTGCCAGCGGCGACAGTTTGATTTCGGTGCTGGTCGATGCGTCTTGTGCATCGAGGGCGTCAGAGTTCGCGAGCACAACGACCAGCGCGACCAAAGCGACGCGAACAATAAATATCAAGAGATTTCTCCTGGCGAATTTTTGCGTTGGGCTGACAATTCTCTTTTAGGCAAGACGAAAGCATAAGAGTACCGCCAAGTTATTCTTCACTCCTTAGCCTCTTTATCCTTCTCTTCGAGCACAATTTTCGCGCCCGCTTCGAGACCCTCGACAATCTCGATGTTGTCGTCCTTCGTCTTACCGACTGTCACCTTTTGCTTCTTTGGTTTCGCGTCGGCACTGGTCTCGACCATGACGTACTTGGCGTCGTCGTTCGCTGCCTCACTCTTGACGGCCGACTTAGGGACCATCAACGCCTTTTTATTCTCGTAGGTCACCAACTTCGCCTTGGCAGTCAGTCCGGGAACGATCCAGTCGGGGATATCCTTGCCATCGACCGTGAGTTCGACACGATATTTCTTGTCTCCCATCGGAATTGGCGAAAGTTGCTTGAGCTTGCCCGAGAGCTTCGGTCCATCGTCGGCGGCTGACTCAATCGTGGCCGACTGACCGATCTTCACATCGGCGCGAGCCGCTTCGGCGATTGTGCCGATCACGTACAGCGGCCGCGATTTGACGATGGTCATCATCACGCTCTTGGTCGGTGCGCTGCCGTACTTGCGCATACTGCCGACGAGGCTCGCCGTTTCGGCCCATTCGCCATCGGTCGCGCCGCCATAGTAAACGACTCCGTCGGCGGGAGAACGAATCTCCATCAACGCCCGGTCGCTCAGTAGCTTGGCGTGCTTCTCGATGGCTTCGCGTCGCGACTCTCGCTCTTTTTCGAGCTCGTACTTGCCCTTGGAGCGGTCGGTTTCGAGTGCCGTCTTTGCACGCTCGAACGCTAGCTTCACGCGCTCGAGCGATTCTTTCTCCGCGATATCGCGACGGGGAATATAGACGTTGATCGTTTGTTCGTAGTCTTGCTTATATGACTCAAGCATGAACTCGGCTTGTTCGACTTCGGCCCGTTGCCGTTTCAGAATGATCTCTTCGGTCTCCTCGGTCAGGTCGTCGGCTTCGTACATCTTCTCGAGCTGGCGTAGTTCTTCGCGGGCTCCTTCGACATAGCTCTCAACGCTCTTCATATTCATGTCGGCGCTTTTGAGCGACATGTCGCGGTCGATCTCGCGATACCGCTTGTAGTCGGCCTCAGCCTCGGCCAGCGAGCGTTTGGCTTGTTCGTGCTCGCGTTCGATCTCGACTGTTGCGCGAGGCAACTCTTGTTCGGCTTTCATCATCGCCAATTCGCCAAGCCTGAGTTCGAGTTCGAGTTCTTCAATCTGTTCGTTGAGCTTCTCGGCATCGAACTTCACGAGCACTTCGCCCTTGCTGACGGTTTGCCCGTGCGGGACGATTTCGACGATCTCGAAGTCGCTCCACTCCTCGGGCCGCAGCGCGATTTCGGCCGTCTCTCGGGCCACGAAGACCCCCTCGACGTCGGTCGTGATTTTCAGTGGGGTCGCTTTGACGGTATGAGTTTTTCGCTCGGGTTTATCGGCGTCTTTCTTGTCGGTTTCCGCTTTCGTCGTTTTCTTTGTCGCATCTTTCTCTTCGTCGGCTTGCTTTGCGTCTTCCTTCTTTGCGGCCTCATCGCTCGGCGATTTCTCGTCGGCCAATGCCGGAACCGCGATCAACGCGACGAACAGCAACACGCACACAAGTCGAACAATCTTCATGGAAGTCACCTTAAGAGAGAACTGGCACAATCAAGAATCCGAGCGTTTCGACACAACAGCCGGACCGACAGGATTGATTGTTGCTAGCACACCCGCAGATTGCAACTCGCAGCAACAACCGTCAGCCACAGCTCTGACATTCACGGCTCACAAAGCGTGCCCGCTTTGATTTGTTGGTTTTCCTCGGCTGGTCATTTTGTCGCTAAATGTCGAAAAAACGATTTCATGCGACTTTATTGCGGCGATTGTGTCGCATTGGTTTCGTGGATGAGACTGCATTTGTCGAGGGTTTTCGATTTGCGATGCGACTTTATGCGAGTCATTTTGTTTTGGCTGTTTCTCAAAAAGCGACAAAATGACTTTTGACGATGATGGGTAAGGGTCGCCCGTCGAATCACTTCCCGATCTCCAAATGCCAAACGGCGGTTCGAGCTGACTATGGCAAGCGAATTCGCACGGTATTCTATCGGACAGTCACAAACTAACCGCCACGACGCGGCAAGCGCGACGACAAGACTCAAAAATAACGTGGTCGTTTCCATCATTCCCGCGTAGAGGCTGTGAATAAATGGGACTGGCTCTACGGCGCATTGGCTTTGGCCCGCCAAGTGGCATCATCCGTAGTGCCTGTCCCATTTATTCACTCTGCAACACGCTAGGTTGTGAAAAAGTGGGACAGGCACCGCACTTTGAACCGCTGCGTCGCGCGTACTCAGTTAGGTGAGGAGCCAGTCCCATTTTTTCACAACCTCGCAGGCGGGAATCTGGAGCGGTCGTTTTAAGGCCAGTGGTCTGTCAAAGCCGATAATTAGAGTTGTGTGCCACTGGCTATGCCAGTGGAAGTGATTGCTGGCGTGACACTGGCGTTACACTGGCAGAGCCAGTGGCACCCGGCGTCACACTGGCACCCAGCGGAGCCAGTGGCACCCGAATCGCCCTTGGCACCCGCAGCGTTCGTCGCGTCGTGGCGGTGATTCTTTGGTAAAAGGTCTGTTGATGAGGTCGCGCGACCAGCCTCATTGTTCTACCACATGAAGCGACCGATTTCGACAACGATTTTTGGCCATTGTGATGGCGTGATGGCGGAAATCGGTCGCGAAGCCTAGGTGGCTATTCGAGCGACCAATCGCGGCGTAGCCAATCGACGATGGTCTCAAGCTCGGCGTCGGTCACGTTGTTGAGCGACTGGTCGTCGTGGGGCGCGAACGCGGGCATGCGGTCGTTGCGTTCGCCGTAGAACTGCGACGCACCCGGGTTGCGAATGAACGCCAGCAGCCACTCGCGCGACATATAGCCAGTCAGGTCGGGAGCCTCGTAGTAGTAATCGTCGTCGACGACGCGGGCGAACTCTCGACCCTCATAGTTGTGGCAATCGACGCAGCTAAATGTGTCGCTGATCGCTTCGCTGCCCGATTCGATTTCTTTTGTGGCTTCGGCGTTCCGCTTCGCCTCGTAAGGGAGGTCGGCCATCGACGCGAGGGCGGCAACCGTGTTGGCGACGTTCAACTTGGTTTCTTCATCGGGCTCAGACAAGTTATCGGCAAGCCACTCGGCCATTTCGCCGGTGGTGAAGGGAGAATCTTTGTAGCCAAACATTTGGTCGCTGGTGAACTTCTCGTGGTCGAGGATGTTCGCGTTCCACGCCCGGCTGCCGACGCCGAACAAGTTGGGCGCCGACCAAGTCGCTGGCCTAATCGTCGCCAACGGGTCGGTGAATTCGCCCGACACGTCGTAATGGGCGTGACAGGTAGCGCAGTGACGCTCGAAGAGCCGATAGCCGGCGATTTTTGTGTCGGTGCGAATCATCGGCAGAATGCCGCTCGGCGCGATTCCTTGATGGGCGATTTCGTAGGCTCGCTCCGACTCTGCATGGGCCAATTCTTTGGCTTCAAGGAATTCGCGCGAGGCTTTGGTGTCGCCGTTGTAGTCTTCATGTAGCGCTTTTGCCGAGAGTCCCAGGATGGCGATGAAGATCGCGAACACAAAACCAATGTTGAAGCGATGACCCAGTTTCCAGCGTCCAACGATCGGCATCAGCGCCATTACCGCGAGCACCAGCCCGGGAATGATGTGCGCACCGAGCCGCGTGCCAGCCTCGCCCGGTGCGACGACCTCGACCATCTTGAGCAGTTGAAACAAGAACAAAAAGTACCACTCGGGGCGGGCCGAGTTAAACGACTGCGACGCATCGGCCGGTGGACCGAGCTCGGTGCCCATGTAGGTGGCAACCAACGTCACGGTCACCAGCACCATGAGGAACGCAACGCCATCGCGAAGCATTTGGTCAGGCCAGTAGCGAGCGTCGGGCTTGGTGGATGTCTTAGGAGCCGTCACCCCATAGCGGCGGAACATGGCGACGTGGGCCACTAACAGAGCGATCAAAATGCCTGGTAACACTCCGGCGTGCAGCGCGAAGAACCGCGTGAGCGTGTGGTGGCCATACTGCGAACCGCCGACCGCGAGCGCCTTCACTTGGTCGCCAATCAAGGGGGTCGCGCCGGCGATGCCGGTAGCGACCTGTGTCGCGCGAAACCCTCGCTGGTCCCAAGGCAACAAATAACCAGTGAGTCCAAGCGCCAGCACAATCAGCATCAGAAGCAAGCCGAGCCAAAACGTGATTTCGCGCGGCGCGCGGTACGCCCCATGAATCACCACCTGCATCAAGTGGAGCGCCAGCAGCACGATCATGGCCGAAGCCATGTAGTGGTGGATGCCGCGCAGCAGCCAGCCGCCGGTCATTTCGTGTTGAATGTAATAGACGCTTTCCCACGCCGTTTGTGTGCTGGGGCTGTAGTGCATCCAGAGAAAGACGCCCGTGATGAGCTGCGTAAAAAACGCGAGCATCAAGGTCGTGCCCCAGCAGTATCGCCATCGCGCGCCGCCGGGAATCCGCTGGAAGAGCGTCTCGTGAAAGAAACGCTTGTAACCGGTACGGTCTTCGAGCCAATGGTCGAGAGAGGAAAGCATATTTTCGACGACGTGTAGAACGGGTCCCCGGCCCGTTGGAAGTAAGTGGACACAATGTTTCGAGCACGGGCCGGGGACCCGTTCTACGCAATATCAGACTTCGATCTGGTTGGCGACGCCCACCTTGAAGGTGCGGTAGTCGACCCAAATGTCACTACCGCGGACTTCGACGGCAAGGTGATCGAGGCCGCGTGGGCTGGGCGAACTAGCCGGGTCGGCGATCGCACCGTCGATTTTGAATTCGCTGTTGTGGCAAGGGCAGAGATAGTTGTCGGCCGATGTGTCCCAGTGAACACCGCAACCGAGATGGGGGCAGATTGACGAAATCGCGATCGGCAATGTTCCCTCGCTATCGCGTCGCAAGTAAACGGTGCCGATCGGCTCGGGTGGGTAGTGGCTCCACGCATCGTCGCGTCCGGCGATCACGGCAAAGCGATAGGGTTTGCCGTCGGGGGGCACGGCATCGAGCGATGCGACGCGGAGAAAATCGCCCACCTTTTTTTTGCTACGAACGATCGGATCGAGAAACGTCGCAATGCCAACGCCGATGGGGCCCAGCAGGGCAACGGCGGCCGCGAGTCCAGCGGCGAGTCGATAAAGAAAGCCTCGTCGCGGAGTCGAAGCATTAGTCATTTCAGCGTCGGACATGGTTGGCGTGTTGCGCTGGTAGGAGTTTTGTGTGCCACTGGCTGTGCCAGTGTTGGGTGACGCCCAATGGAGCAGCAGTTTGCACTGGCAGAGCCAGTGGCACACGACCGCCGTGTGTTGCTCGATTATTCCATGTCAGCGACAACCGCGTCAATTACGCTTTGTAACGCCGACGCGAGGGGTGCGTCGATGCGCACACCAGCCGCCGCTTTGTGACCCCCACCACCGAACTTCTCGGCAATCGCACTCACATCGAAATGGGTGCGGCTGCGGAGGCTTACTTTGGTAAGGTTCGGCTCGGCTTCGACAAACAGCGCGGCCGCCACGACGCCATCGACGGTTAAGAGCCTGTTCACGACATCTTCGGTGTCGCTCTGTTCGGCACCCGTGGCGGCGAAGTCGGCGAGTGTGGCCGTAGCCCAGGCAAATCGTCCGCTGCGAGCGACTTGCATGTTCGCCATGATCCGCCCATGCAATTGCACGCGGGCCTTGGTGCTCCGTTCGTAAAGTTGCGAGAAGACGCTGGCCGGCTCGGCTCCGGCCGCCACGAGCTTCGCAGCAGCGGCGAGCGTGTCGCTAGTGACCGACGCAAACCGAAACCAACCGGTGTCGGTTGCCATCGCTGTGTAGAGCTGTGTGGCGACCGCCTTAGTGAGTGTCGCACCGAGCGCTTCGATCGCCTGCATCACAAGCCGCCCGTTCGATTCGCTGGTCGTCTGTTTGAATACGTGGGCACCCAAATCATCGCCACTGACGTGATGGTCGATGACGATTTTTGTGGCGTTCGACGCTTTCCAAATCTCGGCGAGCGGACCCATTTGTTGCCACGCGCTGGTGTCGAGCAACATGCGGCAGTCGATGTGGTCGTCGGAAATGTCGGCGGCCGTGACCCCGTCGCCCAACACTTCCACACGATGATCAGGGTCGACGAACGCGATGTGAGGTGGCGGAGCATCGCCATTAACGATGCGAACTTTTTTGCCCAGCTCCCGTAGCGCGGCCCACATGCCAAGCTCGCTCCCCAGCGCGTCGCAATCACTGCGCAGATGGGTGTGCAACACAAACGATTCGTGCTGGGCGACGAGTTCGACAAATGGTTTCCAGTCGATGAGCATTAAGCAACCGGGGCGAGGGGGGTGGGATTGCGATTTGGCCAGTCTAACGAAATTCGCCAGAGTTTTTCAGTGACTCGTCACGCTCGCGACTCCTGCAAGAATCACGAGTTCCCCACGCTGACATGTCGACATAATCGTGTTTTGTAAACATATCGCGTTGGCGTGTCGATGGCGTCGACTTATTGCCTGGTCGCTTTAAAGTCTGTCGATTCTACTAAAACCAGCGATTCGACACCGAAAGAGTGCCTCGCCATCTTTCAGTTTGACGATTCGCGGCCGCCAGGCTGGAAACGCGAGTGTGACTTTAGAAATAGATCTTCGCCCGGCCCGCGTGTTAGAACCTATCCCAGAACCTCAAGAATTCCGCCACAGGATGTGAGCGAAGACGAGATGCAACAAGGCTTCGTAGTTTTTGGCCTTCTTTTCCCACCGCACCAGAATGCGGCGGTAGCGATTGAGCCACGAAGCGATGCGC
>JBGSRO010000177.1:0-6805 GCA_041737535.1 Pirellulales bacterium | reverse complement strand
GCTCGCCACGCTCCGCAGGCAAAGCGCTCGACAAAAGATTTTATCATTAGCCCTACGGGGACCAGGGTCGCGGAAAATAAAACAACTCCTGGAAAACGTCGTCGGATTGGCCGCGTAAAACTGCAAAACTCGAACTAAGAGGCTGTGAATAAATGGGACTGGCTCCACGGCTACTCGTTTCCGCCTCTATTCTAGTGCTAACAGCTCCGAATAATGAAAGACATAAGGCACCGCACGGCAAACCACGGCGGTATGCAAAATCTGTCGGGTGCGGAGCCAGTCCCATTTTTTCACAACCTCTTACCTCCCTCGGCATTCATCGCCCACCCCAGGACCGCATTGCAGTGAACATCTGGCGTCTGTCATTCGTGGTATTGGTCGTAGCGACTTGTGGATGCGGCGGTGGAGATGCCCAGCGGCATGCTGTTCACGGGACCGTAACGGTCGATGGCACCCAGGTCGACGAAGGCAAGATCACTTTCATCCGCCTTGGCGAGCATGGTGGTCGGGCAACGGCCGTCATTAACCAAGGCGAGTTTCGACTGTCAGCCGAGCACGGCGCTTGGCCAGGCGAGCAAATCGTGCAGATCGAAGCCTATCGTGCGTCGGCAACGACGGTTGCGCCGGCCGGTTATCTGAGTTCCGAGCAAGTGGCGGCGGGCAGCGCCGTGCAGTATTTGCCGGCGAAATTCAATACTCAATCCGAACTCAAATGCGTTGTCGAAGCAGGCAATGAGAATCAGCACAATTTCGACTTAAAGCTGAATCCGTAGCTATGCCACATCCGTTGTCGAGCCAACGCTTTCGCGACACCCTCCCAGGGGAGTTCGAGCTGTTGCCCAACGATAACGGTTGGCCGCGACCGTCGGCGATAGGTAAATGAAACTCATGCGGACGGACCTGGAGAGGCCAAATTTGTGACTAGAAATATTTTCTGGTAGACATCTCGGCTGTCTCTTGTATCCTAAGGAGAAGTGGCCGCCAGAGATCGACCAGGATACACGTTCCGGTTCGAGCCACTCTAGACTGAGTCCTGATCGGAAACAGAAAGATAAGCCATGAAGACTTACGGCAGCCTAGATTTGATATTGCGCTTCAAGAGAACAGCCACGTCGGCCTTGTTTGCTGGTGGCTTACTAGTCGGTGAGGCGAACGCTCAGGTGGTGCGATACGACCTCAACATCACGCCGAACACAGGACGAGGTACGAATACCAATGTGGATGAAGTCACTGATATCGACTTAAACCAAGACGGTAGCGCCGATCTTGGTTTCAGAGTCGAGAGTTACTTTGATACTCCTCCTTTAGAGATATTTTGGAGTCTCGACGGTCCAAAAACCGGAGTGAATGCTGGTCCCGTAGATCTTTACACGCAAGATGGCTTAAGGTTCCTCGAAGCCGGCGATGTTGTCGGGGCGACTCCTTCGAGCGGTATCGCGATCGATACCGTCGGTGGTGCCAATAACGACACACTTGAATTAGCGAACGCAAGCACGGACATCGATTTTGAGCCGACAGCCCTCGATAGTTACAAGAGCGGTCTATTCAGCGAAGACGACAACTTCTTTGGTGCCGTCGGCATAGCGGTCTCTGATGGTGTTGGTGGCACCAACTACGGCGCTGTGTACTTCTCGGCGACCAACACCTTTGATGGCACTGTCGAAGGCGTGCTGAATAACGAAGTGACCGCTCACTTCGCCGAGTTTGAGACGTCCGGTGGCGACTACACGGTCGTTTCGCCGCTTAAGGGGGACTTTAACAACGATGGAGCCGTCGACGCTGCCGACTACACAGTGTGGCGGGACAATCTCGGTGCGCCAGCCGGCGTACTGGCAAATGACATTACACGCGAAGCGATTGGCCTCACCCAATACAACGACTGGAGGGCCAACTTCGGTGCCACGGCACCAACCTTCGGAAGTTTGTCGGCCTCCGGAAGCCTAACCGATGCGGCAGCGGTCCCCGAGCCTCGCTCGCTCTTATCGCTTGCTGCCGCCGCGAGTCTCTGCCTACTACGCCGGCTTCGCTAAGCCGAATCCATCATGGGTGTTGACGTTCGACTAGCGACCGCAGCAGAAGCACGACAACTTTACGCCCACTTCACCGCATTAGCGCGTGGCGACATTCTCACCAAGGTGTTCGTAGCCACGCAAGCGGGCAGAATTGTCGGCGGTGCCTCCGTTTCTCTTCGAGCCGCCAGAGTCGATCCGGTTGGCCCTGGTTGCTGGATTGTGTCGGCGGATGGTGACTCCGAAGCCGAGGCTGCGTTGCTCGCGGCACTTGAGCAATACGCGCTCGCTGCGGGGGCGAAAGCCCTTTACTCGATTCATGCTATCCCCGACGACAGCATCGCCTGCGCCGCTTGGCAGCGTCTCGGTTTTTCAGCCTGCACCGACGCGGAGTGGTTCAAGGTCGATGTTTCAGAAGTCGCGACGCTCGTCGGCAGAATACTCGATCATCGACGGGAATCGATTCGTAAAGACATGACCTTAGGTGATTGGAAACCAGCGGACGACGGTGGCGTCGCGGCGCTCCACCGTCGCTGCTTCGGCGGGTCGCCGGAAAAAGCGGCTCGTTTCGTGGCAGGGTCGCCAGATATGAAGTGGCGGCGTGAATGGTCGTCCGTCGCACGATACAGGGGACAAGTCGTTGGCGTGAGTCTGATCGCTGAGCGAAACGATGGCCGGGTGATCGTGGCCACATTGGCTGTCGACCACGCTTTTCGCAAGAGTATCTTGGTGGCTCGCTTGCTCGGGCATTCCTGCTCCCACGGCGAGCGCGCCGGTGTAGAGTCCGCATGGGTGCTGGTCGGCGAGCGCGGCCGACAGGTGCGTCGGTTTGTCGTGCGCATCGGGGCGATGGTCGACGGGCGGAGTGTCTATTTCCGTAAGCTGCTCAGGGAACGGTGAACACACGCCACTTACCAACGCTGGTGCTTGGACCGGGAATGTGTATCGGCGAGCGCGGCTTGTTCACCCGGAGCTACGCCCAACTTTCGGTCAGTAGGTACTGCCCACTCTCGATCTATCGAGACCCGACTTTCGACTAGGACAGAAGTGTGAACGGGGACCGACATCCTTCGCGGAAGGACAACAGAAATTCCTGTACCGCGCCTGATGGAGGGACAAGGTCAGAGCCGCTCCCCCCGTGTCGCGGAGTGGTCGATGGGCCGCCGTCATGCCGCTGGCGATTTTTCGTTCGAGCCGCGTGCGTCGCGAGATGTGGGGAATGCCGTCGTCGCCCCCTTCGGCGACGTCGATCGGCGGGGGGAGCTTTCCTGTGGCTGAATGGAAGGCTTTAATAGAGGAGGTAAGACAGACCAAGAGCAATTCTACGGATTCTTGACCTGTGTAACGGTCGAAGTTGCCGACTGCCACAATTTGGGAAGCTGACCTGTTTCAGAATTGATCCTTAAATTTTGGTAACGAAGTGTTTCTTGTTTAAGCCCAGAGAACGCCGAGAGCGCAGAGGTTTCACAGTGCGGTCACCACAAGCCAAAAAAACTCTGCGCTCTTCGCGTCCACTGCGGTTTTTCTAGTCAATGTATGATACGCTCATTATCGGTGCGGGCATGAGTGGGCTGGCTGCCGGGATTCGTCTCGCCCACTTTGGCCAACGGGTTGCGATTCTCGAACGTCACACCACCATCGGCGGGCTCAATTCGTTTTATCGACTGCGCGGCCGCGACTATGACGTCGGGCTCCACGCGCTCACCAACATTACGCCGAAGGGAACCAAGCGTGGCCCGCTCGCGAGACTACTGCGTCAACTGCGGTTCTCGTGGGACGACTTCGAGATCGCTCCCCAATGGGGGTCGCAAGTCGTCTTCCCCGGCACCCGGCTCGAGTTCTCGAACGATTTTGAGTTGCTCACGTCGGAAGTCGCCCGGCAGTTTCCCGACCAAGCCGACGGATTCCGTCGCCTCTCGGCCGACATTGTCGACTACGACGACCTCAGCGAAGTTCATGCGGGGCTTTCGGCTCGCGAAGTGGTCGGACAGTACATCAGGGAACCGTTGCTGATCGAGATGCTGTTCTGCCCGCTCATGTTTTATGGGTCGGCTCGCCAGCACGATATGGACTGGGGGCAGTTTTGTATCATGTTTCGCAGCATCTTTTTAGAAGGCCTCGGCCGCCCGGCTCCCGGTGTGCGGCTCATTCTTAAGTTGCTCGTTAAACGGTTCCGCTCGCTCGGTGGCGAGCTCAAGCTGCGCTCGGGGGTTCGACGAATCCACGTCGAAAATGGCCGCACGGTGGGAGTCGAACTCGAATCGGGCGACACGCTCGCGGCCGATCGGGTTCTTTCGTCGGCTGGTTGGTGCGAAACGATGCGGCTCTGCGACGATGGCCAACCCGCCTCAATTCGCGCGGCGGGCCAGCTTAGTTTTTGCGAGGCGATTGCCTCGCTCGACACGCCCCCCGCGGCGGCCGGCTATCCTCACACCATCACGTTTTTTAACGACAGCGAACGTTTTCATTGGGAGCGGCCGACCGGCAAATTCTGCGATGTCCGCAGCGGCGTGATTTGTTCGCCCGACAACTTCAAGTACGACCAACCACTCGACGATGGTGGCACGCTCAGAGTCACGGTGCTAGCCGACCACGACCGCTGGCGCGAGTTGCCCGAAGACCAATATCGACTTGAAAAGCTCCGCTGGTTCGACCGCATTTTTGAATCGGCCAGCCGATTCGTCCCCGACCTCCGCGGACGCATCGTCGACTCCGATATGTTCACCCCCAACACCATCGTCCGCTTCACCGGCCACGACAACGGAGCCGTCTATGGTGACCCCGACAAACAACTCGACGGCACCACCCATTTGCCAAATCTCTATATCTGTGGCACCGACCAAGGCTTCGTCGGCATCATCGGCAGTATCATGAGCGGCATAGGGATGGCCAATCAGCATTGTTTGCGCGAGTGAGCAGGGAGTTTGGAGCAGGGAGCAGGGAGAGTTTTGGTGAAGCCGCTAACTCCGAAAGACAAAATAAACCGCCCCGCACAAGCAGAGCCCGGCCCACAGATAATCGAGCTTCACCGGCTCGCGCATGTAAAAAAACGCAAACGGTACGAGCACGCTCAGCGTGATCACTTCTTGGAGAATCTTGAGCTGCCCGACGCTCATCGTCGTGTGTCCAATCCGATTGGCTGGCACCTGAAACAGATATTCCAGCAGCGCCACCCCCCAACTCACGAGTGCCGCGACAATCCATGGTTTGCCGCTCAGTTCTTTCAGATGCGCGTACCAAGCGAACGTCATGAAAACGTTCGAAATCGTAAGCAGTATAACAGTTTGTAAAACGACAGGCATGGAAAAGATTCCTACTATCGTGCGGTTTCGATCAATGTATCGTCGACATCGCGGGGAGTATCATAAACCCAATCGGTGTGCCTGCGATCGCTTTCGCGATCTTGTCACACCCTACGCCGAATTAACATTTCTCTCTACTCCAAACTCCCTGCTCCCGTCGCTCGCTCCGGCGATGCCAATCGGCGCACTTGCATGTCCTTCCAAAACACCGTCGCATTGTTGCGGTGCATCTGTAGCGAGATGCGACCCCGGCGGCGGTTGTTCATTTGATGGCTCTCAGCGACCGTTTCGCCATCGATTCGCACAACGCACACGTTATCGCGCAGGATGACATGCAGGTGCGACCACTCGCCTTGTTTGTGGGGCAAGTGCGTCGCCCGTACGCGGCCATAGATGCTGCCGGTGGGGTCGTTGCTGTCGAGCACGTCTTCGATCTGAATTTCGAACCCCCGCGAACGCTCGTCGATCCAGTCGAAAAAAATGCCTCCGTTGGCCAGCTCGGTCGTCTTATAAAAGCACTGCCACTCGCAGTTGTCGTATTCGTCATCCGAAATCAAATAGCCGTGGCCGTCGGTCGATTGCAAGTTGCCCTCGTCGTCGATCGTCCACTCGGCGGTGCACTTGTCGCTGACGGTCCAGCCAGCGAGGTTGTTGCCGGTGAACATCGGTTTCCATTCGCCCCGGATTTTGTCGGGCAGCCGCTTGATGCGAACATTGCGAAAGTCGACCCGTTTGCCCCGGCTCGAAAAACCAATGTGCCCCAGCCGCTGTTTGTAGCGCAATTCGGGATGCTCGTCACAGTCGACATCTTGCACGACGGTGCCGTCGATTCGCACGACCAGCTTGGGCCAGTCCATCGCGATTTCTAATTCGTGGTACTCTTGCCCCTCGGCCAGCGGTGGCGGAGTCGCGATGGGAGCCGCTGCCGCAAAGATGGCACCAGTCGAGTAGGGAGTCAGCCGCCCATGGCCGCCGAGCTGCACCTCGAAACCAACCTTCGCCACCCGGCCCGCGATCGGTGCCCCGAAGTAAACGCCCGACTCGCCACCGTAGTAGGTTTTGTACTCCATGCGCAGCACAAAGTTCTCAAACACCTCGTCACTGCGCAACCACGTCGGCCAATCCGACCGCCCGGTGGCAACGATCATATCGTCGCGCGCCGCAAAGTCGGCCCCCTGCATGGGGGTCCAGCCGGCGAGGTCGTGACCGTTGCAGAGTGGAAGGAAGTCGGCTTCGTTGTCGGTTTGCGCAAAGCAGGTTTGGGCTGTCAGGAACAATACGAATTGCAAGAATTTGGTACGCATTGCAGGGCGACTATCTGAGTGGAGCTGTCAGGATGTTGATCCTCTGATTGTAGTCGACGACTGTTGCGAGTTGCGACGATTGTTGGAATAGAACCGCGGCGACGCGGCGGAGGCCATGTCGGTACTCTGCATGAGCGAAGCGAATCGGCGATCGAGCCGCGCACGTCAGTAAGCGGAGCTGGAGCGGTGA
>JBGSRO010000176.1:0-10287 GCA_041737535.1 Pirellulales bacterium | reverse complement strand
CTCGAATGGACAGGATAACAAGATTGGCCGGATTGACTGGATTACCACTTTCGTTGGCGGATTCGCTTTTTCCCGTTGATCCCGCCGATCCTGTTATCCTGTCCATGAACGAACCACGCGCGAACGACGACTTGGCGCTGTCCAATTAGGGGCTGCTGTTTAACGAATATGGACCTCGACGAAGAACTCTGTCTTTGCTTTCACGTCACAAGGCGGAAGGTCGAGAACTATGTCCGCATCGAACGCCCGCCGGCCCCGGCGATGCTGTCCGAGTGTGGGGGAGCAGGAACCGGTTGTGGATGGTGTCGGCCATTTTTGAAAAAACTGTGGGCCGCTGGTCAAACGACGCAGGAGACCGATGGCGAACTGCCGACAGCCGACGATTATGCGAAATCGCGGGGGAAATATGTCGAATCGGGGGGGGGAACGCCTCCACCAGGGGCGACGCCCGCATGAATTTTCAGGTCAAAACGTCCGCTGGACGTGTGGACAGACACAGGCAAAAGTGCCATACTGCGGGTCTTCTCACCGGTCGGTGAGTTCTCGCAATTGGTACAACTCCCCACTCAGGAAGTAACACAGGCCGTGGTAAAGCTCACACTTCGCGAAAAGGAAACTGCCCAGGAGGCCGTTCGTCGGTTCCGCAAACTCGTCGAGCGCAGCGGAATCAAGAAAGAAATCCGAGTTCGCGAATTCTATGAGAAGCCGAGCGAAACCAAGCGGCGCGCCCGTCTGCGTGCCGAGCGTCGCAATCGTCGCGAGCGATTGTTTGGCCGAGCCTAAACGATCGGCGTCTGAAAAACCAAAAAACGGCGGCCACGAACTTTTCGCGGCCACCGTTTGAGATTGTTAGCAATTCGTTACAGGCCGAGCGACTAGAAACTCGATTCGAGCCGCACGAAGAATCCATCGAACGCCATAATGTTGGCGTCGTCGTAAGTGGTGGGCAATGGGGCGAATTGGTAATCCTCGCGGAATCCGAGGTCGTGCCAAGCGCCAAGCATGTAGCCGCCGGTGATGCTCGTGTTGCAGGTCAAAAAGACCGTTCCGCCCGCCTCGATTTCAGTGACGGGAATCACGTGCGTGCAGCTAATCTGCTGTGTGCTGAACTGCGAGCCAGTGTTGTCAAAGCCGCGGTTGACGACTTCGACATCGCCGACCAACAACGACACGTCGCCTTTAAGGAACAAGCTGGCAGTTCCCGACTTGCCAAGGTAGCGGCGACCCAACAGGCCAAATCGACCACCAATGCCGTCGAAGTCGACGGTGTTCTGGGTGGTTCGCACCAAACCACCCGTGGTGTCGAACCCTTGGTAAACCCGCGAAGCACCGTAGTCGGCGGCACGAATACCGGCCGAGTAGGTAATGTCCCAAGCGGGGCACCAGCAACCGCACGGATCGCAACACGAATTGCCACAACCACAGGCATCACCACACGTTTCACCACAAGCGTCGCCACAGCAAGCGTCATCGCAACAAGTCATCGGACAGCCCAATGGAATCGTCTTCGACCAACCTAGGTCGTAACTCTTTAGCGAGACGTCGGCGCTGGCCCTTAAGCTTGATCCTGGCTGATCGGCCGGTACTTCGACAGGCGAAAAGAATGTAATGTTGCTACCGGCAGTGACGACACCGGTGTCGGAAGTCGCCCCACTATCAATGGAGGAGTAGGTGAAGCGAATTTCTTCGCCACAATTTTTCAAGCGGTAGCCACCGTAGAAGCGATAGTTCGCTTCGCGCTGAAAGTCGAACTGCACCAGAGTATCAATGACTTGAAGCGCGGTCGCTTCTGTCTGTTGATAAGCAATCGCTTCGCTTGGCAGCGCGCGAACATACAGATATTCGCCACCGGCGAAGAACTGGCCACAGCGATCAGAGATCATCGGCAGGCCGCCGGCCATGGCACCGCCAGTACCGAGCGATTGGAAGCCGGCTGGCGAGACATTTTCGTCAGCAACGCGAACCGATTTTTTGCCCAATGCAGTCGCTAAGTCGCTCGACTGCGTGTCGTTTGACTGTGCGAAGATACTGGATTGCGCGAGCAAGATCATTGCCAGCGCAGCCGTCCACGAACGATTGAGTTTCATCCTTGTTCCCCCCCCGGAGTTTTTTTATTCAGTGGCCGGCCGACCGCGTCGGCAGCTCTGGCCACTGCTCTTACTTTGATAGCTGTGCATCAAAGTTCGCGACGGCAGGCGGTGCGTCGTTGCAAGAGACGATACGCCGCGCGTCGATCGACCTGATGTCGAACCACCAATGTCATCGGATCGGGAACAATTGATACTTTCGCTTTTTTCGGCACGATCGGCATAACCCGACCGTCGCACATAAATTAACACGGAGAATGCGCGACAATTCCGGAGGGCATGATTCTTGTTGTCGAAGTCGCTGCTAGCGGCGACGCAGGAACAGCAACCCGAGGCAAACCCCCGCAGCTAAGGCCATCGTCGAAGGTTCAGGAACCACTACCGACGGGGTCAAACCTTGGGCGTTGAAAATCTCAACACCTTCCATCTGACCATATGGGCGACGAAATTGATTGAAGTAAAGTTGACCATTCGCTGCCGCGTCGTATTCGTAGTCGGGCAACTGCGTCTGGGCCGTCGCGGACATTGCCGTGTTTGCTGGATCGACAAACGTGGCTGTAAACAGAGCGTTGTCGTCCGCGCTGTTATTCACCACATTGTCGTAAACATTAACGCCATCCAAATCGAACAGGACCGTGCGGAAGTCGGCCAGAGTGTAAAAGTCGGAAGTATCGGCACCAATGTCAACACGGAAATAGACCGACTGACCAGGGGCGAGACCACCATTACCAAACGTAATGCTCAGCAAATCGCCATTAACCGACGTGGCACTAGCGATCGTTCCGTCAGCCGTGCCAGCGGCGGGCATTACCAGCAATCCTGTGAAGCCAGGCTGGGCGCTGAAGTACTCGTCCGAGAAGTTGAACCTTGTGTCACCAATGGTGACATCGAGCGCTACCAAGTTCCCCGTCGATCCGCCGAGGTTGGTGATTTCAAACCAAGGCATATTGCGGGACATGATACGCTGCGACGAGGTGTCCCACATCTCGGATTTCATAATGCTGGGATTATTCGGATTTTCGAGAACCCTCCCTTTTTCGCTGATACCGACGTTAAACCCGACATCGCCGAGGGCAGCAAAGGCACTCGGTGCGTACAGCGAACAAACCATCGCGATGATTGCCCAATGGCAAACAGCAGAGTTTCGAATTGTTGGGCCACGTAGCCTCATTTTAATTTTTCCTGTAGTTTGCGACGGCATGTCCGTACCGGTAGCGGACACAGGCCAGACGCTGTTTTGAATCTGGTGTTGTTAACGTGCTGACACATAGAGTCCGCGCGAAAGCGTTTCGCGACTTCACAACTGGCAAGACGTAAGCCAGCGGCACAAAGTCGCATTCAACGAGCGCGGAAATCGATTGGCGACTCTCAGTGCGAGAGAACGCGGAAGGGCGGCGTGGCGATGAGAACGCTCAACACACTGACACGAGTCGGCTTACATCGTAAGTCGAGCGGGAGGCAATGGAGTCGGGTCCACAACCGATTCAATCCAGTGAGCAGGCACGAACAAACGAGAGCGATTCGCGCTCTCAGGCGTGGCAATCTCAGAAGGCTCGACGAGTCGCAGAAAAGGCGTTCGTCTTGTAACCGGCTAAAGAATGCTGACCTTGAATGCCCGGCTTGCGGTGTGGTTGAACCACGTGGCCGCCGCCGTATTGACAATCATGAGGTCAGCTCCGATCAAAGGTTTTGCAGAGAGGTTTTCGGTGACAGTGCGCACGAAGTGTGCCACGTGACTACCATTAAATTAAACCCGCGCCGACAGCATGTCAATGAGTTTCTCCGAAAATATCGATTTTTGACGGGAACGAAAAATGACGCGGCGGGGTCCCCTCTGGCTCCCAGCCAAAACCCGCCGCGTCGGTGAACCACGGCCCCTCCCCAGGGGCCATCGCTCACGGAAAGTTACGTCGCCTGATGAGAACGTCAAAGCGGCTTGCGGATAGTCGCTTGCCGGCCCCTACTAATCAGCATAAGCGATCCAGACCGACCGGTTGGGCCAGTTAAACAACGACCCAATCGAGCCCAAAATCGAAATTTACGGCCGAATGCGTGAGCGCTCCCACACTGATACGATCGACGCCGGTGGCGGCAATCTCCGCGACGGTCGCCAGCGTCACACCGCCCGAAGCCTCGAGCACGATCCCATTTGCTACCGCGTTGCGCATCGCAACGGCCTCTCTGAGCATCGCGGGCGGCATGTTATCGAGCAAAACAATATCAGGCCGCTCGGCAAGGACGACCGGCAGTTGCTCGAGGGTGTCGACTTCGACCTCGACGATCATGTTCGGATGCTCCCGTCGTTGCTCGCGACGAACCTTCTTGATGGCCTCGGCCAGCGATATCCCCTCATCGGCCGCCAGGGCGACATGGTTGTCTTTAATCATTACCGCTTCGCTCAACCCCAGCCTGTGATTGTGGCCTCCCCCCTGCCCCACGGCGTATTTTTCCAACAGTCGCCAACCGGGCGTCGTTTTTCGCGTGTCGTAGACTTTCGCTTTTGTACCCGCGACTTGGTCGACGTAGTGTCGAGTCAGTGTGGCGATGCCCGAGAGTCGGCCGAGGAAATTCAAGATGGTCCGCTCGCACGTGAGCAGATCTCGGGCTCGTCCGCTGAGCGTCGCGACCGCTTGGCCTTTGAAGATCGGATCTCCGTCGGTTGTCGCGAAAGCGACTGCAATACTTGCCCCAAACGATCGGAGAACAATATCAATCGTGGGCAGTCCGGCCACCACACCGTCGCGTCGCGCCACAATGTTGGCCCTCGCTGTTGCACCGTCGGGCACGAGCCATTCGGTTGTCCAATCGGCCCCGCCACCAATGTCCTCGGCCTTGGCAAGCTCGGCCAACGTGCGGCAGCAATCGGCGACCGACTCGTTCCAGATCACTTGGGGGTAGTCGGCGGGCATGATCGGCCTGTTTCAATACAGAAGCAACAACAATGAATAAACGTCATTCCCGCGCAGGCGGGAATCTAGATTGGCAGGTAAATTTAAGCGTGCCGCTCGAACTAGCGAAACGCAGCCGAAATGGCTTTACTTCTTGATAGTTTCCACCGCATCGAGTTGCGAACATAATCGTCTAGATTCCCGCCTTCGCGGGAATGACGGTAGCGGCAGTCATCATAGCTCACGGTTTCCACTACTCCCATCGCCCGTTACCAATGCCGCTCCCCGATCTCACACAACGCGAACAGTCGGTCGTCGCCACGCTCGTGTGCGTCGCGCTGGCGGGCATGGCCGTGCTGTGGGTCGTGCATGGTGGCACGCGCGGACAGATCGACATCGACCGGACTGAACCGCTCCACTACGCCTTTCGCGTTGATGTCAATGCTGCCGGTTGGCCCGAACTCGCACAGCTACCCGAAATCGGCCCAACATTGGCGACCCGCATCGTTGATTACCGCACCACGAACGGCCCCTTCACGAGCCGCAAACAACTTCTGGAAGTTCGCGGCATCGGCGAGCGGACACTGGAGCGAATTGAGGAGTACTTGTTGCCGCTGCCTGATGATGCGATGGTGGTGGATGGTTTTTAGTGACCGCATTCGTGCGGTCCTGCGGCTCTTCGTATTGAACCAAACAGACCCCCATAAATGGGGTTACTACAAACATGCCCCAATTCCAACTCGTCTCCGACTTCCAACCCGACGGCGATCAGCCGAAAGCGATCGAGTCGCTTGTTGCTGGCCTCAAAGAAGGGAAGCGCGAGCAGGTGTTGATGGGGGTCACTGGCAGCGGGAAGACGTTCACCATGGCGAACGTCATCGAGCAGATGCAGCGCCCCACACTGGTTTTGTCGCACAACAAGACCCTCGCCGCCCAGCTTTATGGCGAGTTCCGCGACTTTTTCCCCAACAATGCGGTCAGCTATTTCGTCAGCTATTACGACTACTATCAGCCAGAGGCCTATATTCCCCAGCGCGATATTTACATCGAAAAAGATGCGTCGATCAACGAAGAAATCGACCGTCTGAGGCTGGCGACGACCAGTAACCTCGTGAGCCGCCGCGATGTGATTGTGGTGGCGAGCGTGAGTTGCATTTATGGCTTGGGGTCGCCCGAAGACTACAAAGCGATGATGGTCGCACTCAGCGTCGGCGAGGTTGTCGAGCGTGACGAAGTGCTCGGCAAACTCATCGACATTCAATATGCCCGCAACGACACCGACCCGGCGAGGAGCAAGTTTCGCGTCCGCGGCGACTCGGTCGAAATTTGGCCCAGCTACGAAGAGTTCGCTTACCGCGTCGAGTTTTGGGGGGACGAAATCGAACGGCTCTCAATCATCAATCCCACCAGCGGCGCGGTCATCGATACGCTCCAGCAGATTTACATTTACCCGGCCAAGCACTTCGTGTTGCCCGAAGAACGGATCGAAGCGGCGGTGAGCAACATTCGCAAGGAGCTCTCGGGGCGACTCGAACTGTTCAAGCAGCAGGGCAAACTGCTTGAAGCCCAACGCCTGAATGCCCGCACACGGTACGACATCGAAATGATGCTCGAAATGGGCTACTGCCCCGGCGTCGAGAACTACAGCGGACCGCTCTCGGGCCGCCCGCCCGGGTCGACGCCCAACACGCTGTTCGACTTTTTCCCCGACGACTACTTGCTGTTTATCGACGAGTCGCACGTCACGGTTCCCCAAATCGGCGCGATGTACAACGGCGACCGCGCCCGCAAGACGACGCTCGTCGAACATGGGTTTCGACTCCCCAGCGCGCTCGACAATCGCCCGCTCAAGTTCGAAGAATGGCACAAACGGGCGAAGACCGCCATCTATGTTTCGGCCACCCCGAGCGATTTTGAGCTGCAGCAATCGGGGGGCGAAGTTGTCGAACAGGTCGTGCGGCCCACCGGGCTGCTCGACCCGGTGATCGAACTCAGCCCGGCACGTGGCCAAGTGCCTCACTTACTGGGACAGATTCGCGAGCGAACCGCCGTCGGTGAACGGGTGCTGGTGACGACGCTCACCAAGCGGCTGGCCGAAGACCTGGCGAGTTACTTGACCGACCAAGGGGTGCTCTGCAAATGGCTCCACAGCGAGCTCGATGCCTTCGAGCGGGTTGAGCTACTCCGCGACTTGCGGCAAGGCAAGTTCGAAACGCTGGTGGGGGTCAACCTATTGCGTGAAGGTCTCGACTTGCCCGAGGTTTCGCTCGTGGCGATTCTCGATGCCGACAAGGAAGGTTTTTTGCGAAGCGAAACATCGCTGATGCAAACCATCGGCCGGGCCGCGCGGAATGTGAACGCGAAGGTCATTCTCTACGCAGACAAAGTGACCGGCAGTATGCAACGGGCGATGGACGAAACCGAGCGTCGCCGCAAGCTGCAAGAGGAGTACAACCGAGAGCACGGCATCACGCCCCAGACCATCATCAAAGCAATTCGCATGGGCATCGAGTCAGAAGCCGAGGCCCACGCAGCCGCCAACGCGGCCGTCGGTCGCAACGATGAGACGCAGTACATCACCGAAGAGTATCTCTCGGAACTCGAGAAGGAAATGTACGAAGCGGCCGAAGCGATGGAATTCGAGCGCGCCGCGTCGATCCGCGACCGCATCACACAAATGCGAGACAACGTCGGCAAACCGGTCACGGCCCTTCGCGAACGCAAAGGGAAAGTCACGCGGGGCCGCAAAGGCAAACAGCGCAACGTCGACGACGGCGAAGGGGGCTCGCGGCGTGCGAGCGGGAGGATACCTAAGCCGAAGCGTGGGGTTTAGAGGTTGTGAAGCCGCGTCGGTCGATGAAGCCGACGACGCAGGTTACGCCGCCGCCAGAAGCGTTCAGCGTTCCAGAGGCCAATGAGAACGAATAGGCACAGCAGTACGAAAACGCCGAGCATCACCCACCCGGTTGCGTCTGGCGGTTGGGCGAGCAGCGGAAGCAGTACCATCGACGCCACAAGAAATGGAGCGGTGCACCAAAACATGAAGCGTGACGGAGGTGGAAGGTCTTAAACTCACATGAGAGCGGATAAACGACCAAGCTAACCCGGCGGCGGCCAAGTGACTTTGATTTCAAGAAACGTTCGATCCGCCGCTGGGGTTGACCGCCTTGTTCGTCGTGATTTGGCGGCGTTATTCGGTCATCAACGGCTTAGAGCTTTATACAAATAGGTGACCGCAACGCCGATCAGGATTGCCGGCACGAACCAATCGGGACTCTTCATCCAGCCCATTTGATTGGCGAGCATCCCGCAGCCAGCGACAAGCAAACCGATACCCCACCCAAGATTGCGCGCTCTCTCATCTGCTTTGTCGTCCGAATCGCGAACTGTTGGAACTTCATCTTTGTCGTTTTGATCGTTCATCTCTCATTTCTCCGGTGAAGTCGAGCCTGTGCGCGGAATACTAAAGCTGCCGACCCGAGTGTGCTATGTATTGCCAAGGGGACAGGTTGGCATTCCAATGGTAATACCTCTGCGTGGCGTGCAGTGGCGCGATAAAAATGACAAAATCGGCGAGTTTCTCCACATCCCTGCTTGGTGTCTGCGAGTGGGTACAATAGGAACGAGGAGATAGCCAGTTTGCTCAGCCCCGAACAACTCGAAGAATATCGCCGCATGACGCCGGGCGAACGGATCGCGCTGTCACTGAAGATGACGGCCGAGCAGTGGCCGGCGATGATGAGCGGTACGAAGGAGCAGATCGACCGGCGGTTTGAGTTGCTCAATCGTGAGAATGATTTGGGGAACGCAAATATCTTGGCAGCGTTTGCGCGGCTGAAGGAGCAGGAAGAATAATGTCGCCCGTTGAGCAATTATTGCGAGACTTTGTTTGCCTGTGCGAGTCCAGCGATATACCCTACGCGATTGTCGGCGGTTGGGCCGTAAGGGCTTATGGAATACCCCGACCGACGTACGACGTAGACGTGACGATTTCGATTGAACGCGAAGATTTGTCAAAATTTTTCGATTCAATCGACGCTCTTGGCTACGATGTCGACGATGTTTACCGCAACGGCTGGACCGATTCCGTAGCGGGAATGCCGCTGGTTAAAGCAAAGACCTTTGTTGACGGACGGACTCTAACCGGGGATATTTTCCTTGCCGAAAATAAATTTCAACTCCCCATGATGTCGCGACGAAGGTCGGCCAATGTCGACAACTTGACGGCACAGGTTATTTCGGCCGAAGACGTAGTCTTGATGAAACTCGTCGCCGATCGGCCCCGCGACCGCGCCGACGTGTTTGATATCTTTTTCATGCTCGGCCAGCTCGACGAAGACTACCTCCGCCACTGGGCCGAGCGACTAGGCGTTAGTGACAAGCTAGAGCGAGCGCTGAGCGAAGCGAGCGAGTCTACGTAGCCTCAGGCGAGTGATTGGCCCCCGTTGCCACCATCTGGCAACCGCTTCACAATAGGAGCTTCGCGCTCACACTCCCCTGCCCACTCTCCGTCACACACCTCGCCAAATGGCCCAAAAATACATCTATCAAGTCACGAATCTCACGAAGAAGCATGGCCAGAAGGTCGTGCTTAAGGAAGTTAATCTGGCCTTCTATCCCGGGGCCAAAATCGGCGTCCTTGGCAACAACGGAGCAGGCAAGAGCACGCTGCTGAGGATCATGGCTGGCCTCGATAAAGACTACGAAGGTGAAGCCAAGCTGACTGATGGATTTACCGTGGGGATGCTCGAACAGGAACCGAAGCTCGACCCCGACAAGACGGTCTTGGAAAATGTCGAAGCGGCGGTGGCAGGGACGCGGGCGTTGCTTCAGGAATTAAATGAATGTTACGAAAAATACGCCGAACTGGCCGACGATCCGGGCGCGATGGAAAAGCTGAGCAATCGTCAGGCCCAACTCGAAGATCGCATCAACGCAACGGATGCTTGGTCGATTGACCGGCAAATCGAGGTCGCCATGAACGCCATCAATTTGCCCCCGGGCGATGCGTCTGTGACCAATCTTTCGGGAGGCGAGCGTCGCCGGGTGGCGCTCTGCCGGTTGTTGCTCGAGAAGCCCGACCTACTGTTGCTCGACGAACCGACCAACCACCTCGATGCCGAGAGCATTGCTTGGCTCGAACGTTACCTGAGCGAGTATGCTGGGACGATCGTTGCTGTGACTCACGATCGCTACTTCCTCGACAACGTCGCTGGCTGGATTCTCGAAATCGAACGTGGTCGAACGATTCCCTGGGAAGGCAACTACACCAGTTGGCTCGAACAAAAGCGGAGACGGCTCGAACTCGAAGA
>JBGSRO010000151.1:0-9866 GCA_041737535.1 Pirellulales bacterium | reverse complement strand
GACTGCTCCGCTCCAGCGCGAATAAATGGGACAGGCACCGAGCACAAAACCAGTCGAGGCAGCAGCCAACAATACGCTCGGAGCCAGTCCCATTTATTCGCTCACCGTCACAATGAGGAAGTTATTTTGCGTTCCTTCCTAATTGGCCGCGCTTTCCCGCGCCACGCGGTCGCGGCGGCCGAAGAACCAAGTTAGGCCGCCCACGACGCCCAAGCCGGCTACAATCATTGGGCCGCCGGATGGCGAGAGCCACGAACTCTGCTTAAGGTCGTCGGCGTTGAGGCTGGCAAAGATGTCGGCGTTTTTGAGTTGGCCATGCATGCCAAGGCGGTGGACTAAGAGATTGCCGTTGACGATGTTTTGACTCTTATCGATGTCACAGAACTTCGCGGCCGGCCACTTCGAGCGAACGTATCCCGTCGCTCGATCGGCGACCAAACGTTCGCGCTGCTGGTAGTCGCCACACGCCTCGTCGAACTCAGGTGCTTGCAAGAAGAGCGTGTGGTCGAAGTCCTCGCGAGCGTGAATCTCGCCATCGTGGATATGAACGGTCGGAAAAAAGACCGCTCGCTCGTCGCCTTTGTCGAGCCGCGAACGGAACTTGAAGGCCATCGGGTGAGGTTTGCCTTCGAGGTCTTTCAGTTGAAACACGGCAAACCCGTAGTCGCCGTACTGAGGAATCTTGTCCCACGACGATTTGGGAATACGAAACCGCTCGTCGAGCCGATCAAAGTCGGCCACACTCGGAACGAAACTTGCCACAAACGCACCGACTTCGTGGACTTCCAAATCTTGCTCCGGAACTGGTTCCGCAGAATCAACCGTTCCGAAGCTATGGCTGGGAGGAGGCGGTGCCAGCGGAAAACCATCGTTCAGATCGTCGAAAAAGTGTTCGTAGTCTTCGAGCGAGATGAACTCCAGTGTCTTGTCGTCGGTCGCCGGCAACGCGACAGGCAAGGGCAACACCATCGCATTCTTCGTCTTCGACTTGAAGCTCATTTGGTAGACCAGATATTGCCACCCGTCGGGCAACAGCCGGGCAAAGATGTTGGTGTCGGTGACCGAGACTACCGGTTGGGCGAAACAGCACATGAGGAGTTCTCCAGTAAAAAGGGTTTGCCAAATTGGTTTCGTCGAATGTTAGACGCGAGTGCGAGCGATCGGTTCCCTCAATTCTGGCGGGAGGGCGAGGCTCCTGCCGAGCCTGCTCCGTAGGAGGATCCCCCTCCCGACGCCAGTTCCGATTAAAGACTCCCGACCCCTTCGAGCCCAGCCCGCGCAAATCCTTTTACATCGTCGTGCATCCGCGACTCCATTGCCATGCGAGGGTCGACGACCCAGGGGAGTGTGACCGTGAAGGTGCTTCCTTTTCCCACCATGCTGGTCAGCGAGACATCGCCGCCGAGGAGTCGACACAACTCTCTGACGATCGACAGCCCCAGCCCGGTTCCCGAGTGCTCGCGGGTCATGGCGTCGCCGCCGGCAAGAGCGGCGGTGCCTTGGCGGAATTTCTCGAAGATGAGCCCTTGCTCTGACTCGCTTATGCCAATGCCCGTGTCGTCGACTTTGAGCTCGAGGTGGCCGTCACCATCACGGCGCGCATCGATGGTGATCGAGCCTCCTTCGGGGGTGAACTTGATCGCGTTTGAGAGCAGGTTGTTGAGAATTTGCTGAACCTTCGACTGGTCTTGTTCGAGCGGCGGTAGGTCGCCGTCGCAGCGGACGATGAGGTCGATGTTCTTGCGCTCGGCCAGCGGGCGGGCCATGTCGCATTGGGCCGAGATGACGTGTTCGATCGAGAAGCAGGCGGGGCGAATTTCCATCCGGCCACTTTCCATCTTCGCAAGGTCGAGAATGTCGTTAATCATTTCGAGCAGCACCCGCCCCGATCGTTGGATGTTGCTGACGTACCGTTTTTGTTTGTCGTTGAGCGCATCGATGCCGCTCAGCACGTCGCTGAAACCGAGAATACTGTTCAGTGGCGTCCGCAGCTCGTGACTCATGGTGGCGAGAAAGTCGCTCTTGATGCGGTTCATTTCGAACAGCCGCATGTTGGCCTGGGCCAACTCGTCGAGCTTGCCGTCGAGCTCGTCGTTGACCTCGACCAGCTCGTCGCGTTGGTCGAGCAGTTGGCGGACCATGCGATTGAACGCGGCAGCCAGCTCTTCGAATTCGTCGCCTGTGTAAATCTCGGCCCGCTGAGTGACGTCACCCTCGCGAACCGCGTTACTCACATCGCGCAGGTGCTTAACGGGGCGGACGATGACGTATCGCACGACGAAGTAAAGCGAGACCCAGGCGAGCACGCCAATGATGATGGCCGCCGTCCACAGAAGCGCGTTGCCCGTACTTAGCACGCGGGCGATGGGCCCGTGATCGTAGGTGATGCGCATGATGGCGAGCAGTTCGCCTTCTTGCAGATTGGCCCGCGCGCTTTTGCCAAGTTGTTTATGACAACCAACACAAGTACGGCGAGCGTAGATCGGCCGATAGTATTGGTAAGTCTGCTCGCCATCGACCGCGACTATGCGGTCGAAGATTTCGATGCCTTCGGGCAAATCGGGGTCTTCGCGAAATCTGTTTGTCTCTCCTTCATTCTCAGCCGGTTTGTCTTCGTCTGGCAACAGCCGGGCCGTTTGGTAGTATGCGAGTAATCCTTTCTCCACTTCGTCTTGCGGTGGATTCAGATTCGTACCGCCCGGCGGAATGACCGTGTCCCAACGAAAGTCGGTGCCATAAAACCGTCCCGCTCCCATCATGTCGCTGTAGACTTCCCACTGACCGGTGGTGCTGACATCATCGATGAGCGGACTCGTGGCCGACCCGTCTGGCGCGCGAAGCATCCGCGGATTGAACGCAATGTGGGCTTCGCTGTAGGCGGTCTCGACAAGCTGCTTCGCCTGCCGACGAACCCCTTCGATAACGATCTGTTTGTTGTAGGTGCTGTACCAATAGAAGCTCAAGAAGATCAGCAATCCCAACGAAATTCCGAACCACCAGCGGCACTTCCGCTCGAGGCTCGTCTCGGTGAAAACACGTTTGAAGGTATCGCGGTAAGACACTTCGTGCCGGGGGTCGGGGGACAGCGGTAGGGGAATGGGGGACGGGGAAGTGTTGGGCGGGGGCGACATCTGGCGACCGCCTCCGAGACCATTGTATCTCATCCGAGGCCAAACACCGACCGCGGATCACTTTTCGCTTTTCCCCGGCCCCGCCGCGCAGCGGCTGTGAAAAAATGGGACTGGCTCCGCACTTGTGGCCGACTCGTGGCTCTCGCCCAACTCTGTGCGGAGCCAGTCCCATTTTTTCACAACCTAAGTGGCGTCATCGAAAGTTTGCACAGTGGTCAACCAACTGAGTTGCGACTCCGACGAGACGTAGCTCGTCGGCTAACGCCGATATTTGAGGGCATTGTGCGTTCTTTTGTACTTCCCACTTAGCAGCGGCTGCTACACCATTTCTGCTGGATCGACGTCGACAATAAACTCAACACCCGGCGGCGGCGGATTTTCGCGGATCGCTTTTTCAACGGCGTTATGCAGTGTCTCGCGGCTTGGTGATAGCAGCAGCGCATGGTAACGGAATTTGCTGCGGAGCTTCGGTATCGAAGCGGGCGAGGGTCCGCGAACTCTCAAACGCGCACCAGCCGTGTCGAATGTTTGCTGAACTTGACTGCAAAACAGCTTGGCGAATTCGACCGCGTGCGACTCGAGTTCGCTCCGCACCACCAATCGATAGAGCACACCAAAAGGAGGGTAACCCGACACTTCACGAATGGGTAGCTCGGCGTCGGCCATCATCTTGTAGTTGTGTTGCTGTGAAGCGGCGATGGCGATGTGCTCGGGCTGCAACGTCTGCACAATCACCCGACCCCCGGCGTCGCCTCGGCCGGTGCGGCCCGCGACTTGCGTCACCAATTGAAACGTCCGTTCGGCCGCGCGGAAGTCGGGGCGATGCAAGGCAACATCGGCATTCACGACTCCGACCAGCGTCACATTGGGAAAGTCGAGCCCTTTGGCAATCATCTGCGTCCCCACGAGTATCGAATAATCGCCCCGCCGAAACGCATCGAGCGCCGTTTCATGGCTCCCCTTCTTCCGCATCGTGTCACTATCCATCCGCAGAATTGCCTCGCCCGGGAACCTCGCCCGCACGGCCGCTTCGAGCTGCTGGGTGCCCGACCCACTGTAGCGAATGTTGTTGTCTTTGCACTCGGGACAGTGACTCGGCGGAACCTCGCGGTATTCACACCAATGACAGATGACCGAATTATCGACGCGATGAAACGTGAGTGCCGTATCGCAATCGGGACAACTCACGACGTGGCTACACGCGGGGCATTGCATGTGTGTGCTGTAACCACGACGGTTGAGCAACAGAATGATTTGCCCCAGCTCTTTCAGTGTCCCCGTCATCGATTGTTGCAATCGCCGACTCAACAGGAATCGCCCCGGACCAGTCTGGCGTTCTTCGATCATGTCGACCACCTGCACCCCCGGCATCGATCGGCCCGAAACGCGACGCGGCATGTCGACCAACTCGAATTCCCCCATCGTCGCTCGGTGCCAGCTCTCGAGCGAAGGGGTCGCCGTCCCTAGCACCAGCGGAATCTTCAGGTCGTGCGTCCGCCACAGCGCCACGTCGCGGGCGTGGTAACGCGGAGCCGTGTCTTGTTTGAAGGTCGATTCGTGTTCTTCGTCGATGATGATGAGACCCAAGTGCTTGGTCGGCGCGAAGACCGCACTTCGCGCACCCACGACAACCTGCACCCCAGTACTAGCAATCCGTCGCCATTCGCGATGGCGTTCAACATCGCTCTGATGACTGTGCAGCACCGCCACGCCATCGAACCGCTCGCGAAACCGAGCGACAGTCTGCGGCGTGAGACTGATTTCGGGCACCAGCACAATTGCCTGACGACCAAAGCCGACGACCTTTTCGATCGCCTGAATATAGACCTCGGTCTTGCCACTGCCAGTCACACCATGCAGCAACAGCGTTTGTTGCTCGCGACTGTCGAGCGCGGTGCCGATCGAGCGCAACGCCCTGGCTTGATCATCCATCAACTTGTGAGGCCCACGCCGCGCGACTGGCTCAGTGGTGAGCGGGTCGGTATCGAGACGTTCTTGCTTGACTTCAACGAAACCTTTCTCACAGAGCGCGTTCACGACCGCGATACCACACTCGGCCCGTTCGATGAGCTGCCGCGCGAGCAATGGTTTGTTGCTGCTCGCGAGGACTTCGAGCACCTTGCGCTGTTTGTCCGTGACGTCGAGCGTGGTGAGTCGGGCGATGACCTTGGTCGGAACGCGAAACAGCTTGACCTCGCGCGTTCCCGCTTTGCCCCGCACACCGCTGGGCAACACGGCTTCGAGGACCGCTCCCCATGGACACAAGTAATAGTCGGCCATCCACTTCGTGAGCCTGAGCATGGCGGGCGAGAGCAAGGGAGCTTTGTCGATGACACCGGCGATTGGTTTTAGCTTGCGGCTACAGACCTTCGACTCGACCGCGACGCAGTAGGCCACCATCCGCCGGTTTCCGCGCCCCAAAGGAACCAGTACCCGTCGCCCCGCTTCGGCCAATACGCCGGGATTTCGCGTGTCCGATAACTCGCTCGGCACACTGTAATCGAAAGGCCCGCCCGGCACTGTCGGCAAGTAGACAGTCGCCGTCAACACCGTTTGCTGCGCGTCGACCTCCCAAGGAGCCGGCTCGGTGTCGAAAAGATTCTGTTGACGTGCCACACGCACATTCCCATTCTGCGTCGCTTAAGTCTTACCACGCGAGCCACAGAGAGCACTGAGAAGCCTAGAGGAAGGCTGGCTCACTATGCCGCTCGCGTAATCCTAGCTCAGTGCTCTCTGTGACTCAGTGGTAAAAAACGATGGCAGCTTATCCGCTGTATCTACTCTTTAGCTACCGACTTTCCATCGCCGCCGTCACCTATCGGTTTTGGCGGCGGCTCGTTGTCGAAGTCTCGCCACTTCATCGCCCGGCGGAACGGCTCGATCCGCAGTACGACATCGCCATCTTGAATGATTCGCACCGTGCCCCCCGACGAACTGACCGTGACGGCAATCGCGGCGCTGCTCTTGGTTACTTCAGCGGCCGCCCAGTGCCTTGCGCCAAGCCCTTTGGGGAGCGATATCTCGTCGCTTGGCGGTGCCGAAATGTGCTGCGCCGCCGCCATCACCACACCTTCCGACGACACGATAAACGCCCCATCCATCTGGGCGATCTCCTTCACCCCTTCACGCACCTTGGCGTCGCTCAACCTTCGCTCAGAAGTCTTGTAACCCCTGACCGGGTCGAACCCCATCGGCCGACAAAAGCTGAGCGTCCTGCGATGATCGCCCACCACAAACAGCGTCCCCACGCTTTTTCCTTCGCGTCCTTCGCGACCAATTTCAATCGCCAAATCGACCACCAGCTTAAGCGTCTCGACCGGAACCTTGCCTGCGAACTGACGAAAGTCGCGAACCGTGAGCCGCCCCAAGTGATCGTCGAGGCGAATCAAGCTGACCGTGTCGACGGTCGTCGACTCGAAACCACAGTAAGCTGCCACCACCGTCGTATCGGCTTTGAAATGTTCGTCGGCCACGGCTTCGAGCAGCGCCTGGGTGAGCCGCTCGTAAACGGGCGACTCGGGCATGTTGAGCACGACGGTCTCAAAATGCTCTTCCGCAGCCGCCGCCAGCCCCGCATCGACATCGCCGGCGATCACGACGTTATAGGCCTTGAGCGTCTCGTGCAGCGTCACCCAGTCGGTCGGCCGCTCCAATAGCAGCAACAGATTATCGACATCGTGCAAGTCGGCCAGTTGAATCGCGAGCCCACAAAACGCCCGCAATTGTTCGCTGAATTTCGCCATTCGCCGAAGTATCCACTAAAAACACCAGCCGCCCCCAACCGGGGCGCGACCAAACCGAGCCGAAGAGAAGGCACCCGAGAGGGTGCCGCCGAGACTTAGAATCTAGCGAGTTGGGGCGGGTTTTTCAATTGTGATGGGGGATTTTGGGCTTTCTTCAGAACGGAAGGTGACAGCGTGACGATTGTGGATGATCAAGCCGGTCGTGCCCGGAACCACAATTTGGAACCGCAATTTGGAAGCACAGTTCGGAATCACATCGACAGAGCGTCATCTCCTCCTGCGCCAACGGCGTTTCGTCTTGCAGCCCAAGGTTGCGGCGGCGCATCCCCAACGGGAACTTCGATCAGCGTCGGCGAGTGGCCAAAAATCGTTGTCGAAACTGTTGCCCCGGTGTGCTAGAACAGAGCGATCGCAACAAACCCGCCACTCATGCCTTTTTCCTGCGCACTGCTACGCTCTGCGGTAGCCCCGTTCCACCATGTCCAACCACCTGCGCAACTGTCAAGTCCCGCCGAAAAACCGCCGAGAGTCATTTTGTCGCTTTTCGAAAAACAGCAGCGCCAAAATACCACGAATAGAGTCGCTTTCTGTTTTGAGAAACCACTGCGAATCAAGTGGTTTCGTGATTGTGGAGGCAACACAATGAAGTAAATAAAGTCGCATGAAATCGTTTTTGGCGAAAAGCGACAGTTTGAGCGGTCAGCATTAAGCATTTAGCGATCAGCCCGAAAGTGGACTACGCCACTCTTAGGCGATCGATCTACCAGCACGCAGCGCAAGTGAGTGAGTTCCTGGCTGACTCGCTTGCGCGCCGTGCTTGTATTCTGGTAACTCTTCATCGGCCGCTCGCCTTAGCATGTGCGAACCGTGATGGTTCTCGCTGACCGCTGACCGCTACACCCGGCCCAGCAGCTTTGCCCACTCGCTTTTGCTGCGGCTGTTCCACTGTCGCGTGAAGGGTGTTCCGGTGGCGACGTGCAGCGGGTCGAAAGAGGTTCGGTTGACGACTACCAACATCCTTTGCCATATGCCGATCGCTTCGACCACAAACACATCGCGGCTTTGGCTCAGTTTGAATCGGCCGTGTTTGGCGAGCGCCGGGAACTTCGGCAGCAGCTCGGCGAGCGGCGACTCGAATTTGCTCGCCACCGACCGGCCTCGGCAGCAGCCACACTCGCCCGTGACGAGCGCCTGGCGGCTGACCTTTTGCAAACACGTTTCACACTTAGCGAATGTCGACTTGAGGGACAACTCACCGGTGACGGGGCACTCCAAGCACAGATCGCGTTCGACAAGTTTGCCTGTGCTCGCACACTTAGTGAGTTCGCTTTTGAGCAGACGATGGCCCGTTTCGTCGCTGGTGGCGAGTTGTTCGATCGCGGCAAGTCGACCGTCGTGGGTGGTCGCCAGATGGTAGGTCGGCGCGCCCGTCTGGGGGCCGACGATCGGTGGCGGCTTCAACTCGGCGGCCCAATCGGCGAATTCGACCCGCGTTGTGGTATCGGCGACTTCAAACTCAACCGCTCCGGTCGCCCAACGCGAGAGCACAATCACCACACTATGAAGTTCACCCAGCTCACCGAGTTTCCTTGCCGCACTGCTGGCGTGGTCGACGACTTCGACCGCGTCACGCAGCGGCATCCGCGGCGGATGAATTCCACAGGGGCCACTCGCGAGCAAACCAAGTCGTTCGATGAGCTGCGCATCAACCGGCTGAGCTTCGTGATCGACGACCGTTTGCACAACGCGCGACTCGTGGTTGTTGACCAACGAACAGACGGCAAACAGCCGATCCGAAATCCGGCAACCAGCGACGTGCATCTGCCCCCCTTCGATTATGTAGGCATCGAAGAGTTGGGGCGTGATTTCGTGAAGTGCGAGCGGTCGATCGAGCGGCCGTGCCATGAGCGTCGCATCGACGGCATCGATTCGCCTGGTAAGCCAAGCGAGCGCTCTGCTTGTATTATTGTCGCTCGTATCGAGCAGTTCGGTTGCGCTGCTGGTCGGATCGAGCGAGGCGAACTCAAACTGTCGCCGTCCGTCGGCAATTTGCTGAGTACCCCCGACGATGCGGGCGAGCCAGTCGATGTAGTCGGCCAGCGCCACGTCGCGCTGCACGAACGAGCCGGCGTTGTTGGCGGTACTTTTGACGATGGTGAGCATGGCGGCGAATTGAAGCGATTAACGCGCCGATTCCTTGCGCAAGACGTACACCACATCCTCGGTGCTGGTAGTGATTGTAACGGGCTTGTCGATTTCGTACGAAAAATCGTGGACGCCCACGACCGACAACGCGGCGACGCTATCGATGAGATCGGCCATTTGTGGGGCCGTGTAGGTGCGGAAGTCGACACAATTCGACAAGCGAAACACTTCGGTAGGGGTATAAACGTCAAAACTCATGCCGACCCGCTCGTTGCGGTTCTTGCGGTCGAGCTTCATCGACCAGAGCCGCGAGAGGACGCTGAGGTTCCCCCGCCGGGCGGCCCAACTCTCTTCTTCGGAGTGCGGCTTGCCCCGCGCGGGAGTGAGATGGAGGCCGAGCAGATAAATTCCCCCTACTCGCAGTGCCTGGGAGACGCATTCCAAATGCGATTTCGCAGCGGCTTCGTCGGGCAGGTGACGAAAGGTGTTAATCATGTTGAACGCAGCGTCGTATTTGTTCTTGACGCGAAAGTCGCTCATGTCGCCAACCTCGGCAGTCGGAGCGAAGCCATGTTTGCGCAGCCGGGCGTTGCAATAGTCGACCGCGCCGGTGCTGAGGTCGTTGCCCGCGACTTCGTAGCCAGCCTTCGCGAACCGAAACATGAGCCGCCCCGTGCCACACCCTGGCTCGAACAGGCGATTGACCTTGCCCTTGGCATATCGCTCAAAACATTCCCGAAGAAAATCGAACTCGGCCCGCCAGTCACTGCCGAAAACGAGGTCGTAGTATTTGGGGTAGTCGTAGAGGTTGCCTTGTTTTGTTTTCATTGGGCAGAGGCAGTGCCAG
>JBGSRO010000127.1:0-3015 GCA_041737535.1 Pirellulales bacterium | reverse complement strand
CCAGAGGATGAGATTCAATGGCGTGCCGATCTTCAAAAAGTCGCTGAAGCGATAGCCACCAGGGCCATAGATCATCATATTCGTTTGATAGCCGATCGGCGTCATGAAGCTGGCCGAGGCGGCCAGCATCAAAGCAACAATGAAGGGGCGCGGACTGACCTCGTACAATCGCGCCGTCTCCAAACAGAATGGAAACAACAGTACCGCCACCGCATTATTCGTGATCAGCTCGGTCATGATTGAGGCGAGTAGGTACAAGCAGGCTAAAGCGGCAATCGGTCCCCAGGTGTGGATCGAAGCAAACATGGCTTCCGCCACTGCCGCCGCCGCCCCGGAGTTTTGCAGCGCCGAACCAACTCCAAAGGCAGCCGCAATCGTTACCAAGACCTGCCATTCGATGCTTGTCCTGGCTTCACTAGGCGATAAACACCCCAGCATTACCATGGCAACGGCGACTAGCCCGGCGGCCAACTGAGTGGGGAGAATACTGGTCGACATGAGCACCAGGAGCAACGCGAACAGGATCAGGGCGATCCAAGTACGATCGTGTCGAATCGGATGCCACTCTTCGACATCGCTAATCAGGTAGAAGGACGGATCGTTCCGGTGGGCGCGCAAGAAGTGCGATTGGGTTTGCAGCAACAGCGTGTCGCCTGGTCGCAAGCGGATATCGCCGATCTTTTTTTCAACACGACTCCCACCACGATGCACCGCCACGACCGCCGCACCGTAGACCGCGCGGAAGTCTGCCTCGCGGATCGTCTTGCCGATCAGTGGTGAATTCACCGAAATCACCGCCTCGCAAAGCCGCCGCCGTCGCTGTTGGCTCGGTGCAACCTCATAAGAGGGATCCGTCGCCGGGACGAATCCCGCGATCTTTTCAAGTTCGACAATGCTACTTACCACTCCGGTAAACAACAAGCGGTCGTTCATCCTGATAAGTTCCTCCGGACCAACCGGACTGATGAGCTTGTCGCCACGATCGATCTCGATCAAGAACAGCGCGGGCAAGTGGCGCAAGCCGGCCGCCTCAACAGTCTGGCCGATCAACCGACAGCCGGGCTGTACCATCATCTCGACCAGAAACTCGCGCCTGGTCTCGCCCAACTGCTCCAGCAGCTCTTTCCGGTCTGGCAGCAATCGACGACCGATTACGAGCAGGTAGACCACCCCCACGATGGCGTAAGGCACGCCGACGGCACTAATCTCAAACAGGTGCATGCCGGGAATGCCATGGGTAATCATCAGCCCGTTGACCACCAGGTTGGTAGATGTCCCGATCAGCGTGCACGTGCCGCCAAGGATGGTAAGGTACGACAAGGGGATGAGAACTTTGGACGGCGCTATTCGATGTCTCCGGCTCCAGCTCAAGACAACGGGCACGAACATGGCCACCACCGGCGTATTATTGAGAAACGCCGACATCGGCAAGACGACGGCCGCCAGACGCGCAATCAGCCCGCGCTCGGTCTGGGCTTTGCCCAGCACATGATGTCCCATGGCGTCCAGCAGCCCCGTTTCACGCAACCCGGCAGCGACCACGAACAAGAACGCGACCGTCAACATGCCAGGATTCGAGAACCCCGACAACGCTTCCTCTGGGGAAATAATGCCCAGCGCAGCGAACAGCAGCGCCGCGGCAAGGAACAGCACGTCGGGTGGCGCGATGCTTCGCATCAGCGCGCCGAACAACATGCCGACCGTTACCAGCGTAAACCAGGCTTCCCAAGTCATCGGGCTATCCAATTGCAAGGTGAAGGAAGCGAACTGCGCTTGAAATGTCGTCGCTCAACTGCCACATCCAGAATAGCTCAAGTTTTCAACGATGCCGGGCATCGTCGTACAGCCAATCACGGTGCGGCCCGAACGGGGATTCGAACCTCAGGATCACCAATTGAAGTCGAACCGCATCGCGATGAGATCGGATTGGGTCGCACCGAATACAGTTTGGCTGCTCGTAATTGGGTGAATCCAGTCGAACATGATCCGCGTTCGGTCGGACCAATACCAATTAAAGCCAAACGTAAAGTCGTTGTAATGTCCACTATCAAAACTGGAAAGGTCAAGATAAGACCAGCGGGCTTTGGTCTCCCACGCACCCCACCCACAACCATCCTGGGTGGCAAAAAAGTTCGTGTAAGGCCGATTGCGCCCGAATTGGGCTCCGTGCTGGCCAAACCGCTCAAAGTGGCGGTTCTCGCCCGTCAAGAAGTAGCTCATGTACGTATAAGCGCCCCCGATCTGGGCAGTGTCCCCCGCCGACAAGCTAACGTTCGAAAGAAACGCTTCGCTCTGCAGCGACACGGGCCCCCAGACAACGGCCATTTCAAGGTTGCCCGTGGTATATGCATCGGCGTCGAGGATTCCACTGTCAATCAATATCGGTCCCCGCTGAACTTGAGGCCGAGCGCGAAAGCGAGCGCGATCATCATGGGGATCGGTATGCAGGATTCCCAGGCCGGTAAAAAACAGATAGCGTCCCTGCGATGGTTCGTCGTAGTAGGGCAGCCACGTCAATCGCCCACTCACACGGTATCCTTGATTGTCGTCGAAGCGCGTTTTGAAGGTGTCGTTGACGTTTTCGAAGAACACACCGGTTGCCCAAGTAACCCGCTCGTCACTCGTGCAATTGTAAACGGCGATGCCTATTTCCCGATCGGCTGAAAAAATTCCTTGCGTCGGTATCGATCGCTCATTGAACAGATTGTTCGTGTCGTTGGTGACCTGCTCCAGACTGAACGGAACGAAGAAGTTCCCAATTCGGAATCGCCCCACTATGGGAATCTCATTCATGGACAGGTAGGCATCCTTAACGTCGGGCGATGCAAATCTGTTTTCGTCGGCGCCAAGCCCCGGCTCCAGCGTCATCTGCAACCGGAAGTCGAATTGCTTGTATCCGGTGCCGTCCGCTACCAGTCGCAGTCGTCGATAGTTGAAATAGTTCTCGGCATCGACGATGGCCGGATCGGCGTCAGACCAAGTGATGTAGTCGAGTTGCACGTGCCCGCCGAGTTT
>JBGSRO010000123.1:0-39512 GCA_041737535.1 Pirellulales bacterium | reverse complement strand
TCCGACATCCGCCAACTCGATCCTCGAAACTCCTTCCTCATACCCGTCACCTCCGTGCCGTTGAGAAGAACAGAATGCTCGATGATATGTACGCATGCTAGCGATCAGTTGGTTCTTATGGTTCTGAGATAGGTTCTAAGTCGACGAGCAGTTACCGCTCGGTTTGCACCCGGTTGTCGCTTCGAGATTTTCATTAGCATTGCCAATAAGCCGCTTCTCACGCTTCTTGTTTGTTTGCATCTTTTTATGCCGTGTCTCTTTGCGTCGTTGCGTCGTGGCGTCGTGGCGGTTCCCCTGCTTGGGGTGCCAGAGAAAATTGTCGGGCACAAGAGGCTTCGGCAAACTAAGTTTTCCCTACTCTTCATCGCCCAACAAACGCTGCACTTCATCATCACTGAGGTTCTCGATCTCGGCGAGCAACGCTTCAACGTCGCTGTCTCCCGCGATTTCGGTGGTTGCCTTAACGCCGTGCGTCCCACACGTCTGCTCGGCCAAGTAGCGCGAGAGCGCGGCCGGTGTGGGGTAGTTCCAGGCGACGATCGGCGGCAGGGGGACACCAAACTCTTCTTCGAGTTCGTGACTCAGTTCGACCGCCGTCATCGAGTCGACGCCGAACTCGGCGAAGGGTCGGTCGCGGCTCACGTCTTCGGCAGCGAGGCCAGCCCGGTCGACGAGCCACTCTTGCATCCACAATTCAATCCGCTCGGCAACGCGATCGACGCTAAACGCATCGCCGTTTTGGAGTGTTCCGCCGACGGCCGGTTGGCGCTTGGGCTTCGCGGGAGTCGAACCGTTCGCGGCACCATTCGCAGAGCCATTGCGTTCGGCCAGTCGCGACTCGTGCATGATTTTCAGTTCGCCGTCCAAATACTGCTGGCGCGTGAGGCTCCGCTGGACTTTGCCGCTCGACGTGATCGGGAGCGAGCTTTGGCGAATCAACACGACAATCGACGTTTCGAGCTCGTGTTGTTCGGCGATCGCTTGGCGAATGGCTTTGACGACGCTCGGATATTCGGCTGCCGGAAATTGGCGGTCGATCTGATGCACGACGGCGAGCCATTGGTCTCCTTCGTCGCCAATCGCGAACGCGGCACCAGGGAGCAAACTCGGGTGCGACGACTCGGCGGTCGCTTCGATGTCCTGAGGATAATGATTGCGGCCACGAATGATAATCACGTCTTTGGCTCGGCCCGTGATGAATAGCTCGCCCGCGTGGATGAATCCCAAGTCGCCCGTTCGCAAGTAACTGCCATCGCGACCCGGAATTGTGACGCCAAAAATGGCGTCATTGAGTTCGCCATGCTGCCAGTAGCCTTGAGCGACCGACGGACCGGCCACGAGAATCTCGCCGACCCGGTCACTCGCGCAGAGTTGACCCCCTAGCGTGTCGACGATTTCGATGGCGTGGTCCTCGGGGGGTTCGCCACATCCGACCAATTCCTGAACAGTCGCCGAGTCACCACTGGCGACCACCACTCGTCCCGAAGCGAGCGAAACCCGATCGACGCCAAGAATCGTCGGCGGCCGATGTCCGGCCGGTCCGGCCGCGAGCAGCGTATTTTCGGCCAGTCCATAGCACGGATAGAACGTATCGGGACGGAATCCGCTCTCGGCAAATGCGGCGGTGAATTCGCGAATCGTTTCGGCACGAATCGGCTCGGCACCACAAAACGCTAGTCGCCACGAATCGAGTCTGAGTGCCCGTCGTTTGCGCGGATCGATACGCCGGACGCAATAGTCGTAAGCAAAGTTCGGCGCACCGCTGATGACCGCGTGAAAGCGGTCGATCGCTTCGAGCCACCGTATAGGCCTTTGCAGGAACGCGGTCGGCGACATCAATACACTTCGCCCCCCCACATAAAGGGGCGTCAGAATGCCGCCGATGAGTCCCATGTCGTGGTACGCGGGGAGCCAAAACACGCCGGTCACCGGCTCGCCCAGCGCGGCGGCATCTTCGTCGATGCGAAATGCTTGGCGGATCGCTTCGAGGTTGGCGAGCAAGTTACCGTGGCTGACGACAACCCCTTTCGGGTCACTCGTACTGCCCGAGGTGTATTGCAAGAATGCCGTCGCGGTGGGCTCTTGTGGTTGCGGTTGCCAGTCGCGTGCGCCACGGTGATCGACTTCGTCGCTGGCGAGCCATTCGAGTTGGCTCACCACGGCGTCTTGCTGAGCCATGTCGAGCGTGCCGAGCGTTTGCGAAGTTGTGAGCGCGACCTTCGCGCCCGAGTTGCGGGCGATGCTCGCCATTCGCGGCAGCGGACGCCGCGGCTTGGGATAGGTCGCGGGAACCGCCACCACGCCGGCATATAGACAGCCAAAAAATGCCGCGATGAAATCGAGCCCCGACGGATATACGAGCATCGCCCGATCACCCGGCTCGAGTTTTGTAAGCAACTCGCGGGCAATCGCGCGGGCCGTCAGGTCGAGTTCACCAAAGCTGAGCGACAACTCCCCGGCATGGTCGTCGAGAAAGACGTAGGCATTGCGATCGCCAAACTCGGCCGCCTGCTGTTGGAGCAGATCGACGAGGGTCTGAGCATCGCGAATGCTTGGCAGCGTATCCGTGGCCATCGGGTTCTTTGGGTTCACTTACGGACGGGAGGGAGTGCAGATGCAACGCGGGCTGTCGGCTGATATCGTCGCGAAGAGTCGATGGAGTCGAGCCGGCGGACGGTTCGCCGCGTAGCCGGTGCCGCCGGAACATCCCGACTGCCACTAATCGGAGGGTCCGGTATTTTAGGAAATCTGCGCAGTTGTCGGAAGGAGCAAAGCGATCGCGGTTCATCGATGGAACGGCCGAATAGAGCCGAACCGGAGGCCACCGGTTCGACGTAAGCTGTTATAGAGAAAAGGTTTACAGCAATTTTCGAGGGTTTTAATGCCACTCGCCAAGGAATTCGCAATTGCGAGTACCTCAAGCTTAATAGCCAGTCGATGGGCGAATTGCGCGAAATGCTCGAAAGAGACGTGGTGAAACGGCGCCGCAACGGTATGGTTAGGAAGCATGAAACGACATCCGCTATTGCCGACGCTGCCGATCGATCCCGAACGCCCCGTGCTCTTTTGCTTGCCACACGCAGGGGGAGGCACGAGCATGTATTATCGCTGGCGGCGGTATCTGCCCGACTCGCTGCAAATCGCGCCACTTCGATTGCCGGCACGCGAAGACCGGTTGCACGAGCCTCACTACGACAGTTTTTGCACGCTCGTTGACGACGTAGCCCGCGCCATTCGCGCGTCCGAAGCATCGAGGTACGCGCTTATCGGACACAGCATGGGGAGCTATGTCGCCTATGAAGTGGCTCGCCGATTGACAGCGACGGCAACACGACCCGATGTTCTATTCATCGCCGGAGCGTCGGCGCCGCAGCTCGTGAAGCGTACGGTACTGCTCCACCAATTGTCCGACGATGAGTTTGTCGCCGAAATTCGCCGCCGCTACGACGGGCTTCCGGCCGCCATTGCGGCCGATCCACGGATGCTGAAATTGGTACTGCCGATGCTCAGAGGCGATATGCGGCTGGTCGAAACCTACCAGTATCAACCGAGCGAACCAGTCGCTTGCGACTTGTTCGCCCTCGGCGGTCTCGACGACCCGGGAGTGAGCTTCGAGCGACTCTCGGCTTGGCAGGAACTGACCGCGGGCGACTTCACGATCCGCATGTTCCCCGGCGGTCACTTTTTCTTACACCCGGCAGCAAGACCTACGGCGACCGAAACGGGACCGCCACCGACGGTCGTCGCCATCGTCGACGACCTGAGCGAGCGGTGGGGACTCAACTCATGAACGGCCCCGAACATTGGCCCATTGGCTCGCCAACCGGTTCGCTTGCATCCCGAACTATCGACATCTGGGGCTGGCGAATGGACGAGATTTCGCTCGCATCGGCCGACCTGTTGCCCCCGTTCGACGTTGAGAACCTCGCGTCGATCAGTCACTCGGCCGTCCGCCAACGAGCGATTGCCTCGACCGTCGGAATGCGGCAGATTTTGTCGACCTATCTTGGCATTACGTCGACGGAACTCGAAATCGTTCGCAGCGACTACGGCAAACCATCGCTCGCGAAAAAGCAGCTAATTGACTTCAATTTGACTCATTCGGGCGACTGGATACTGCTTGCGGTCACAGACGAGCGAGTCGGCATCGACCTCGAAACACCTCGTCGATTACGCGACGTCGAAGCCTTGGTGCGTCGCATTTCAACTCATTGGGAGCTCGACGAATGGCTCGCTTGCCCGGCTGACGAACGCGCGCGTGCCTTCTATCGGCTTTGGACGAAGAAAGAGGCGGTCACAAAACTTGATGGCCGGGGGCTTCAACTGTCAATGGCGGCGATTGGGCTGACCGAACTCGACTCGAACAGAAGCCATGCCCTCTGGCCCGACGGTTCTTGCGATGTCAGCCTACTGTTCGATAATGACACTGGCGTTGCGGCAGTCGCCACCGAAAACTGCGGCCTCGACTTCGAGTGCCGTCGCTGGAACGCTCGCCTCGAAACAGACGGTTAAAAACAGCGGGGCAGTCGACAAAAACTGCCGGTTTAACGCTTGCTAAATTGGGTACCGCGACGGGCACCACGCAGACCGGGCTTTTTGCGCTCTTTCATCCGCGAGTCGCGAGTCAAGAACTCGCGTTCGCGAAGTTTGTCGTGAAGATCGCTATCGAACTTAACCAAGGCGCGCGCAATGCCCTGCATGCAAGCTCCTGCTTGGCCGGTCGAACCGCCACCCTGCGTCCGAATGACGATGTCGACCTTGTCGCGGAGGTCGCAGTGCATAAGCGGAGCGACCACCGCGTTGCGATCCTGGGGAATGGGGAAATACTCTTCGAGTTCCCGCTTGTTGATCGTGATTTTTCCGGTGCCAGGACGAACGCGGACGCGCGCTACCGAGGTCTTACGACGGCCAGTTCCCAGTGCATCGATTACTTTTTCGCTCGTTGCCATTCGCCTAATTGCCTAGTGCCCGTGAATATTTTGGGTTCGTTACAAATTTGTTCGCTACTTAACAGCCAGCTCGACAACTTCGGGCTGTTGGGCCGAGTGGGGATGTTCGCTACCGGCATAGACCTTGAGCTTGCTGAGCATCTTGGTCGCCAGTTTATTTTTTGGAAGCATCCGCCGGACCGCTTCGCGGAGCACGCGCTCGGGATGGCGGTCGAGTTGGTCGCCGGCCGAAATTGACCGCAGACGCGGGAAGCCCGTGTACCAGGTGTACCGCTTTTGGTCCCACTTCTTGCCGCTGAAGTTCACCTTCTCGGCATTAATGACGACGACAAAATCGCCCGTGTCGACGTGGGGCGTGTAGGTCGCCCGGTGCTTGCCCATCAGCCGCACGGCAATGTCGCTGGCGAGCCGCCCGACGATTTTGTCGGTCGCATCAACGAGCAACCACTTTTGTTCGACTTCGGCCGTTTTGGCCATGTATGTCTTCATCGCACTGTTACCGATCACGCTGTTGGTACCGATCACGCTATTGGATTACGCACTCCAGCGGCTATGCCGCGAGCGATAATCCAGCAGTTTAGCGACCGTTGTAGAGGGCAACAAGTGGCCGGAGTATGCCCAGGGGCTTTACGCTAGCGACAGCGTTACCGAACGCGATGTCGTTTCGAAATGGAGCTTCCCTTCACGGGCGAGCCAGCCGATCGCCACGAGCGTCAACTCGTCTGAGCAACTGGTCGCTTTCTTCAGTTCGGCTACGGTAGCCGGTTTCTCAGTGAGTCGAGCCCACAACTCACCGGCCGCGATGCCGATTGACTCTTCGCTGAGAGGAGTCTTGGGGGCGGTTGCTTTCGCGGTCGATTTCTTGGCCGTTTTCGCCGTCACTTTCTCGGCAGCGGGCTTGGCAGTTTTCGCGGCGGTCGACTTTTTAGTTGCTGATTTCTTGGCCATGTGAGTCTCTCAAGTGGAATATCGCGGTGGAGCCTGACGAATCCATTGTAACACCTGAGAGTGTCCATTTTGAGCACACAAGTGGCGCGGGGGTGGTGTTTTTCAGGAGAAAAGTGGCGGGCTCTACGCCCTCATTTCGCAGTGCCCCCCGCGCAGTGCGATTGCGCTAGGCCCCAATCGCCTTCACCGCCGCCAGCGCGGCATCGTGAATTAGCCCGTTGGTCGCCAGCACGCCCCGGTTCGCTTCGAGCGAACTTCCATGCGAGAAATCGAGCGGCTTGCCATCGAGGTCGGTCACTCGGCCGCCGGCTTCTTCGATGACGATGCTGCCGGCGGCTTGGTCCCAGATTTTTTCGCGGTAGTCGGGGCGACTCGATGACAAGAACCGGATCAGCATTTCGCCTTGTCCCGCCGCTAGGGCCGCGTACTTGGCTTGGCTGTCCATCGGAATCGCCTCGGCCGTGGTGCCCAGCTTCGTCGTGAACTCGCCGAGTTGGCCCGTGTTGGTGTGGCTCGATTCGACCGAACGGAAGACGCGAACTTGGGTGATGTCGCTGGTCATTGAGACTTGGGCCTTTGTCCGCTCCGCGGCTAAGCCGTCGAGCGGCTCGATCCAGCAGCCTTCACCGCGGGCGGCGTACAGGAGCGAACCAGGTCCGCCAATGTTTACCTTGCCCCCCTGTTCGAGTTCGGGGCAGGCGAGGTAACCACGTTCGACTTGGCCATCGACAATCTTTGCAAACGCGACGGCGTATTGCTCGCCACGCAAGAAACCCTTGGTGCCGTCGATTGGGTCGAGCGTCCAGAAGGTTCCTCGAGCCTCGCCGTTCCCTTCGTCGATCCAATCACAAACTGCTTCGGCGGTGGCCTCGGGGATGACATACTGCACAAACTTGGTGACAAGCCCCAGCAAGTCGGCATGCTCGCCACTGCGAAGGCTATTGGCATCTTCTTCGCCAACGAGCGCCGCGCCGGGGAACGCCAAATTGAGCTGCCGAGCGACGACGGCCTGCGCAGCAAAGTCGCCCACAGTCACCGGCGACTTATCGCCCTTGGTAAGCGGGCCACCCACCATTTCAGACTGCACCCGCCGGACGAGTTGCCCCACACTGCGGATACACTGGCGGGCGAAAACGTCTTCGGCAGTGTGATGCATGAATTCGCTTGCAACGACGTGAAGTTAGTCGTGGTTCGCTCCGCGAACCAACGTTGGTTTGCGGAGCAAACCACGATTTTCGAAGCTACCCCGCCAGGGCTCGAACCTGGAATAAGGGAATCAAAATCCCTGGTGTTACCATTACACTACGGGGTAGTAGGCGTGAGGAGTCTCGCTCCCGATCTCTTAGTTTACCGTAAAGAGTCGCTAAGACTAACGGGGGTTCGGGCGATTCGCAACCGAGAAACAGAGCGACTCGAGTTCAGTCGCCAGGTCGACACCCACCAGACTCACATTGTCGGGCAGTTTGAGCGTCACCGGGGCGAAGTTAAGGATGCCCGCCACGCCGCTCGCGACCAGCTCGTCGGCGATGGTTTGGGCATCGGAAGCGGGCACGGCAATGAGCCCCAACACAACTTGCTGTTCTTGCACGATTTTGCCCAGTTCGGCAATGTCGTAGATCGGCACTCCTTCGCAATATGTGCCGATTTTTGCCGCCATGTTGTCGAAAGCGGCCACCACGCGGAACCCCTGAGCCGAGAATCCCTTGTAGCCAAGCAGCGCCCGCCCGAGGTTTCCCACGCCAACCATCGCGACGGTCCATTCGCGGTCGATACCCAAGATCACGCGAATCGCCTTGATCAGTTCCGCACAGGGATAACCAACCCCCGGCTGACCGAATTGGCCGAAATAACCGAGGTCTTTGCGAACCTGGGCATCGGTAAACCCAAGCCGGTCGCCGAGCAGACTCGAACTGACCGTTTTCTCGCCAAGCCGCTCGATGATCTGAAGTTCGCGCAGGTAGAGGCTGAGCCGGTTAACGACTCCTTTGGGTACCGATGTTTTCGACATTTCGGTCGAAGTATCGGCCGTCGGCTTGGGGTGTTCGGTATTCATAGCTTTACGCCTGCAACTTTACGCCAACCCCGTTTTCGCAACAAGCTGAAGCGGGGAGGGCGAGGGGAGTTCACCAAACGGGAGGGCGACGCTCCTGCGGAGCCTGATTCGCGAATAGCTCGGCAGGAGCCTCGCCCTCTCGTTTCGTGAACAGCTCGGCAGGAGCCTCGCCCTCCCGATTGGTCGCGCTGCCGATTCGGCGGCTTGCTCGGCACAATTGTCACAGGTGGACCAACGAGTTGCTGTGGTGGCCCGCTGTGTGTCGTTGCAAATCGTTGGCGAACCAAGAGTTACGAACAAACAGAGTGTGCCGATTGTTGCGGATTGTGAATTTGCGAAGTGCTGGCAATTTGCACAAATGGGTTAAAAGGGGGTGGGTTTGCGTTCCGATGAAATAGTCGACGGAGTTGTTCCGTTTTGACCAGCCCCTCTCATTTGCCCGAACTGTTTTTTCCACTGGAGGCGACGAACGAAATGAAGACTGTATTGAGTGCCCCGTTGTTGGTGGCGCTGCTCCTGAGCTTTGCTCCGACTGCCCAAGTCGACGCAGCCTATTGTGGCGCTGTTAGCTACAACTGCTGCGATCCTGGCTGTCAGCTGCATTACCACACGGTCATGAAGAACGTGACCCGGACGATTAACGAGCAGACAGAAGTCACCTGTTACAAGACCGTTTACGACCAAATTTGTGAAAACAAGGTTGTGAACTACACCCGCATGGTGCCAGAAACACGCACCAAGACGGTTAACTCCACCGTCATGAAGCCTGTGTACGAAACCAAGACCCGCAACTACACCGTCATGCGTCCGGTGTGGGAAACCAAGACCCGTGAGTACACGGTCTGCAAGCCAGTGTGGGAAACCCGCACTCGTGAGTACACCGTTTGCAAGCCGGTCTGGGAAACACGCCAGAAGGAAGTTCAGTACACGGTCATGAAGCCAGTGTACGAAACGAAGACTCGCAACTACACCGTCATGAAGCCTGTGTGGGAAACCAAGACCCGCTGCTACACAGTCAACAAGCCAGTGTGGGAAACACGTCAAAAGGAAGTTAGCTACACCGTGATGAAGCCAGTTTGGGAAACCAAAACTCGCGAGTACACAGTGAGCAAGCCGGTTTACGAAACTCGCTCGAAGGAAGTAACATACTACGTCAGCAAGACGGTTCCTTATACGAAGACCATCACCGTCAACGGCGGTCACTGGGAAACACAGACCTACGAAGTGGCTGGCCCGACCCGCACACGTGTTGTCCGTGAGCCTGGTACTTGGGTGTTCGACCCCTGCACTTGCTCTTGCAAGTATTGCCCGGGTGCTTGCCGCACCGAGTGCATCCAATGCCCTCCGCGCAAATGCTGCAAGAAGGTTTGGGTTCCGACCTGCTGCGAGAAGGAAATCACTTGCTGCAAGACTGTGTGCGAGCCTCGCACCAAGACTTGCTGCTACCAAGTTTGCACGATGGTGAACGAAGTCAAATCGTGCTGCTACAAGGTTTGCAAGATGGTTCCCGAGTGCCACACCAAGACCTGCTGCTACAAGGTCTGCACGATGGTTCCTGAAACCAAGACTTGCTGCTACAAGGTTTGCAAGATGGTTCCTGAGTGCAAGACTTGCTGCTACCAAGTTTGCAAGATGGTTCCCGAGTGCCACACCAAGACCTGCTGCTACAAGGTCTGCACGATGGTTCCCGAAACCAAGACTTGCTGCTACAAGGTTTGCAAGATGGTTCCCGAGACCAAGACTTGCTGCTACAAGGTTTGCAAGATGGTTCCTGAATGCAAGACTTGCTGCTACCAAGTTTGCAAGATGGTTCCCGAGTGCCACAGCAAAGAAGTTTGCTACACCGTGTGCGTCCCGGTTTGCGAATCGAAGACCGTCTCGTGCACCAAGGTTGTGCCTCGCAAGATTGCTTACACCGTGAAGCGTTGCGTTCCGAAGACCGTTTGCGAGCAAGTTCCCGTGCAAGTCCGATGCACGAACCCTTGCTGCAGCGGTGGCGAATCGGCCTCGGCTGCTCCTGCGAGCGACTGTGGCTGCAACTAAGTGTGAGTAGAAGAGTCTCCCTGGCTTCGCTTCCTTTGTTCGGAAGTTTGGCTGGTCAAAAGTAGAAGAACGAGCGGCCCGATGCCACCTTGGTATCGGGCCGCTTTTTTTTGTTTTTTGGTCGATTCACAAGAATTCGACTAGTCCGACCATTTCGCTCTCGTCGAAGCACTCATTCATGACTTCAAGGAACTGGACAATCTCTCCAATCTGTTTTCGATGTTGCTTTGCATAAACGACTCCAGCGTGCGATCGCCCGCTCGCAGCAAGCTTAAGGAAGTCGTCGTCTTGAGTGAAAATGACCCGACTCTCACGGAGGGCGTAAAGGAGTATCTCGCCGTCAGCCGCTGACAGCAGGCCCGCGTCACTCAACGTCAGAACGTCGATCCCGCGCAGCCTCAAGCCGTGAGCTATCGCGTGGGGGACATGCTCATCAAGAAGGAATCGAATCATCCTCGACTTCGACGTTCGTGAGCTTTTTTGCAAGTGGCCCGAGGCCAAGACGCTGCTTCAGTTGTTCGACGAACACATCGGCCGCTTTCATCTGTAAATCGATGGCTTCACGGTTGTCCCAATAGAACGCGAGCGCGGCATGGACTTGAGCGAGCGTCAGCCGGGGATACTGGGCGACAATCTGATCAGGCGTTTCGCCCCGCCACTCGCTGGCGACGTAGATGTCCCAGACGCGAATGCGAGTACCGGCAATGCACGGCTTCCCGCCACAGATGTTTGGGTCGCTCGATATGTGCTCGACCATACTGTTATTCATAACCCTATCATAGCATCAACGGTTTGACCGGGCCACGGGCATCAGCAGACAACAGTTTGGCGGCTCGGTCGCGTCGTGTTAGAACTCGGCGTCAGCCTGTTTGTTATGGAATCGGTCACTTTCATGAGCATGACCTCTGCACTCGAAGCCACTCCCGCATCCTTCGCTGCGGTCGTGCCGGCGACATTCTCGCTCGAAGAGTACGAGCACATGATTCATTGCGGCGCTTTTGTCGGCGAGCACGAGAAGAATATCGAACTGCTGTGGGGCAGATTGATCGAGATGCCCCCGAAGAGCGCAGCGCATGAGAACGGCACCGATTTCTTGAGCGAATGGAGTGTGCGAGCCACGCTCGACAAACCGATTCGGGTTCGCAATCAAAATTCGATTCGTTTGCCCGGCAGCCAGAGCGCTCCACAGCCAGATGTTTGTTGGGTCCGCGAGCGCAGTTACGCAAAGCGTGCCCCCTATCCCGAAGATATTTTGCTGCTCATCGAAGTCGCCGACTCGTCGCTCGCGAAAGATCGCGGAGCGAAGTGTGCCGCCTATGCTCAGGCGGGAATCCAAGAGTTCTGGATCGTGAATTTGGTCGATGCCCAGCTCGAAGTCTATCGCGAGCCGGTCGGTCTCGAGTACCGCTCCCGCAGCGACTACAAAGGGGACGAGCGAGTGTCGCCATTGGCGCTACCTGGGGTGGAGCTGCGAGCGGGTGACTTGTTCGAGCGAATATAGGCCAACGTTGTGTCGCTCGAGACGCGAGAATTCGGAGCTCATCGGGTGGCTCCGAATTCTTGTGAATCGGGCGAAATAAGTGGCCAAATTTTGTTGTCGAATACGGCCACGCAATCGGGTAGAATCGGGGTCGCGAGTATCGTAATAAACGAGCCGTCGCAGGGGGCTTTCGCCCCGCGCGCGTCGCGGAGTCTGCGGTCTGGGAATGAGCGGACCATGTGCTGCGATTCAGGGGGGAAATCATTTTGTCGCTTTGCTCATGAAACACGCGCCAAAATGAGGTGGATTTTGTCGCTTTACAAATGACGAATCGACTACAAAACAAGCAAGATCTGAAAACCCGATGCGACAAAATCCCCCTCTATTAAGTCGCCATAAATCGTGTTTTCACAAAAAGCGACAAAACGGACACAAAGCCCGTGGCCCAGAGACAGCCCAGAGACGGCCAGAAACCCGCCCCCGCTTGACGCTTGGTTGCACCCCCCTTTAGATTGTCGCCCACGCAACTTACTTATTTTTTCCCGGTTTTCGCGGCATTTCGCGGCCATCGGGGCGACTGTCTAAACCCACATTACGCACAATTCAACCTGCGAGACTTTCAGGCATGGCCAAGAAGACCCCCTCCGCTGCGAGCAAGACCACGGCCGGAAAAATGGTCTATTACTTCGGCAAGACGCGCACCGATGGCGATACCTCGATGAAGCAGTTGATTGGCGGCAAAGGGGCTAACCTTGCCGACATGACGTCGATTGGGTTGCCCGTGCCGGCCGGTTTCACGATCACCACCGAAGTCTGCGACCAGTACAACAAGGCCAAGCAAAAGTTGCCAGCCGGACTGCTCGAAGAAGTTGCAATCAACATCAAAACGCTCGAAAAAGAGTTTGGCAAGAACTTTGGTGACTCGAAAGACCCGTTGCTCGTGTCGGTTCGCTCGGGTGCGGCCGTCTCGATGCCAGGCATGATGAATACGATTCTCAACCTGGGCCTCAACGACCAATCGGTCGCGGGTTTGGCCGAAGCGACCGGCAACGAGCGATTCGCCTACGACGCCTATCGCCGTTTGATCAACATGTATGGTGATGTGGTCATGGAAGTTGACCACGAGTATTTTGAGCACGCGTTCGACAAAATCAAGAAAGACTGCAACGCCAAGCTCGATACCGATGTACCGACCGAAGGACTCATTAAGCTTGTCGAAGAATATAAGCAGGTTTACAAGAAACACACCGGTCAGCCCTTCCCGCAAGACCCGATCGAGCAACTTTCGCTCGCGATCGAAGCGGTTTTCAAGAGCTGGAACAGCGACAAAGCAATCAGTTACCGACGTATCGAAGGGATTACGGGACTCAAGGGAACGGCTGTGAATGTGCAGTCGATGGTCTTCGGAAACATGGGCGACGATAGCGGCACCGGTGTCGCGTTCACACGCAACCCATCGACGGGCGAAAACAAGTTTTATGGCGAGTTCCTCGTCAACGCTCAAGGCGAAGACGTGGTTGCCGGCATTCGGACGCCGCAGCCCGTTGACGAGATGCCGAAGTGGACTTGCGCGAGCGACAAGACGATTGGCAAGAAGGTGCACGCCGAGTTGATGGCAATCAAGACCAAGCTCGAGAAGCACTACAAAGATGTGCAAGACATCGAGTTCACAATCGAAAAAGGCAAGCTCTACATGCTGCAAACCCGCAACGGTAAGCGGACCGGTATGGCGGCTGTGCGGATCGCTTGTGAGATGGTCAAAGAAAAGTTGATTCCCGAGAAAACGGCCGTCATGCGGATTCCGGCCAATGATTTGACGCAGTTATTGCTCCCCTCGTTTGATCCCGCAGCCAAAAGGAAAGCTGAGGTGCTGGCCGTCGGTTTGCCCGCTTCACCTGGTGCCGCGTTCGGCAAACTCGCCTTCACCGCTAACGAAGCAGTCGATCGCGCCCACGCTGGCGAACAGGTGCTGCTCATTCGCAAAGAAACAAGTCCCGAAGATGTTGACGGGATGCACACGGCCGCCGGCATTCTCACCAGCACCGGCGGCATGACGAGCCACGCGGCCGTGGTGGCCCGCGGTTGGGGCAAGTGCTGTGTCGCTGGTGCCGGTTCGATCGAGATCGACGAAAAGGGCCGCAAGATTAAAGTGGGGGGCAAGACATACACCCACAAAGATGTGCTCTCGATCGATGGCAGCACGGGCGAAGTCTTCGCTGGTGAGATGCCAACGATTGAGCCCAAAATGTCGGGCGACTTCGCCACGGTCATGGGGTGGGCCGACAAGTATCGCAAGCTGGGAGTGCGGACTAACGCCGATAGCCCGGCCGACAGCAAGCGAGCCCGCGACTTTGGTGCCGAGGGAATTGGTCTGTGCCGTACCGAGCACATGTTCTTCGAAGGCGAACGGATTCTCGCGATGCGTGAGATGATTCTCGCCGAGAACGTGGCCGATCGCGAAAAGGCACTTGCAAAGCTATTGCCCTACCAGCGCAAAGACTTTGAGGGCATCTTCAAAGCAATGAAGGGGTTGCCAGTGACGGTGCGGTTACTCGACCCACCTTTGCACGAGTTTTTGCCTCATGAAAAGTCGGGGCAAGCCGAAGTTGCGAAGTCGCTCGGTGTGAAACCGGCCGAGGTCGAGCGTCGAGTTACACAGCTTCATGAGGCAAACCCCATGCTGGGCCATCGCGGTTGCCGACTGAGTATCACCTATCCCGAGATTTTGGTGATGCAGGTGACGGCAATCACCGAAGCGGCAATCAACTGTGCAAAGAAAAATATCGACGTCAAACCCGAGATCATGATTCCGCTGGTTGGCGCAGTGAAAGAGTTAACGATGCTCCGTGAGATTACGCAAACGACGATCGACAAAGTCTTCGCCGACAAGAAATACACCGGCAAATTGCCGATTCTGATCGGCACGATGATCGAGATTCCTCGCGCGGCGCTCACCGCCGACGAGGTTGCCACGGCTGCGGACTTTTTCAGTTTCGGCACGAACGACTTGACGCAGATGACGTTTGGTTTTAGCCGCGATGACGTCAACACGTTCTTACCCGACTATCTTGCCGCCGAGATTCTTGAGCGCGATCCCTTCCAGTCGCTCGATACATCGGGCGTTGGTCAATTGGTGGCGATGGGGGTCGAGAAAGGCCGCAGCACAAACAGCAAGCTGAAGCTGGGCATTTGTGGCGAGCATGGTGGCGATCCCGCTTCGATCGCCTTCTGTCACAAGGTGGGGCTCAACTATGTAAGCTGTAGCCCCTTCCGGGTGCCGATCGCGCGACTTGCCGCCGCCCAAGCGGCATTGGCTGAGTCGGGCGATTAACGCTGAGTCGGGCGATTAACTAAGCGTGGTCGCTCGCTCGGGTATTGCGGACTATACCGAACGCATTCTGACACAATCGAACGACAAGCACGATGCTGCGCGAATTGGGTGAGCTAAGCTTCTAGTGTGCTGCTGCTTGTAAAGCTTCCCGCTGCTCGCTGAGTCTCGTCTGCTCCTCGACTCGTTCAAGGGAAATCAATCGATGGGTGCTGCGCTCACACTCGATTCGGTATTGCCGATGGAATTGATTCCGCCATCGCGCGGTTTCGACACCACACGTCGGCTGCCAAACTTACGTACTCGCGTCGAACATATCCTGCGGAAGAGTCGGCGTAGCCCCTCGCTCGAACGCAGGACGATGAGTCGCTGGCCTTTGCCGGTGCTGCTCGAATTGCGGCCCCTGGCGCGAGAAGTCCCCGAGGCGTTAGCGATTGAGTTAGTCGTGGTTGGGAAAGATCTCTCGGAAAGTGGCATTGGGTTCTTCCACGACCGGCCGATTCCCTATCGCCGGGGTGTGGTGACGTTCCACCCGGGCGACGGGGCACCACTGGCGGTAGAAGTCGACTTAAGCTGGTGCCGGTTTACACGGATGGGATGGTACGAGAGTGGCGGGCGATTGATTCGTGTTGTTGACGAACCAGCCTTGGCCTAGAAATGGCCTGCGCGTAAACAGCGGTTGAAAATCAGAGCGCGAAGAGCCCCGGCCACAATTGGCCGGGGCTCCCTGCCTAATTATTCAAGCGACTTGCAGCGTTTCGAGCTCGGCCGCAAGACGCTTTCGCGCCACGTGCAACCGACGCTTGATCGTACCGACCGGCGCATCGAATTGATCGCTCATCTGAATGAGCGACTGACCACGCAGGTAGAACGCCTCGAGCGTATCGCGGTCCATCGAACCAAGCCGGCTCAAACCGCTGTGGACTTGCGACACTCGTTCGCTCGCAAGCAATGCATCGAGCGGTGAGTTCTCTTGCAGGCAAGTCGCTTCCATCGTCGACGGCTGGGTCGCAATCGTCGGCGGACGCCGGACCATTCGGTTGATGGCCATCCGCACAGTGATTTGCCGCAACCAACCGCCGAATGCCGCCGGCTCGTGAAGCTGGTGCAACCGCTGCATGGCGCGGACGAAGACTTCTTGAGCGAGCTCTTGCGCCTCGTTGTAATCGCCAAGCCGCTTTAAGCCGACGGCGATGACCATCGACTCGTAACGCTCGACGAGTTCACCAAACGCCTCGCGATTGTCTTGCTGAGCCAAGAGCACGAGCGAAGCGGTGGTTTCGTCTGCGAAATTGAAAACCGAAGTCGCGGTCATCAGAACACTTTTCTCTCTCGAAAGGTCACGCGGCGACAAGCCGAGCGACAAAATGGGAATTAGCGAGCGGAGATGAAACGAAAGCGAACGGCAAAAACGCCATCGCCTTGGGATCACCAGCGGGCCGGTTTGAGTTTCGCGGGGACGGGTGTCCCTTTTTGCCGGACTTTCTATGCCGGGCGAAACTTAGCCAACCACGGGGCCGAGGCGTCGACTCACGGCGGCCGAGGCCCCTGAGTCATCGTGGCGGGCTTGTTTGCCCGCCATGGCCGGCATCAGCACTTGGCACTCGTGCCACAGCGCTAAACCAGCGGCCAAGGCCGCAACGAATGCCTCGATGAGCCGTTCTCCATCGGAGAACAGTACCGAAGCAAACTGTCGTAGCGTCGCTAGATAGCCACGCAAGGTGCGCGCAAGGTCCGCCATGCCATTGACGACATCGAAAATCACGCGGGTTCCGCCAATGACGGTGCCGACAATCGTGTTGTTCGTTTGAATCGCTTGCATGATGGAACTCGCTACGCCGGGGGCGTGGCCGGGGAGAGAAAGAAGTGTCGTTACCAACTTACCTCGCCAGATCGAGCGAAGCCGACGGCTGCAAACCGCGCGGCCCCTCGAAACGGGCGGCATTTTGGTAGTTTATCGGTCGCCAAGAAACCGAACCATGTCCGTTTTCGTGGCGACCTCCATGAGACTACATTATCCGGCAAAAGGTTCGCGCGGCAAATGGATTTTTTCGGGCAGCATGGGCGGTTCGGCGTAAATGCTTGCGGAACAACGACTTGCGCTACCAAGTGGCAGGATTTCACATTGCAAAATAGTAATTGCAAAGTAACAACCGTCCCTTTCGTATCAAGACTTTGCATTTTGCAATTCCTATTTTGCAGTTTGCATTCTTCCCGCCCGGGCGCTCGCGACCATTTCCTGTTATCCTCACAATCATGTCCAAAACGAAGCCACATCTCTTCGACGACATCGACCAGCAACTGGCCGACTGGTCGGCGACGCTCAATCTGCCCAAGTACCGCACCAAGCAAATCAAACAGTGGCTCATCGCCCGCCGCGCGGACGATTGGCAGGCGATGAGCGACCTGCCCAAGTCGCTCCGCGGCGAACTGGCCGAAGCGTTCACGCTGTGGTCCTCGACCATCGCTCGCCACACCAAGGCCGATGATGGGACTGAAAAGCTGCTGCTCACGCTCGCTGGGGGGGGACAGATCGAGTGCGTCCTGCTTCGCGACAAGGTTCGCCGCACGGTTTGCGTCAGTACCCAAGTTGGCTGTGGCATGGGATGCGTCTTCTGTGCCAGCGGGCTCGACGGCGTCGATCGTAATCTCACAACGGGTGAAATTGTCGAACAGATCTTGCGATTGCAACATCTGCTCGCCGCCGACGAGCGGCTCAGTCATGTGGTGGTCATGGGAATGGGCGAACCACTCGCCAACCTCAATGCATTGCTTCCAGCACTCGACATTGTCAGCGCGCCCGACGCACTCGACATCAGCCACCGGCGGATCACCATCTCGACCGTCGGTTTGCCCAAGGCAATCAACCGCCTTGCGAAACAAGACACCCACTATCGACTTGCGATCTCGCTCCATGCGCCGAACGACGAACTGCGTAACAAGATCGTCCCGACCAACGACAAGACGGGGCTCGAAGCCATCATTAAAGCGGCCGACGATTATTTCGCCGTAACCGGCCGAAGACTGACTTACGAATATGTCTTGCTCGCCGGTCTTAACGACCAAGCCGAACACGCCAGGCAGCTCGGCCGCTTGCTCGCCGGTCGCGAAGCACTCGTCAACGTCATTCCCTATAACCCGGTGGCCGGCTTGCCCTACGAAACACCCAGCGTCCATGCCCAGCAAACTTTCCGCCGCATCCTCGAAGAGGCCGGCATCGCTGTGCGGTTCCGGCATCGCAAGGGCGACAAAATCAACGCGGCTTGTGGGCAGTTGCGGCGGAGTTCGCAAGTTGTGGAGTTGAAGTGATGGATGAACGCGAGAAACTTGAGCACGCCCTATGGATGTCGCTCATGTTGCGCTGCGATCGATGTAACCACGTTGTAGTTCTTAATGAACTAGAGTCGCTGTGCGACGACAATACCCCGAAGTGGGCAGCAACAGTTGCTGAATTCGCAGAAACAACTGATTGGCGGTCACTCGACGGTTGGGAGTTGGTTTGTCAAAACTGCACGCAGAATTCGTGATTGGTGACCAAGTACGTTACCAATCGTCGTTGTGTGAGCCGGCTTGTCACGAATCGTGGACGCAGTGATCGATCAATTTCACGTGTGTATTCAGGCTATCATCAATCGGTCGACAACTTTACAAGGTCGCTTGAGCAACGTGCCGAACCCGGAGAACTTCGACTCGGCTGCCGGAAATCGAAAACACGACGCGATGGGTCGGATGCCGACCAATACCGAAGAGCAACTGCCTGAGTTCGCCATCAAACTGCTCTTGTTCGGCTGCTACAGAGCAAAGCCTGGGATTCTCGCAGAGACGTTCGATCGCGGGATAGATGGAATCGAGCCAACGAGCGGCCTGTTGGGCCGAACGATTGTCGCGCCACCATGTATAAGCTGCTTCGATGTCGGATTCAGCAGTCGCTGTAATGACCAAGTCGAACATCAAGCTCTCGCCGGCAATCCGTGCTTTGCGCGGAACTCTCGGTCAAATTCATCGAATGGTCGCACACGACCAGCTTTAGCGTCGGCAATTCCCTCCGCGATAGCTAGTCGTTCAGCGTCACGCTCAATCAGAGAATGGACGTACAACTCGGCCGTGGCAAAGCCAGCAGCGACTGCCTGCTCCGCAAGCATTCGCTCATCAACAGCATTGAGTACCATATTTCTCACCTTGGAGGTAACTGAGAAGTCTTCCTCTATTGTACCATCCGCTCGCCATGCAGCTCCCAATGTTCGGGGGAACGCCAAAAACCGGCGATCTTGGCGGGCTATAGAACAAGAGAAATTTGACTCGGGCACCGAGTAAACGCTATCATCAATCGCATGGAAATGCTCCCTCAACTAGCTGAATTCAATAGATTTGCGGTCTCGCTAACTGCAAGCGAAGGATCTGATCTTTCGATTGAACAGATTTATGACCGGTGGTGGGCTGCGAAGCATCGCGACGAAGATCTGGCGGCTGTTCAAGCTGCTGTTGTGGACTTCGACAAAGGTGACCGAGGGCTGCCGGCACGTGAAATACTTGCTGAGCTACGCCGAAAGGAAACGACGGACGCGAAGTGAAGTTTTCGGTCCGACTCCTGACTCGAGCGAACGCAGACGTTCAGTCGATTGTTTCGTACATCGCCGAGCGTTCGCCGCGCGGTGCTCGACATTGGAACGACGCGTTTGAGTCGGCTATCGTGAGACTCGAAGACGCCCCCATGAGCTGCGGGCTGGCACCTGAAAATGAGTTCTTTCATTTCGAGCTTCGCGAAATTCCGTTTCGGACCAAGTATGGCAAGCCATTTCGCATGGTTTTTCGTGTCATTGGCACCGAAGTGATTGTGTTTCGAGTCCGCGGGCACGGTCAAGCCGACGTGAATCCGAGTGACTTCTAGCTTGACCGCCTACGATTCTTGCCCTTTCTAAACCACCCGCTCGCCATGCAGCTCCCAATGTTCGGGCGAACGCCAAAGGCCGCTCACCAGGAGTTCGCGGATAAACGTGAGTTCTTTCGGCAGTCGGTCATAGAGCTTGAAGAACAACTCGTCGTGCGAGGCAATCTCTTGCAGCCATTCGCCACGCTCGGTGCTCATTAGAGCATCGAACTGCTCTTTGCTGAAATCGAGCCCTCGCCAGTCGATATCGTTGTACTGTGGCATCCAGCCGAGCGGTCCTTCGGTGCTGGCGGCCTTGCCTTTCGAGCGGCCGACGATCCATTTGAGGATTCGCATATTCTCGCCGAAGCCGGGCCACAGGAAGTTGCCGTCGGCGTCGCGACGGAACCAGTTGACGTTGAACACCCGGGGCGGGTTCGGAATCCGGCGACCGAAGTCGAGCCAGTGGCCTAGGTAGTCGCCCATGTGATAGCCGCAGAATGGCAGCATGGCGAGCGGGTCGCGGCGGACTTTGCCGAGTTGCCCGAACGCGGCGGCTGTCATTTCGGATCCCATGGTGGCGGCCCAATAAACGCCGTAGGCCCAGTTGAACGCCTGAAACACTAGCGGCACCACCGTGCTGCGGCGACCACCAAAGATGAATGCCGAGATCGGCACACCGTTGGGATCGTCGTAGTTCGGGTCGACCGAAGGACACTGCGACAGCGGCGCGGTGAAGCGACTGTTGGCGTGGGCCGCTTTTTCGGTGCTGCCCGGTGTCCAGTCGTTACCATGCCAGTCGATGCAGTGAGCCGGTGGCTCGTCGCTCATCCCTTCCCACCACACGTCGCCATCGTCGGTGAGCGCGACATTCGTGAAGATGGTGTTCGCGCGAATGCTCGCCATGGCGTTGGGGTTGGTTTTGTCGTTGGTGCCGGGAGCGACTCCAAAAAAACCATACTCAGGATTGATCGCATAAATCTTGCCGTCAGCGGCCGGCTTGATCCACGCGATGTCGTCTCCCACACAGGTCACCTCCCAACCTTCGTCTTTAAACTCCTGGGGTGGCACCAACATGGCAAAGTTGGTCTTGCCACAAGCGCTCGGGAATGCCGCGGCGACGTAGGTCTTTTCGCCTTCGGGATTTTTGACGCCCGTGATGAGCATATGCTCAGCCAACCAACCTTGCTCGCGGGCCAGCACGCTGGCAATTCGCAATGCGAAGCACTTCTTGCCGAGCAGCGCGTTGCCGCCGTAGCCAGAGCCGTAACTCCAAATCGCCCGCTCCTCGGGGAAGTGAACGATGTACTTGTTCTTGGGATCGGGACTGCAAGGCCACGCGACGTCTTGCACACCATCGGTGAGTGGCATGCCAACCGAGTGCAAGCACTTGATGAACTCGCCATCGCCGAGGGCTTCCAGCACATTGGTTCCCATGCGAGTCATGATTCGCATGTTGGTGACCACATAGGGGGAGTCGGTAAGCTGAACGCCGATATGCGAAATGGGCGAACCAATTGGTCCCATGCTAAAGGGAATCACGTAGAGTGTGCGCCCCTTCATGCACCCATCGAACTTGGGCATGAGCAGCGCCTTCATCTCGCGGGGAGCCATCCAGTTGTTGGTCGGCCCCGCATCCCCCTTGGCGAGCGAGCAAATGTAGGTGCGGTCTTCGACGCGGGCCACGTCCGAAGGATGGCTCCGCGCGAGAAAGCTGTTGGGTCGCAGCTCGGGATTGAGGCGGATGAATGTGCCGCTCTCGACCATTTCTTCGCACAGGCGATCGTACTCTTCCTGCGAGCCGTCGCACCAATGAACCTGGTCGGGCTTCATCAACTCGACGGCATCCTCGAACCACTCGATTAGCTCGTCGCTCGTGACCACGGCAGGGACTTCAATAGCAGCAGCGGTGGCAGACATTCGTTTCTCTCCTCGAATCGAAGTGACAGTGTTCCCTTTTTGTGTTCGCCAACACCGGTTGCAAACCAAATACCAAAACCTCTGCGATCTCGCCAGCAATTGGCGGATCATCAAATCCCCCGGCATTTGCAGGCAAATTGCCCCGATGCAGGCGTGCGAAAAAGCCACGCTTTCGGGTGCCACCAAGCAATTGTGAGCGATTCGGCACACAGACGTTCGATGGCACCGTGCGAAACGGTGCGCTTGGGGCCATTGTACTGCCATTTCGTGGCGGTTGTCAGCATTGAGAACCGAAAAAAATCGGCTATCTGTGTGCCACTGGCTCTGCCAGTGTTGTGTAAGTATGGCCGTTCTACTGCTTAACACTGGCAGAGCCAGTGGCACACGGAGCAAGTGCATTTCCTCCTCTGCCAGCGATCAATCGCCCGCGGAAATCGTTAGCATCGCGCGCAATTCTTCGCGCGAAATTTGGGCGGGCAACTCACGACATTCGCGGCCTACTGAAATCACTATCGGCCGTCGCCAACTTGGCGATCGCAGGCTGGGCTTCTCGGCATCATTCAGCTCGAAGCTCATGTTGTCGAACTTAAGATCACGCGGCTCGGTCCAGGGGATTCCACTACCGGTAACCTCAACTAGTGCAATTGTGTTTTCGCTATCGGTTATGTCGTCGGACGTAACGGGTGGCTGCAAGCGAAACAGCGTTTCGTCGCCCGTGACGCCGCACACTGCTGTGTGCGCAAGTCGCATTGATTCGGCATCTAGTAAAGCAAGAACCTCGGGCATCTCGGCAATGAGAGGTTTGTTGGTTTGGCTGTCCCACGGCTTGCTAAGGTCAAACTTCGCGTAAACATGTTCATAGCCCAGAAAAGGAAGAAGATGCACCCGCCAACTAAGCAGTGGCTTTGCGTTGGCATCGACAGAATAAGGCGGCGGGTAGTGGCCATTCACCGTTCTGTAGTTTTCTAATGCGTGACGGATGTAGTTCATTGCGCCGAAAGACGCCGTAGTCCTTGCCGCTCGGCGCGCGTCGATTACGAACCTGACGGGCAACGCAATGACCGAGGCGAGCACAATTAGCACCAACAAACCGCGCAGCGACACGCGAAAACGAGCCCGTTCCCAGTGTGCATTTGTTTCCGACATCGCGATGAGTTCCCTGGCCCCCGACTCCTGGCCCCCGTCCCCCTCGTCCAATCCTACCACCACGAGTCCCGCAAAATCTCCCCCGCCGCGTTCTTGCCGCAGGTGCCCATCACGCCGCCGCCGGGGTGGCTGGCGGCTCCGCATAAATACAGCCCTTCGATGGGGGAGCGGTGGTCGGCCCAGCCCGCCACGGGGCGGAAGCAAAACAGTTGGTTGGCGTTCATCGCCCCCTGCATGATGTTGCCGCCGGTGATGCCGTACACGCGCTCCAGGTCGAGCGGGCTCAGCACTTGGCGATGCTCGATCGCGTTTGGCACGTTGGGGGCGTACTCGGCCAGCGTTTCGATACACCGGTCGGCGAAGTCGTCTTTAATTTCGTCCCAATTCCTCTCCCGAAGTTTGTACGGTGCATACTGCACAAACATGCTGAGGATGTGCTTGCCCTTGGGTGCAATTGTCTCGTCAACGCTGGAAGCCATCGTCATTTCCAGCACCGGGCTTTCGCTGGGGCGACCATACTTGGCGTCGTCGTAGGCTCGTTCCAAATAGTCGAGCGACGGACCGACGTGCATCGTCCCGCGATGATGGTCACCGAGGCCGCTAGTCGGCTTCGCCAAGAAGTTTGGCGGCTCACTCAGCGCGAGGTTAATCTTCATGCTCGCGCTCGCGTAGTCGATGCCGGCAATCGCATTGCGAAAGTTCTCTGGCAGCACACTCGGGTCGAGCAGCTTCTCGAATGTCAGGTGCGCGTCGACACTCGAGGCGACCACCTTGGCGTCGATTTGCGAACCGTCGGAACAAGTCACGCCGACGACTTTGCCGTTGCTCGTTTGGATGGCATCGACCGCTACTTCGCGACGGATATCGACGCCCAACTCTTTGGCGACACTCGCCAGCGAGTCGGCGAGTCCTCCCATGCCGCCGCGCACATAGCCCCACACGCCCCGCGCGCCCCCCGCTTCGCCCATCACGTGATGCAGCAATACATACGCGCTGCCGGGCGAACTGATCGAGAGGAACGCACCAATGATGGCGTCGGTCGCGAGCGTGGCTTTGAGAATGTCGCTCTCGAACCAGCGATCGAGAATCGGCCGCGCGGCACCGGTCAAAATCTCGACGGCAGCGGGCAGTTCATCCCCCAGCGAGGCCATCGCTTGATAGAGTGACCACAGCTTTTTGGTGTCTCGCATTTTCTTGGCGATGCTGGTTCGCCGCCAATCGCTCGGCAGCGGCAACGGATCGGGAGCCGTTTCGTTGAGCACCGGTTCGAGCTGCTTGGCGATCTTTTCGAGTAGCTTTTCGTACTTGGGATAAGCAGCCGCGTCAGCGGTGCTGAATTTGCTAATCTCACGCTCGTTGAGTCCCGGCTCGGGTCCCATCAGCAGACTGCGACCATCGGGGAGCGGCGTAAAGCTCGACGGTGAACGGGGTAGAATTTCGAGCCCGTGCGATTTGAGTTTCAGCTCGCGAACGATTTCGGTCTGAAACAAGCTGATGACGTATGCCGCCGTCGAGACCTTGTAGCCGGGCCACAGTTCTTCGGTGGTGGCACAGCCCCCCAGCACATGGCGGCGTTCGAGCACACAGACCCGCTTGCCAGCTTTTGCCAGGTAACATGCACAGACGAGCCCATTGTGCCCGCCCCCAATAACCACGGCATCGTAAGCCGATCGTCCAGCCATGGAGAGAGATTCCTTACGCGAGTTGGTTGTGAGATGATTGGTGAATGATAGATGAAAGCGGTGGGTGATTGATACGGCGGTTGCGGGGATTCGGTCAGCACAGCGTGCGTTTGTCCAATCGAGTTTTGGCCGAAGGCCTGCAATATCGTAGCCTAGGGCAACGCCCTAGGTTAGCTTCAGCCAAAGAGATTAATTCCGGAAGCTCACCTCGGGCGTTACCGTAGGCTACGATGCTTATGTCCTTCGGCCAAGAGAATAGTCTCGCTTCGCGAGAACCACTTAAAACTGAATACTGACAACTGAAAACCGGAAACTGAAAACTAGCCGCTCGCCCGTGACTAACCCGCCTTTACTACCGACGCCCCGCTACTTTCCGCCACCGCAAATGGCGTCGGCCGAGGGGATTGTTTGCGTGGGCGGGGGATTGCATCCGCAGTTGCTGTTAGACGCCTATCGGCACGGCATCTTCCCTTGGCCGACGACCGATAGCGAGCCGATTTATTGGTTCTCGCCCGACCCGCGGGCCGTAATCGAATTCGATGATTTTTACGTTTCGCGAAGGCTCAGGCGGCGACTCGCCAGTGGTCGCTATCGCGGCACCTGCAATGTCGCCTTCAAGCAAGTGATGACCGAGTGTGGTCGCGGGCCTGGCCGGGTGGGGGGGACTTGGATCACTCCCAATATGATTCGCGCTTACAACTGGATGAACCAACTGGGCCACGCTCACAGTATCGAGGTGTGGGAGGGGGACAAACTGGTCGGCGGCGTTTATGGTGTGGCTGTCGGCTCGATCTTCGCGGCCGAGAGCATGTTTCATCGCGTTACCGACGGATCGAAAATGGCCCTCGCTTACTTGGTCGCACACCTACGAGCGAGACGCTTCACGCTGCTCGACATCCAACAATGGACCGACCACACCGGGAGCCTCGGTGCGAAGGAAATTTCCCGTGCGCACTACTTGGCCCGCGTCGCCGATGGTGTTGGGCGAAAAGTTACGTTTGGCAACGTGCTTCTAGGCGAGCCGGGAGCATAAGCGACCGGAGTTGCGACATTGTCGCTGAACGCTCCGCGTTCAGTTGCTGATCGGCGGAGCGATCAGCAACAATGTCACCCAATGAGTGGCCTTAGCACGTTCCGGCTGATGCGTAGCGATTGCCGGCGGAGTTCGAGCGTTTCGCCGAACGCTTCGTCTTCGACTTCGATACAGACTGGTCCCTGATAGCCAACGTCGGTGAGGGCACCGATGTACTGGCCCCAGTCGATGTCGCCGAGTCCGGGGATTTTTGCCGTTGCGCGTTCCATGGGTGGCACCAGCGAGCCGACATCGTTGAGCTTGTGGGTGTCGATTCGCATATCTTTGGCGTGAGAGTGAAATATGCGTGGACCAAACTCGCGGATCGGTGCGATCGGATCCATGAGTTGCATTCGCAAGTGCGACGGATCGTAGTTGAGACCGAAATGGGCGCTCGGAATGATTTCAAACATCCGCCGCCAAATGGCGGGGGTGCGAGCCATGTTCAGCCCGAAGGGCCACGTGTTCGCAAATAGCATCGGGCAATTCTCGATGCCGACGCGAATGTTCCGCTCCTCGGCATAGTGAATGATGTCGGGCCAAATTTGCTCGAAGAGCGCAAAGTTCTCGTCGAGCGATTTATATTGATTCGCGCCAATGAAACTGTTGATGCCGGGGAGCCCGAGCATTTGGCCCGCGTCGATCACTTTGCGGAGGTGCTGCTGGGCGGCATGAGCTTGGTCTTCTTCGGCCGACAGCGGAATCGAATAGTAGCCAAGTGCCGAGATGGCGATACCGTGTTTCAAGCAGAGCGCCCGTGTGTCGTCGGCCATCGCCGGGGTGAACTCGCTGACGTCGAGGTGACAGACGCCGCCATATTTGCGGTCGGGTCCGCCGGGGGGCCAGCACATCACCTCGACGCAGTCGAACCCTTCGTCGCCGGCGAATTGCAGGACTTCTGCGAAACTGAGATCGCCGAAGATGGCGGTGACAAATCCTAATTGCATTATTGATTCCAGATTGCTTGGCTTTCAGTTCGATTGCTCGATTTTGACGCAAAGACGCGGAGGCGCAAAGCAGCGCAAAGGCAAGTACCCGCAAAACTCGCCAAGAATTTTGGCACCTCCCCAAATTATTCTCTGCGCTGCTTTGCGTCTCCGCGTCTCTGCGTCGAAGAAGCAGTGGCTCACGGTCGTTGGCCACTCGGCACCTTTCCCGGCGAAACGCCCGCGAGTAACTTAGAGGGCCATCGACACACGTTTCTTAGGTGAATTTTCAGCGGGTTAGCGATCATGGCAAAAACTCTCAACGTCGGGCTCGTGGGCTACAAGTTCATGGGCAAAGCTCACTCGAATGCCTACATGACGGTTGGCAAGTTCTTCGACCTGCCAGCTAATCCGGTAATGAAAGTCGTCTGTGGCCGGAGCGCGGAACCGCTCAAGGAGTTCGCCCAGCAGTGGGGTTGGCAAGAGACCGAGACGTCGTGGGAAAAAATGGTCGAGCGTGACGACATCGACCTCGTCGACATTGGGAGCCCTGGCGACACCCATGCCAAGATCGCCATCGCCGCCGCGAAGGCGGGCAAGCATGTCTATTGCGAAAAACCGCTCGCGAACACCCTCGACGACGCGAAAGCCATGCTCGCCGCTGTGCGGGAGGCAGGCGTCAAGCACATGGTCAACTTTAATTACCGCAAATGCCCCGCCGTGTCGCTTGCCAAACAGATGATCAAAGATGGCGCAATCGGCGAGATTCGCCACGTCCGCTGCACCTATTTGCAAGACTGGCTTGTCGATCCGGCGTTCCCGATGAACTGGCGGCTTCGCAAAGAATCAGCCGGCAGCGGTGCACACGGCGATCTCGCGGCCCACATCGTTGACTTGGCGCACTTTCTCGCCGGGCAAATCACCAGCGTCGTCGGCGACATGAAAACCTTTATCACCGAACGCCCCGCTGAGGGTTCCAGTACCGGACTCTCGGGCAAGGCGGGCGAAGGGATCGAAAAGGTAACCGTCGACGACGCGTCGATCTTCTTGGCTCGCTTCGCGAATGGCGCAATCGGCACATTCGAAGCGACTCGGATGGCACCGGGCCGTAAGAACTTCAACCGCTTCGAAATCAACGGCAGCAAAGGCTCGCTCGTGTGGTGTTTCGAAGACATGAATGTGCTCGAGTACTACAACACGGCCGACCCCAGTTCTCAGCAAGGCTTCCGCCGCATCATGGCGACCGAAGGCGAGCATCCCTACGTCGCCAATTGGTGGCCCCCCGGCCACGTGCTGGGTTACGAGCATGGCTTTGTCCACGCGGTGGCCGACCTCATCGAAGCCATTGAAAACGACCAACCAGCCAGTCCCTGCTTCCTAGCTGGTGCCCGCTGCGTTGCCGTACTCGACGCCGTCGAGAAAAGTGTCGGCAGCGGCGCGTGGGAAGCAGTGGAGGTGATTGAGTAGGGGTTAGGATTCAGGGGCCGGGGGCTAGGGACGCGCGCGGAAACTTGTGACAATGACTCCTCTCGCGGCACTAGTCTGAATCCCCTGACCCCCAGCCCCTAACTCCCAGCCCCCACCAGTGTTCGTCGATCGCGTTGAAATTGAAGTCGAAGGAGGCCGTGGCGGTAATGGCTGCATGAGCTTTCGGCGCGAGAAGTATGTGCCCCGCGGTGGGCCCGATGGGGGCGACGGTGGCGACGGCGGCAGCGTCATTGTCGTGGCCGCCGAAGGCGTCGACAGCCTTGCCGCCTTTGCCAATCGTCGCACTTGGAAAGCCAAGCCCGGCACCCCCGGCAGCGGTTCGGGATGCCACGGCGCGAAGGCCGACGATGTGATTATCCAAGTCCCGCCGGGCACACTCATTCGCGATGTCGAACACGACCTGGTCATGCGCGACCTGGCAAGCGTCGGTGATCGAGTCGTCGTCGCCCGCGGTGGCAAACGGGGCAAAGGCAATATGCGATTCAAGAGCGCGACGAATCAAGCCCCCCGCGAACATACGCCCGGTGGCGAAGGTGAAAAGCGTAAGCTTCTTTTCGAGCTAAAGTTGATCGCCGATGTCGGTCTCTTGGGGAAACCAAACGCTGGTAAGAGCACGCTGCTGAGCCGCGTTTCGCGCGCGAGGCCCGAAATTGCCGACTATCCATTCACGACCAAGAAACCAAACCTCGGCATCGTACAGGTTGACTTCGAGACGGAATTCGTGATGGCCGACATTCCGGGACTCATCGAAGGGGCCAGCCACGGAGCGGGGCTGGGACTCGAATTCCTGCGGCACGTCGAGCGAACCCGGGTGTTGGTTCATCTTGTCGAACCCTTGCCGATGGATGGCAGCGACCCGATCGCGAATTATCACGCGATCCGCCATGAACTGACGCAGTACAGTGGCGATCTCGCGGCGCGGCCCGAGATTGTGGCCGTCAGCAAAGCCGAATTGCCAGACGCCGAACCAGTCCGTGCGCAACTCGCGGGCGAGCTCGGCCGCGAAGTGCTTTGCTTTTCTTCGGTGACGGGCGAAGGATTAGACAGGTTATTGCGAACGACATTTAACGAACTGGTTACAGCGCGGTCGAAGGAATAATGGTTCGACCGACCTTGCTCGAGCCGCCGGCGCTAGCCGCGGGTGAGTCCACATTTACCCGCGGCTAGCGCCGTCGGCTCAAGAAAACTGGCTAGTGGCCGAAATCAAAACACACATGGCGAAACCAAAATCGAAACCGAACAAAGACGACGCCGACAAGAACGAGAAACTCATCTCGCAAAATCGCCGCGCGCGTTTCGAATACGAAGTGCTCGACACGCTCGAGTGTGGCATTATGCTCGTCGGCAGCGAGGTGAAAAGCCTCCGCAATGGCAAGATGACGCTCGAAGACGCCTATGGCCGCGTCGACAAAGACGAGGTGTGGCTCGTCGGCTGCGACATCCAGGAATACGGGTTCGCCAACCAACAGAACCACGACCCTAAACGGCGACGCAAACTGCTGATGCACCGCCGCGAAATTCGTAAGTTCGCCGCCCAGGCCTACGAGAAAAACCTCACGCTCGTGCCGCTGAAAATGTATTTCTTGCGTGGCCGAGCCAAGGTACTGATGGGCATCTGCCGTGGCAAGAAGACCTACGACAAACGCGAGACGATGAAGAACCGCGACGTGAAGCGTGATCTCGATAGAGCAATGCGGAATCGCGGTGGGCGTTGAACGGCGTCGGCTAAATCGCCCCACGCGTTTCGAGCATCTCAATCACCCTCTCGGCACAATCTTGGGCGCTAATCTCGTGCATCGGCAGCACCACGTCGGGCGAGGTGGGGGCTTCGTAATCGGCCGAGACACCGGGGAAGTTGGCGATTTCGCCACGATCGGCCTTGGCGTAAACACCTTGTTCGTCATGCTCACGGCACCACTCGACCGGAGCCGAACAGTACGCCACGAGAAACTGTTCGCTACCGACAACCTCGGCCGCCTTCTTGCGGACTTCATCGTGGGGCGCGACGAACGCGGCAATCGTGATCAGTCCCGACGCATTGAGCAGCTTCGCCACTTCGGCAGCGCGGCGAAGGTTTTCGCTGCGGTCTTCGGCGCTAAAGCCCAGATCTCGAGAGAGCCCGCGCCTCATACTTTGGCCATCGAGTACGGCGACCGCGCGGCCACGGTCGAACAGCATTCGTTCGATCGCGCTCGCAATAGGCGTCTTGCCGGCGCCGGGAAGTCCAGTCAGCAACACGGTGACCGGTTGCTGTCCGAACCTCGCGGCACGTTCGTCGAACGTGACGGGGCTGGTCCGTTCTTCGAGGCTTGCGCTCGCCTCTTGTTCCCAAACATCAGCGTCGTCGGCGCTCTTACGGTCGAGTATCATCCCGGCGCCGACCGTCACATTGGTAAGCCGGTCGATAATGATGAATCCGCCACCCGACCGATTTCGACGATAACCGTCGTAGGCGATCGGCTGATTGAGCTGCAACCCGCAGCGGCCGATCTCGTTCAGCCCCAGCGTCGCTGAAGGGGTGCGATGGAGCGTTTTGACGTCGATCAAGTAGCGCAGCGTGCTGACGCGCCCCGATACCGTCTTGGTTCCGTGCTTGATGAGGTATTCCTTACCGGGCAGCAAGTCTTCGTCAGCCATCCAGACGACCGTCGCGTCGAACTTGTCGCTCGTCGTCGGCAAGTTGTCGGGTCGCACAATAGTGTCTCCTCGGCTGCAATCGATTTCGTCTTCGAAGGTGAGCGTCACCGCCAGCGGTGCGAAGGCCTCTTCGAGATCGCCGTCGAAAGTGACAATACTCTTGACGCGACTCCGCTTCTTGGAGGGGAGCACCATAATGTCGTCTCCCTGCCGAACACGGCCACTGGCAACGGTGCCGCAGAAGCCGCGGAAGTTCAAGTTCGGACGATTCACGTACTGTACCGGCAACCGGAAATCGATGAGGTTGCGGTCGGAAGCGATATGCACATTCTCCAAATGGTGCATCAGCGTCGAACCTTCGTACCAGTCCATTTTTTCGCTGTGCTGCAACAGGTTTTCACCCTTGAGCGCACTGATCGGAATGAAATGCTGGTCGGGCATTTCGAGTCGCGTCGCGAACTCGCGATAGTCGCGGACAATTTGGTCGAACTTCTCCCGCGAATAGTCGACAAGGTCCATCTTGTTGACCGCCACGAGCACGTGCTTGATGCCGAGCAGCGACACGATAAACGAATGTCGTTTGGTTTGCGTCATTACCCCATGCCGGGCATCGATCAGAATGATCGCCAGATCGCAGGTGCTCGCACCGGTCGCCATGTTGCGGGTGTACTGCTCGTGCCCCGGGCAGTCGGCGATGATGAACTTGCGCTTGGCGGTCGAGAAATAGCGATAGGCAACGTCGATGGTGATGCCCTGTTCACGCTCGGCTTTGAGGCCATCGGTCATGAGCGCGAGATCGACTTCGCCCCCGGTGGTGCCGAATTTCTTCGAGTCGACTTCGAGCGCGGCAAGTTGGTCTTCGTAGACCATCTTCGAGTCATAGAGAAGTCGCCCGATGAGTGTGCTCTTACCATCATCAACACTGCCACAAGTCAAGAAACGCAGCAATTCCTTCCGCTCGTGCTCGCGGAGGTAGGCGTCGATGTCGGTGGCGATAAGTTCAGATTGATGGGACATGGAGGGTAATGTCGAAGCTCGAATGACGAATGACGAAATTCGCGTCAACGTTCACTCTTTCTTCGCGTTCCTTAGGATGGCTGAAAATATGAGGTGCAACTCTTTCGACTCTTGCCAGAGGTTGGCTGCCTGTTCACGGGCTTTCGGCATCGCCTTCACGATCAAACGTAGCCAATATTTTGTCTCTCGCGCCTCTTTGCGACACAACGCGATCTTGTGACGAAAGTCTCGCTTCGATTCGGCATCGTCGGCTTCGCAATAATTGGCTCCGATACTTGTGGCTGACCTAATAAATTGCGTGATGATCGGAGAAGTAACCGAAGTTCGCCGCAACGACATAGCGAATTCAATAGCCGCTTCCGCAAACTTGGCGGTTCGCTCCTCGAGATCAAATTTGGGCTTCTCGCATTCGTTCGTCATTCGTCATTCGAGCTTCGTCATTCTCTAGTAGTATCCCTTCCGCTTTTTCTCTTCCATGCTGGCTCCCGGGTCCTTGTCGATCGTCCTTCCCTCGCGTTCGCTGCGGGTGGCGAGCAACATCTCTTGAATGATTTCGGGCAGGGTCGCGGCGCGGCTTCGGGTGGCTCCGGTCAATGGGTAACAACCGAGCGTGCGAAAACGAACCCATTCTCGCTTGGCCTGCTTGCGAAGCGTGACCGGCATGCGGTCGTCGTCGACGGCGATGAGGTTGCCTTCGAACTCCACTACCTCGCGCTCCTCGGCGTAGTAGGCCGGGACGATTTCAATTCCTTCGAGATGGATGTATTGCCAGATATCGAGCTCGGTCCAATTCGAGATCGGAAACGCGCGAATTTGCTCACCCTTGTTGACGTGACAGTTGTAAATGTTCCACAACTCGGGACGCTGGTTCTTGGGATCCCAAGCATGGTTGGCATCGCGGAACGAGAAGACCCGTTCCTTGGCACGCGACTTCTCTTCGTCACGACGTCCACCACCGAATGCGGCGTCGAATTTGTATTTATCCAGAGCTTGCCGCAATGCACCGAGGTTCATGACTTCGGTGAATGTCTTGCTGCCGTGAACGAAGGGGCTGAGACCGGCGTCGAGTCCCTCTTGGTTCGAGTGGACGAGACATTCCATACCGAGCTCGCCGATCACGTGCCGGTCGCGAAACTCGTACATCGACTGAAAATTCCAAGTCGTATCGATCAGCAGCAGTGGAAACGGTGGCTTGCCGGGAAAAAACGCCTTCCGAGCCAGGTGGAGCATCACGCACGAGTCTTTACCCATCGAGAACAGCATCACCGGATTTTGAAACTCGGCCGCCACTTCGCGGATAATATGAATACTCTCAGCTTCGAGTTGCTTGAGGTGGGTGAGGTTGTAGCTAGACATGCGGCGAGTAATCGGGGGACGGCAGAAGCGAATCAGACGCGGATATAACCAGCGTCAAAACGAAAGACCATGATCGACTTCCGGGTGGGGCGTGTCGAGGGGGAAGTTTTGTGTTATTGCTGAAGATATGCAGGCTATTCGTGACGCCGAAGCCGTGACTGAGTCGCAGCCAACACCGCCACGAATGCCGCGACCAATCGAAAGCCACTTGGCTCTGGTATCGTCGCGCGTTGAAATGCTGCGATCGGAACCCCTACAGCGTTGCCGAAATTGCTCCGCCAGTGAGTGTAGTCCGCGCCGTCCACGACTCCGACACTCATACCTGACTCATCGCCGTTGCCGTTCAGGCTCGCGCTACTTCCGAAGTTGTCGCGCCAGACAGTGTAGTCCGCAGCGTCGACTCGACCATCGCCATTAAAGTCGCCCGGCAGTGCATACTCGGAATTTAGGCCAATTCTAACTAGTACATCAGAATCCGAAATGATCTCGCCATTCGGACTTACCAGGAAATTAACGACACCGTCGCCATTGAGATCGAATCGGAGGTTCGACACTCCATCCATTTCCGGATCGTCAAAGACGCTACCCAAAGCATTTGTTTCAAGCAAGTCAACATCATCATTATTAATGCTTCCGTCGCCATTCAAGTCAAACCTCGCCTGAAAAAATGCGGCGTCTGTTGTATCAATGTCGCCATCACCATCTTGGTCCCTTGGGACAAGTGCGACATCGCTTGCATCGACATTGCCATCGTCATTGATGTCGCCCCCTTGCGATAAATCGTACCCGAAGGTCCAAACAGCGGCGGCTATTCCGGTGAATAGCGTCGCCGACGCGCCGGCATTTTGTCCGGTCTCGACGCGGCTGCTAACTCCCACTGAGACAGACGAGTTGAGTGTAAGATCTGCCCCAAGGGTGACTTCAACTATACGTAAATAGTTCAGAGATTCTTGCGTGATGTCTCCGGCCGGTGTGTCTCCAGTAATCGTCCAATTATCACCAGAATCGCCATCCTTATCAGCCGTTAGCCCGAAGCCATTCGAGGACGCACTTGCGCGAGCATTCGCGATTTCAACGGCAGTGTCCATCGTTGCGTACCCTTCATTCGCGACCAAGTAAATCGCAGCGAACGAGCGGGCGTTGCCAGTTGTAGGAGGCACTACTTGATAGTTCGATGAGCTGTCAGCGAAAAACGATGCTGGAAAAATCACTGCTAAATCTGGGGTAGTCGTCGGTGGACCTTCTGCTAACAAAAATGCGTTTACTGCGCCCGAAGTTGCCGATGTCGGTACAGACTCGGCGCCGCCAACTGGAATCACGTCCATTGCAGTTGATAGTATTTGGGTATTAATTACTCCGGTATCATTATTAATTGTCAGGCCCGCTGAGGACGTTGATAGAAGGACGTCTGAATCCATTTCACCGTCTTGATCTTCGCCGCCGCCTTCGGTCGCCGCGATTATTGTGGAACTCGTATCAACGTTCGATTGCGTTTTCTGAAAATTGAAACTCGTTTGTGCCCACGACGATGTTGGCGTCGAAAATACGAAACACAAATATGCGAACAGTAGCAAACAGTTTACCGATACGACACTGTGAATCGCTTTTCTTAGATCACCGAACATAACAACACTCCTTTGTTTTTTGCGCAATGTCGCAGCAAATTCTTCCGCGAGGCTATCGCTAACACGAAGATTTGTATCCGCTTGTTAATGCGGTTACTTCGTCCGGTAGTATACCGCAATACCGACCAACGCAAGGGCTAATCCCATCCAGCGCAAGCCTAATTTACGCAATTTCGCACCATCGATTGCTGCCACACGCTGTTGCTCCAAGAGAGCGCGAGCCACCTTCGCGTCGGCGAATGCCTGCTTTTCCTCGGGCGTCGATGTTGGAGAAACAGTAAACGACAACTCATGATAGCGAGCGGCGGCACCCTGCATCGCTTGGGCTTGCTCGTCGCTCCACGCATGTCGCCCGTTGTCGAACAGCGGCCAGCAGAACGATAGGACGATCAGTATTGCACCGAGGCTTGCACACACCATTGCGACATCGGGAAATCGTCGGTTTTCGTCGGTCATAGTTTACTTAAGTCGGTTTCTTGATCCTGCGGAATTTCGCCGTCCTGAATTCCAACTTCGTACGAATAAAGAACGGGATCGACATCGTTGCTCACTAGTTCAACGCGACCATCCAAATAGCTCACCATAACTCCCCCGATATGCAGGCTTCGAGGCGCGGCCGAGATGTAGCCAGACAGTCCGAGCGCCCATTGGTGCCGCGTACACGGCATCCCTTGCAGTTGGACGGCAGCCAAGTCACCGCTCGGGCAGCTAATCAAGATATCGCCTTGCCCGCCTTGGAAATTCGGTACTTGCGATTGCGTGCTATAGATTCGGTACGAAGTATAGCGATCAAGCACGGTATTTTGTTGCGAGAACGTATATGTGTGCATGTCGAGCGAAAGTTGCGTCGCCCCATTCCACGGCAACGCCCAACTGCCACGTTCATCCCACTCGTACTCCGTCGTTCGCACTTCGGACAACGCAATCGTATTACTGACGCCGTCGATAATCCTTTTGAGACGTTGTCCATGGGACGTGAATGCGCCCGGGTAAAGCAACTGCAAATCTCCGTGCATCGGGCTAACGTAAGCCGCGTAATTGCCCTTCGCGAATTGTTTGCCGGCAGTACGCGTGGCATCGCGAAAATAACGGGAATTCGCGCTATCGCTGGGGCATGCAAATGATTCGACGAATGTCGCTTGCGGCTCCCGCGTTTGCTCGAGTACCGTTCGGTCTAGGTCGAACTGGTCGAACAGCGGTTGCTGTTCAACGTAGGGAAGAATCTGCACGATCCAACTAAACATCTTGCCCGAATGCTGATCGTAGACTTCGTAATTTCGCGCCGTACCACCGCCCGAGTAAGATCGGAAAGTGCGACCGACAATGCCTGACTTGGGCAATTCACCCGTGGCTGATTCGTAGCTCAGCGCCCCCAGTGTCATCTGTTTAAGATTGTTGGTGCAACTCACCCGCCGAGCCGATTCTCGCGCCGCCTGCACCGCCGGCAGGAGCAGCGAAATCAAGACGCCAATGATCGCGATCGACACCAACAGCTCGACAAGTGTAAAACCACAGCGCGCCGCGCTCGTTCGCTCGTGGGAGAGAGGCACGTAACGATTGAGTTCCAGTTGCATCGCCAGGGTCTATCGCAGATGAGCCAGATCGGGGGGATCGCGAAACTTGATTGTAAGCCGCCGCTGCGAACCAAGCACGTATATGAACGTACAAAAGTCGAAAGTTTGGGGTCGCGGTTCGGCGAATCGGTGTGTTATGCTTTCTGATCGCGGCCATTTAACGCCCGTTAACGGGCACTACTGACGTTTTCCGCAAGGTAGAGATTTTTCTATGACTATGAAACTGCTCACGGTGGTTTTTGCCACAATGGTCTCCGCCGCCGTCGCCCAAGACACCCTCCCCGAAGCCCGGCCGGTTGCCGCCCCAGCGGCCAATAATGCCGAGTTCTTACAAAAAGCCAACTATGCACTGGGTCTCGATTTGGGCCGCAGCCTAAAAAACGATGGCGTTCCGCTCGACCTACAGAGCCTTTTTGCCGGCATCCAGGCCGGGGCCCAGGACGCCCAGCCACGGTGGAGCGAACAAGAGTTAGCCGCTACGATGCAGCAACTCAACCAGCTACTCCAACAAAAACAACAGGAGCGTGCCCAAATGGCATCGAAGACGAACAAAGAACGTGGCGAGGTGTTCCTTGCCGAGAACGCGAAGCAGGAGGGCGTCGTCAAAACCGACAGTGGCCTGCAATACAAAGTGCTGAAGCGAGGCGACGGCGAATCGCCTAAGCTGCAAAGCACCGTTCGCTGCCATTACAAAGGGACGACCATCGACGGCGAGGAGTTTGACAGCTCCTACCGCCGGGGTGAACCGGCCGAATTCCCCGTCGCCGGCGTCATCGCCGGTTGGACCGAAGCCCTGCAAATGATGAAGGTTGGCGATAAGTACCAGCTCGTTATCCCCAGCAATCTCGCCTACGGCGAACGGGGTGCCGGCGGCGCAATCGGTCCCAACGAGACGCTCATTTTCGAGGTCGAACTGCTAGGAATTGCCCGCTAAAGGTTCGGCCCGCCAACTTAGGCGGCTAAATCACTGTTTTTTCCCATCGTTCTCACAAAGCCCGCGATTCGTTCGCGGGCTTTTTTCGTTCTGTCGTCCGATGGGTCGTCCGGCGAACACACTGGCATCCCACTTTACACAATCAGAAAATTTCTCCCTTTTTCTCAAGTCGGTGCTTTCGCGGGTGAGTTTTGGGGGGTACATTCTCGAAGGCGTGTGGGTTTTCCGAAGCGGGCGGAGCAAATGGCTCCTATTGTTGGGGAGAGTTGCCTGAGCGAGCTTTTCGGCTGGCCGAGGCGGCAGCGGATGCTTGACCAAGCCGCTAGAGCAGGTACAATCTACGCCAAAGACCTAATTTGCCTAAAGCGTGCAGTGTTATTATTGATGGGGCCACGTTGGCTTCGCTAGCACAACGCGAAGGGCGGTAGTCATCATTTTTGATGGGAGAACACCTCTGATGCGAAACTTGACGAACACGCTGGCGGCCCTCGTGCTGACAGCCACTGTCGCAACGAGCGCTTGGGCGGGCTGCGGTTGCAGCACACCTTGTGGCGGCGGATGCGGCGAAGCAACGACCTCCAGCGATTGTGGGGGGGGCTGCGAAGGCACCACCATGGTGACCCGCACCACCTACGTCCCGACTTACGTGACCGAAATGCGTACAGTCAACAGCACCGAGTACACGACTGAGACCAAAGAGCGCACCTACACGGTCTTGCAGCCACAGACCATGACCAAGACGGTCAACTACACCGTCAAAAAGCCTGTTTGGGAAACCAAAACTCGCGAGTACACGGTCAAGAAACCTGTGTGGAATGACGTCGAGCAAACTTACACCGTGATGGAACCATCGTGGGAAGAGAGGACCTCGACTTATACCGTCATGGAGCCGACGACCGAAGAAATGACCAAGACCTACACGGTCAAGAAACCCGTATGGAGCGACGTCGAGCAAACCTATACCGTGATGGAACCATCGTGGGAAGAAAAGACCTCGACCTACACAGTAAAGAAGCCTGTTTACACCGATGTCGAGCAAACCTACACGACTTACGAACAATACACTGAAGAAATGACCGGCACTCGCTCGGTCACTAAGCGGGTTCCTGTTACGACCATGAAGACGGTTACCGTCAACACTGGACATTGGGAAACCCAAATGGTCGAGTCGCCTTGTGGCGGATGTGGTGGCGACGATGGATGTGGCGGATGCGGCGGTTGCGGCACCGTGACAAAGTGCTGCCGCGTTTGGGTTGGTGGCTGCGAAACTCGCGAAGTCCCTTGCACCACTTACGAGTGCGTGACCGAAGAAGTTCCTTACACCTACTCGGTTTGCAAGACTCGCCCGGTCGAGAAGACTCGTACGGTCAAGCAGTGCAGCTATGTTGACGAAGAAAAGACCCGCACCTACAAGGTCTGCACAATGGTTCCCGTCGAAAAGACTCGCACCGTCAAGAAGTGTGAGTATGTCGACGAAGAAAAGACCTCGACCTACATGGTCACCAAGTGCGTGCCCGTCGAGAAGACCCGCACCTACAAGGTCTGCACAATGGTTCCCGTCGAGAAGACTCGCACCGTTAAGCAGTGCAGCTACGTCGATGAAACCAAGACTTCGGAATACAAGGTCTGTACCTACGTTGACGAAGAAATGTCGAAAGAAGTGACCTACACCGAGTGTGTGCCGGTCGAAAAAACCAGCACCTATACGGTTCGTGTTCCTCACACCGTCACCAAAGAGGTTGAGGTTCAGGTCTGCAAGATGGTTGCTCAAGAAGTCGAAGTTCCCGTCTCGTCCGGTTGTGGCGGATGCGGTGGATGTGCTCCAGTGTCGAGCGGTTGCGGTTGCAACTAATCTCGCAGGACCATTGAGCTAGCTTTGCAAATGGGCTAGCTGCTAAAACTTAGACGCGGGCCGAGGTCGTTGACCTTGGCCCGCTTTTTTGCGCGCCGTCAGGGTATCGCGGCTGTGGACGCGATCATTTACGCTGAGTGCTGGTAAAACCAATACAGGCGAGCCCGCGGGTACGACAATTAGTGCCAATTGAGCCTCCGTGGTCGCCGAGTTGTACCAGCTCAGCTTCAATTCAGCGGAACAAGTATGGCCATCGAAGAACCGCTGCAAGGCAGTTCGTTTAAGAATTCTTCGGCCGGGCAGCCTCTGACAACGGCCGCAGTCGCGACGTGGAAGTCGAGGGAGACGCTTATCGCACTGTTCACCGTTGCGATGATTGCCCTTCATTTAGCGCTCCGTTTTGGCACCGAGAGCTCGCAGACCCTGCGAAACGCTCCGCTCTGGTGTGTCTTCGCCTTTGGTGGATTGCCGCTCGTGGTGGGCCTATTGCAAAAAGTGCTACGCCGTGAGTTCGGTTCCGATTTGCTTGCCGGCATTTCAATCGTCGTTTCTGTCCTACTCGGAGAATTCTTGGCGGGGGCGTTCGTGGTACTGATGCTCTCGGGTGGAGCAGCA
>JBGSRO010000065.1:0-18422 GCA_041737535.1 Pirellulales bacterium | reverse complement strand
TCCGATTCTTTGATTTTTGGTTTAGCTTTCGCGCCCATGCCGCCAATTATGCGCGATCAACTCACAGGGCGCAACTCCACTTAAACTGTGTATATTGCCTCAATGGCGTGGCGCAATTCTTGTGCCGAACAGTATTGGGACTGGCTCCGTGGCGGAACAACGCGTGGAGTTCGACCGGTTGTTTTCCACGGTGCCTGTCCCATTTATTCACTTTCTGCAACGCGCAAGGTTGCGAAAAAGTGGGACAGGCACCGCACTTGTGGCCGACTCATGGCTCTCGCCCAACTCTGTGCGGAGCCAGTCCCATTTTTTCACAACCTAGCAGGCGGGAATGACGGTGTCCTGCGGACTCTAACTGATAACTGATAACTGATAACTGATCACCAAACTCTAACTCGAAACGCTTTCGACCGCTCGCCTTCGATCGCGAATCCACTCGCTCCACGAACCAGCATAAAGCTTCGCATTGTCGATCCCGGCAACGTGCATCGCCAGCAGGTTGTGACACGCCGTTACGCCCGATCCACACATCGCGACAATTGGCAGCTCGGTCGACGATTCGAGCAACGGCGCGAATCGCTCGCTAAGTTTTTCTTTGGCGAGAAAGTATCCGCTGTTGTCGAGGTTCGCTTTGAACGGCAGATTAATCGCGGACGGGATGTGCCCCGCGACTGGGTCGATCGGTTCGACTTCGCCTCGAAACCGCTCAGCTTCGCGGGCATCGATCAGTTGAATGGCGTCGAGTCGCTCGGCAACCGACTCGCTCGTAACCCACAACGAATCGTCGATGTGCGCGACAAACGTCGTCGGCGAGGCGTTCGGCAAATCGGTGGTCAGCGCGTGACCGGCCGCTTGCCAAGCCGTGATGCCGCCGTCGAGTACCGCCACACGGTCATGTCCTAGCCACCGCGCGAGCCACCAGAACCGCGAGGCGAACGCGCCGCCGGAATTGTCGTAAGCGACGATCTGCGAATCGGCGGCGATGCCCCACTCGCCAAACTGCGAAGCCAACGTTGCAGCGACCGGCAACGGATGGCGACCAGTCGTGGGCGTGATGGGCGACGAGAGTTGTTCATCGAGATGGACATAAAGCGCACCGGGCAAGTGTCCCGATTGATACTGTTCGCGGCCAGCCGCCGGGTTGGCCAGATCGAATCGGCAGTCGACGACGATCGTGTTGGGTGCATCGATGATTGCTGCCAAGTCACGGACAGCGATTAGGTTACCAAATACCATGACAGCCTCCGGACGAGAAGATTTATCGAAACCAACAGCACATTGTGGGGTTAATGACGGCAATACCGCTAGCGACCGAGCGCCACTGCACGACCGAACCGCAGCAACGCGGCGAAAAGTCTCGCCGCGCTGATCGCCGTCGTGTCGCTGTGTCGCCGTGGAAATCGACAATTCGTCGCGCTTCGCATAGTGGCCAAATTTCTTTGTAGCATCTCGTTGCCGGTACGGTAAAATACGGGCGTCGCAAATCCTCGGGAGTCGGAAATGTTTAATCGTTCGCTGTTCGTGTTGTCGCTGGCATGTGCGTGCGTCGCCTCGGCGGCGGCCCAGCTCCCCGACGGTGCCGACGAGAATTGGCACCAATGGCGTGGTCCCCTCGCGACCGGCGCTTCGCCCGCTGGTAACCCCCCGACCAGTTGGGGCCCAGAAGAGAACATCGTTTGGAAAACGCCCATCCCCGGCAGGGGGAGCAGCTCGCCGATTGTGTTGGGCGATCGCATCTTTTTGACAGCCGCCATCGAACAGCCCAGCGACGAAGTCCGACCGGCCGGTCCGGTCGATCCACCTCAGCCTCCCGAGCGCAGCCGTGGTCGCCGCGGCTTTGGGGGTGGTTTTGGCGGTGGCTTCGGCGGTCGCGGTGGTAAACCGACCAGCGACTACATGTTCGTCGTCTATTGCCTCGACCGCAAGTCGGGCGACATCGTTTGGCAAAAGACCGCCGCCACGCAGGTGCCGCACGAGGGTCTCCACTCAACCAATACCTACGCCTCGGCTTCACCGGTCACCGATGGCAAACACGTTTACGTTTCGTTCGGATCGTATGGCATCTATTGCTACGACTTCGACGGCAACCAAGTTTGGAGCCGCGATTTAGGAGATATGCAGACCCGCGCCTCGTTCGGCGAAGGGGCCTCGCCCGCGCTGTACGGCAACACGCTCGTGGTTCCTTGGGACCACGAAGGCCCATCGTTTATCGCAGCGCTCGACGCGAAGACGGGCGAAGAGATTTGGAAAAAAGACCGCGACGAAGTCACCACTTGGAACACGCCGCTGATCGTCGAAGCAGCCGGTCGTACGCAGGCAATTATTAGCGCTACCAATCGGACGCGGAGCTACGATCTGGCCACCGGCGACATCATCTGGGAATGTGGCGGTCAAACGACCAACCCGATTCCTTCGCCCATCGCCTACAACGGCATGGTTTTTTGCATGAGTGGCTACCGGGGCGAAGCGCTCCAGGCCATTTCGCTTGAAGCGGAAGGAGACGTGACCGAGTCGTCAGATGTCGTCTGGACGCACAACGAAGGAACTTCGTACGTCCCCTCGGCACTGCTGACGGGCGAGCGGCTCTACTTCACCAAAGGAAACAATGGCATTTTATCGATTATCGATGCGAACACCGGCGAGGCCTACGTCGATCAAAAGCGGCTCCCCAGCGTGAGCAGCATCTATGCATCGCCCGTGTCCGCCGCCGGTCGCGTTTACATCACGGGCCGCGATGGAACGACGCTGGTCATTGCCGATGGCGAAGCGTTTGAGGTGCTCGCCACCAATGAACTAGGCGAAGATGTCGATGCTTCGCCCGCGATCGTCGGCACGCAAATGTTTATCCGCGGGACGAACCATTTGTTCTGTATCGGCGAGTGACCGAGCATTTTGTCGCTTTTCGGAAAAAGCACGCGCCAAAATGTCCCGCATTTTGGCGCTTTGGAAAATGAAAACAACCTACAAAACGAGCGGCTTCGTGAATTCTTAGGCGACAAATTGCCGTCGATTAAGTCGCATGAAATCGTTTTTGAGCGAATCGTTCAAAAACGCTCGGACAAGGGGACGCACAAAGGAGTCGCCTACTTGCGAACGCGAAACTTGCGGTAGAGTCTTTTGTGACGATCGTCGAGATCGACCACGCGACCATCGACATAGGCTGAGAGCACCTGTGTGGGGATTTCGAGAATGTCGCCATCGGCGACGAACAGCGTGGCGTCTTTGCCCACTTGCAATGAACCCAACCGGTCGGCGACACCAAGAATTTGTGCCGGATACAGCGTGATGCCTTTGAGGGCCTCATCGGGCGAAATGCCAAAAGCGGCCGCTGTGGCTGCGTGATACGGAAGGTTGCGAAGATTTGAAGGAGTGTCGCCAGCACCGCCGATGCAATACTTGACGCCCGCCTGCTGAAGCCGCGCGGGCAAAGTGTAGGCGTCGTCGTAAGCGTCGTCGGGATTATTTGGCAGTCGATAAATGGCCGAGACGATCACCGGGACATCGAATTGCTTGAGTAACCTGGCACATTCGGGCGCTTCGTAACCACTATAAATAACGAGTCGCAAACCGAGTTGCTGAGCAAACGCCACCGCCGAGTTGATTTCTGCCGCGCGATTGGCCTCGACTACCAGCAGTTGCTTGCCCGCGAGCAACGGACCCATCGCTTCGAGGCGGATGTCGAACCTTGCATCGTCGGCAGCGCGTGCCGCATGGTAAGACTTCGCCTCGGCGAAGAACTCGGTCAGCTCGCGCAGTTCGCTATCGTCGTCTTTCGAGCGCGGCCAGCGAATGTGCATCGCAATGTTCGGCGTATGAATCATCTGCTCTGCCGTCCAACCGCTGAACTTGACGAGGCTCGACTGCCCACCAATTCGCTTCGACTGGGGTGCCATCAGCGAGAGCAAAATCCCGTTGCTGCGGACGACGGGGATCAGCTCGCTGTCGTTACTCAAGGCCTTGTGGGCAATGGCATTGGGGTTGAACTCCCCCGCTTCCTGAAGGTCGACCGTGGCGCGAACGGCATCGATTTCGACCAAACCGATTTGCGAGTAAGCCGATATCAAACCGGGATAGACGTGCAGCGACCGGGACTCGACACGTTTGGCATCGTTGGGAATCTTCGCCTTCGTACCAATGGCGAGAATACCCGACTCGTCGAAAACGATCGTCGCATTATCGATTGTCGGGCCGGTCACTTGGTGGATCGTCGCTCCGACGAGTGCCGTGGTTTCTGCCACGACGACCAACGGCAAACCGATCGCAAGACAAAGAGCAATAACAAAACGCATCATGGCAGCAAGTCTATTCGTGAGAGTGGTTGTGTTCATCGTGGTCGTGACCCGCGCAGTATTCATCGTGACGAGGCCAGAGCCGTGACTCATCGACGCGGTTATCGCCCGGCTTGGCGGGGGACTCGCCCGAGGCGAGCACTCCCTTCACAAGTTCGGCTTTCAGTTCCGCGTCGCGCTTGCGCAGTTCACGATCGCGGGCGATGTCGAAGTAACAGCAGCCATCGATCCAAGTCTGTTCGCACTGCGAGAACGTCGACATGGGGGGGCCGCTCCAGACCACGATGTCGGCTTGTTTTCCCGGTTCGAGTGAACCAGTGTGATCGTCGATGCGAAGCTGTTTGGCCGGGTTGAGTGTGACGAATTTCCAGGCTTCGTCGGACTTAACGCCGCCGTACTTCATCGCTTTGGCCGCTTCGTGATTGAGGTGCCGACCCAACTCGGCATCGTCGGAGTTGAACGAAACCACAATGCCCGCGTCGTGCATCAACGCCCCATTGAAAGGAATCGCGTCATAAACCTCAAACTTATACGCCCACCAGTCGGCAAAGCTCGACGCCATCGCGCCATGCTTCGCCATCTCGGGGTTCACCTTGTAGCCTTCGAGAATGTGTTGGAGTGTGCCAATGCGAACATCGAAGCGCTCGAGCGTTCTCAGCAAGACAATGATCTCAGTTTGGCGATAGCTATGACAATGGATCCACCGTTTGTGTTCGAGAATTTCGGCAACCGCTTCGAGCTGCAAGTCGCGACGCGGCGGCAGGCCTCGGTGTTCTTGATTCCACTCTTTCCATTCGCTCGTGTATCGCTCAGCCGCTTTGAACTCGTCGACCATGATTTCGTCGACCCCCATGCGGGTTTGCGGATAGCGGGTCGTATGACGTTCGCCCCAGTTGCTTTGTTTGACATTTTCGCCGAGTGCGAACTTGATGCCGGGCGGGGCCTCGGCCATTTTGAGCTGTTCGCTCGTCAGTCCCCAGCGAAGCTTGATGACTTGGTTTTGGCCACCGATCGGATTGGCCGAGCCGTGCAGGACGTTGATGGTCGTGACTCCGCCGGCGAGTTGGCGATAGATGTTGATGTCGCGGGCGTCGATGAAGTCGCCAATGCGGACTTCGGCCGTGATGGCTTGTCCGCTTTCGTTAATGCCGCCGTCGGTGGCGATGTGCGAGTGACAGTCGATGATGCCAGCCGAGATGTGCTTGCGGCGGCAGTCGATACGGCGAGTGCCGGTGGGAATCTCGATGTCTTGGCCGATGGCGACGATCTTTCCGTCCGAGATCAGCAATGTGGCATTCTCAATTGTCCCGGTTTCGCTGCTTGTCCAAACCGTCGCATTCGTAAAGGCAATCGTTCCGGGCCGTGGAATGTCGGTCATGCCAAACGCGCCGAGCGGGTAGTTGACGATGACTTCCACAAGCTGTTTTGGCAACTCTTTGTCGCCTTCTTGGTTTTCTTGATGCTCCGTTTCATCGGTCTCCGCTGTCAGTTTCGCCGACGAAAGGGTACCGGTGAAATCGATAGCCGAACCTGTGGGCAAACGAATACTGCCGGTCACGGTTTTCTCCTCATCCAATTCGATGAGCGTGGCCGACAAGGGCAGTTTGCCAAGCTTCGCGTCGGCGGACGTGACGACCAATCCCGACAATTGAAACCCGCTCACGACCAAGTCCTCGATTTCCATCGTGGTACGATTCGTTTGATTTTGGTTCTTCGGCTTAGCTTTCTGGTTGCCTTTCTTCGGTTTCACTTTTGGCGGTGGCGTATCGCGCCACAATTTCGCCGACGGTTTCGCCTCGCTCTCCTTCACTTCGAGATTCCACAGCTTGCTCTTCGCGACCGGTGTGTCGAAGCTGAGTTTCCAAGTTCCGCCGAAGTCGGCAGCGCCATTCGGATCTGTTTCATACTGCTGGCCATCGATCCAGGTGGCGACGATTCGGGCCTTTTCGTCGGAGAACAAATCGCCGCTGGCTACGACGAACGTTGCCGCTTTGCCAACTTCAATGATGCCGAGCCGATCGTCGACGCCAAACAACTTGGCGGGTCGCGTGGTCAGCGCGGCCAGGGCTTCGTCGGCCGCGAGACCACGCTTGACTGCTGTGCGAACTTTGCTGAGAAATTCGCCCGGCTCTTTCAGCCCGTCGGTCGTGAACAAAAGCTCAACGCCCGCCGCGACGAGTCGTCCGGGGTTCTCGGGTGCGAGTTTCCAGTCCATCAAGTCGACGAGTGCCGCATCGCGAACCGCCTGTGGCGAATCGAGTCGCGGGGGCTTCGGGAAGTCGACCGGCACAATCACCGGCCGCCCGGTCGCGGCGATTTCATCGAGCTGTCGATACTCGCGTCCCGACCCGAGCAGCACGAGCCTCAGTCCGAACTCGCGGGCGAAACGATCGGCTCGCAGCGCAAATTGTTCGTCGCGAGCCACCGCAATCACCATCCGCTGGTTCTCGAAACAATCGTCGAGCGCTGCCAGCGCGGCGTTTTGTTCAGGACGCTCCACTGTTGGATCGGCCACAGCAACAGCATGGGCCGACTCGTACCACTGGGCATCGAGCATCGCTTGGCGGGCGAGGGCCACCGCACCCATTGGGCTGTTGGGATACTGCTCATCGCGTCGTCCCCAGCCAACGGTCAGGTCGAGATGCTGAGCCACATTCGCTGCAAGCACCGACTGCGACTTAGCGACCGGTGCGGTCGTGACGAGCACGCTCTGGCCTTTGATGATTCCCTCGCGCGGCGCGGCGAGTCGGACGGCGATACCTTGCTTGCGGAATGTTGCGTTCGTCTTGTCATCGGCAACGAACGAGTCGACGACCCGCGCTTGTGGGGTAATTTGGTTGTTCCAATAGCCGGGCTGGTCGATGGCTTTTCCGGTCTCGACGGCACTGTAGCTATCGATGAACCCGGCGTAGATCGTCTTCCCGGTGGCGTCGATACGCCTCGCGCCTGCAGGAATGTCGCCTGTTGTCGCGATCGACGCGATCGTGGTGCCAGCGACGACAATCGTCGCATTTTCGATCACTTTGCCCGGCTCAATGACGACTCGGCCACCGACAATCGCGAAGAGTTTGGGTCGCGCTTCACGAAGTCCTTCCGCGGGAACGGTGTCGGCCGATTTGCATTCACCAAACGAAAACGCGAGCAAAATCCCACAAGCGATGGCAATGAAGGGAATTCGCATAGTGGCAGAGTGGGCAGAGAGAGAGTCGGGGCGGGGCGGGGCAGGCGCGTGCAGAACTGTAGTTTGTCCCAAGCGGTGAGCGACTGCAACTGTTTTCGCGAACAGTCTTCAAGTAAACTCAATTTTGGGTCGATGGCGCCGACCCGCAGCGGAAACATTGCACAGCGCGAGGGCGAATGATGACGAAGACAGTCGAACGGATGTTGGTATTCTTATTTTCTACCGCGGTGGTCGTCGCAACGACGCACGCCGAAACGCCACCAAACATTGTCGTCATCATGGCCGACGATCTCGGCTACGGCGATCTCGCTTGCTACGGCACAAAGTCGCTGGAGACGCCCCACATCGACCGGCTCGCGGCCGAAGGTTTGAAGTTCACCAACGGATACTGTTCGGCGTCGACATGCACGCCGACACGTTATTCGTTTATGACGGGCATCTACGCATTCCGTAACAAAGGGACCGGCGTTGCCGCGCCCAACAATCCGGCAATCATTCAGCCCGGGACGGAGACGATCGCATCGCTATTGAAAAAGGCCAACTACAAAACGGCCGTCGTTGGCAAGTGGCACTTGGGACTCGGCGGCAAGAATGGTCCCGAGTGGAATGGCGAACTGAAACCGGGGCCGCTTGAAATTGGTTTCGATCAATGCTTTTTACTACCGACGACCAATGACCGCGTGCCACAGGTTTACGTGAAAGATCACCGCGTGTTGAACCTCGATCCGAGCGACCCGCTGTGGGTGGGCGACGAAGCACCCGAAGGACACCCGACCGGCATCACCCATCGCGATACGCTCAGAATGGATTGGACGCACGGACACAACGAATCGATTCATAACGGCATCGGTCGAATAGGATTTTACACAGGTGGCCACGCGGCCCGCTTTCGCGACGAAGACCTCGGTGACAAATGGGTCGAGGAATCGGCCACGTTCATTGAAGAGAACAAGTCGCAGCCGTTCTTCTTGTTCTTCGCGTCGCACGACCTGCATGTGCCGCGAATGCCTCACGAACGTTTTCAAGGGGCGACCACGCTCGGCTCTCGTGGCGACGCGATCGTCGAGCTCGACTGGTGTGTGGGGGAAGTGACGAAGACGCTCGAGCGGCTTGGGCTGGCTGAGAATACGCTCGTGGTATTTTGCAGCGACAACGGACCAGTGCTCGACGATGGCTACAAGGATGGCGCCGTCGAACAACTCGGCAGTCACAAACCGTCGGGACCATTCAGCGGCGGCAAGTACTCGATTCAAGAAGGTGGCACCCGAACCCCATTCATCACCTGGTGGCCTGGCACGATCGAGCCGGGCGTTTCGGACGAGCTGGTCTGCACGATCGACCTGGCGGCCAGCGTGGCCGCGCTGGTCGATGTCGAGCTGCCCACAGGTGCTTGTCCCGACAGCGAAAACGTGTTGCCCGCGTTACTCGGCAAGCCCGACGCCAAGGGTCGGACGCAACTCGTTCAGCAAGACAATGGCAACAGCGGAGCGCTGGGCTTCCGCCAAGGCGACTGGAAACTCCAGCGGCAACCGCTCTTGAAAAAACAACAAAAACCGGGTGGGCCAAAGTTCAACTACCTGCTCTTTGACCTCAATAGCGACCCGGCCGAGAAAAAGAACGTCGCGGGCAAGAACCCCGAGAAGCTTCGCGAGATGATCGATGCGCTCGACGCCGTGATCGAGCAAAAGCGGTAGAGGCTAAACAATGCAAGCGTGGGTCGTTTATGCTTTGCTATCGATGGTCTTCGCAGGCGTCACGGCCGTGATCGCCAAGCAGGGCCTCGTCGGCATCTCGGGCGAAATGGGCATTGTCGTGCGTTCGGTCTTCTTGTTCGCCTTCACGATGATCTTTGCGCTCGTGGCCGTCGACCTGAGCGAAGCCTCAAAGCTGACGCGAAGCAATCTAGCGTGGCTCGCCGCCTCTGCCGCGACCACGACCATTTCGTGGATCTGTTACTACAAGGCGCTCGCCGCAGGAAATGTATCGACCATTGCGATTATCGATAAAGGCAGTTTCATCGTCGCGGTATTATTGGCTTGGCTCTGGCTAGGAGAGCGAATCACACCGAGGCTCGCTTTGGGGATGCTGTTTGTTTGCGTCGGTTTGTGGATCGTGGTGCAAAAACCGGCAACATGAAGGCGATTAAAGCAACTCGGCTTTCGCCTGCGAGAATGCCTCGACCGCACGTTGCAAGTCGTCTTGTGAGTGGGCCGCAGAGATTTGTGTGCGAATGCGAGCCTTGCCCATCGGCACCACCGGATACGAAAAGCCAACGACATAGATTCCCAGCTCCAAGAGCCGGTCGGCCATTTGGCTTGCGAGCGCGGCGTCGCCGATCATCACCGGCACGATGGGATGTTCGCCGGGCAGAATATCGAAACCTCGCTCGGTCATTTGGCTGCGAAACCACTGGGTATTTTTTATCAGTTTGTCGCGCAGTTCGGTGCTCCGTGCAGCGATTTCGATGGCTTTGATCGAACCACCCACAATCGGAGGTGCCAGCGTATTCGAGAACAAATAGGGTCGCGAGCGTTGCCGCAGCAGTTCGATGATTTCGCGGCGACCGCTGGTGTAGCCACCGCTCGCCCCGCCGAGCGCTTTGCCGAGCGTGCCGGTAGTGAGGTCGACCCGGCCAACGACTCCACAGTGTTCGTGAGTCCCCCGACCGGTTGCTCCCCAAAATCCGGTGGCATGGCAATCGTCAAAATGAACGAGCGCACCGAACTCATCGGCCAAGTCACAGATTCTATCGAGCTTCGCAACATAGCCATCCATCGAGAAGACACCATCGGTCGTGATGAGCGTCGTCCGCGCACCGGCCGCTTTCGCTTCGGTCAGCTTGGCAGCCAAGTCGTCCATATCGCTATTGCGATAACGAAACCGCTTGGCTTTCGCGAGCCGCACGCCATCGATGATCGACGCATGGTTCAGCTCGTCGCTAACAATGGCGTCGTCGGCCGTGAGCAGCGTTTCAAAAAGTCCGCCATTGGCATCGAAGCAACTGGAATAGAGAATCGTGTCTTCGGTCCCCAGAAACGAGGTGAGCGAGACTTCGAGTTCTTTGTGTAGCGTCTGCGTTCCGCAAATAAACCGCACCGACGAGAGTCCAAAACCCCAGCGGTCGAGTGCTTCGTGAGCGGCGGCGATCACCTCGGGATGATCCGCGAGGCCCAGATAATTGTTCGCGCAGAAGTTGATCACTTCATTGCCGCCCGCTACTGCAACATGCGACCTCTGCGGCGTCGTGATTTGTCGCTCGCTTTTCCAGAGCCCCTGTGCCTTGATGTCGGCAAGCGTGTCGGTGATTTGAGTGGGTGTTGTTGGCACGTTGCTATTCTAACTTGTTTGTTGCATGTATTGTGTTCCGTCATTCCCGCGCAGGCGGGAATGACGTATCGGCTTTGTCGACACTTCTATCCGGCGCTGGTCCAATCGAGCACCACTTTGCCCGACTCGCCCGAACGCATTGCGGCGAAGCCTCGTTCGTAGTCAGAGTAATCGAACCTGTGGGTAATGACGGGCGAAATGTCGAGGCCGCTTTGCAGCATCGAGGTCATCTTATACCAAGTTTCGTACATTTCGCGGCCGTAGATTCCTTTGATCGTAAGCATGTTGAAGACAACCAGATTCCAATCGATGGCGATCTCTTCGGTAGGAATGCCGAGCATAGCAATTTTGCCGCCGTGGCACATGTTCGCAAGCATGTCGCGGAAAGCGGCAGGATTGCCCGACATTTCAAGACCCACGTCGAAGCCTTCGTGCATACCGAGTGCGCGCTGCACTGCCGCAAGCGATTCGCTGCGAACGTCGACCGCGCGTGTCGCGCCGAGTTTCATCGCGAGTTCGAGCCGAAATGGATTCACATCGGTGATGACCACATGCCGCGCTCCCGCGTGGCGGGCGACGGCCGCGGCCATCAGCCCAATCGGCCCGGCCCCCGTGATGAGAATATCTTCACCGAGCAAATCAAAACTCAGCGCAGTGTGGACCGCGTTGCCGAGGGGGTCGAAAATGCTCATGACATCGTCGGCGATGCCTGGAGCGTGGTGCCAAACGTTGGTCATCGGCAGCGAAATCAACTCGGCAAACGCTCCCGGGCGATTGACGCCGACGCCGCTGGTGATGTTGCACAGATGCCGCCGACCGGCCATGCAGTTGCGACACCGCCCGCAGACGACGTGTCCTTCGCCGCTGACGACATCGCCAACGCGAAAGTCGGCGACGTTGGACCCGATAGCGACGACTTCGCCAACGAACTCGTGCCCCACGACCATCGGTACCGGAATCGTCTTCTTGGCCCAAGCGTCCCAATTGTAGATATGAACGTCGGTGCCACAGATGCCGGTTTTTTTGACGCGAATCAGTACGTCATTGATATCGAACATCGGCTCGGGAACATCCTGTAGCGAGAGACCGACATCGGCGGTGGCTTTAACGAGTGCTTTCATCTGGCGAGTCGCTACCAATTGGTTGAACCATCAAGCGATAGAACATACTGGCCACGACGCATTGCTTCAATGCACCCGTTAGTGCGTGGCGCCCTCCATCGCGAGCGCGAGCACACCGGCGCGTTCGTGCAGGTCGGCCGGTGGAAGAACGTAGCGCTTCGACGGCACGATAGAACTGCAACCGGTCGTCGATCATTTCAGCTAATGACTGCAATTGTGTCACCCGGCCTCGGCCGTCAACGCGCTGGGGATCATTCCATAATGCTGCAAACCTTCGAGAATTCCTGCCGCCGAGTGCGCACGCGCAAAGTAAATGCGATTGCGCTTCAGGTCACGCAGACTTTCGAGCTCCGCATCGTGGTTGCCCACGACAATGCCGGCCGTATGGCCAATCAGCATGTCGGCATCGTTGCCGGAGTCGCCCGCGGTAGCGATTCTCTCCAGCGGAATGTTCCACTTGTTGGCGAGGAAACGAACCGCCTTGCCCTTCGACGCACGAAACGGCAGCACATCGACATAGGCGCCGTGCGAGATGATCAGCGTGTGAGCCACTTTCGCCTCGTTGAGCGCCCGGCGGATTTCTGTTTCGGCCTGCGAGATGTCGACCGAGTCGTCAATGGTGTAGCTGATCTTGAACTCGCGTTGGGCCGACTCACCTTCTTGCAACGACATGAACGGCAATACATCGCACGCCTGGTGAATGCGGTCGGGGAGCCACTTATGACGGATGTGACTCGACCAGCCTTTGTCGACCGTGAACGTTGGGCCATAGTAGATTTCGGTGCCGACCGATCCGATGGCGACATCGAGGTGATCGATGCCATAGTCGTTGAGCACCTCTTCAATGAGCTGAAAACTGCGGCCCGAGGCGACTCCGAAACCAATCCGATTGCGATTCTCTTTGAGATAGTCGCACAATTGCCGCATCGCAGCATCGTCTCCCAGCAGCGTGTTGTCGATGTCGGTAATGAGCAGGTCTTCAAATTCGCCCATCCGACGACCGGTCGGGGGCGTCGGCAGCCTCACGGTATGCTTGGGGCTGCTGCCGATGATTTCGGCCAGCTCGTCGACAAACGTTTCGCAGTGTGCTTCCCAGGTGTAATGCTCGCGGACACGGTTGATGCCGTTGTTGCTGAGACGCTCCCACTTTTTACGATCGGTAAGGATTGTCAGCATCGACGAAGTCAGTTGTTCACGATCGTTGACATCGACCAATTCGCCACAGTCACAGTTCTCGACAATGTCCTGCGGTCCGCCATTCTCGGTGGCGACGAAGGGAAGTCCTACGGCCGCGCTCTCGATGGCGGTCAGTCCAAACAGTTCGATGAATGCCGTGTTGACGAACAGCCCACCGCTCGACGCGGCCAAGCGATACAGTTCGGGGACTTCGTACTCCGAATCGTGCCGTTTGGGAATCGCCATCTTGCCGTACAAGTTATAGCGGTCCATCGACAGCAGCATGTCGGTGAGCACATGTTGTTCGTTATCGGGAAGCTGCTCGATGTTGTCGCGAATGCCAGCAAAGACGGCGAGGTTCGCGATCGCTTGCAGCTCGTTGCTTTGGCCATAGGCGTCGATCAGTGCGCCGATGTTCTTGCGGCGGTCGGGGCGGCAGAGCGCCAGTATCAACGGCTTATCGTGCTGAAAGTGAAACCGCGACAACTCGTTGCTCATCCGCATGCGCGCTTGCTTGTAGTGTTCGCCAACGCTGGCGTGCCCAAGTTCGTAATCGTAGTAAGGAAAGAACCGATCGAGATCGGTGCCGGGTGGAATCACTTTGATGGGGAGCGCCTCGTCTTTGTGGTAGTCGGCGTACTGCGTGTCGCGTTCGTGTCGGGTGCTGGTGACGACCAAGTCGGCAATCGAGAGACACTTCTGCTCAACCTGAATTCGATGCGAAATCGCCAGCTCGGCATCGGCCTTTTCGACGCTCCAACCCTCGGCCGTCAGGTAGTCGAGCTTGGGTTTACCAAGCGAATGAGCTGTGAAAACGAACGGCACACCAAACGTGGCCGCCACTTCGCTGGCGATGTACCCCGCGTCGGCATAATGGCCATGGACCATCGCTGGCATCATCCCCTGCCTTCGCGTGAAGGCAATCATGCCGTCGATGAACTCATCGAGCATCGACCACATGCGCTCTTTACGCACGTACTTACCGCTGCCGCAAGGGATACGCACGATCCGGCAATTCGGCCCGAGCGTTTCGATATCGCGGCTGTAGTCGTCGGAGTAATTCTTGTCGCGAATCCTTCGCGTAAAGAGATCGACCGCCTCGACCCGGGGGTGTTTCGCAAGCATTTTGGCGAGTTCGAGCACATAGCGAATTTGCCCCCCCGTGTCGGCGTTGCGGCCCATCTCAATGTCAGTGCCGCGAAACAGTCCGTGGACGCTCACCAGTTGCAGGTACAAGTTGTCATCCTCCGCGAGTGTTCGACAGCCTGGGGCGATAGACCGTGAGATAGAACGTTTGAATTTACCGATCGAGGGTTTGGTGGTTCATCGCGTCGAAGAGATGATTTTTCAGGGGCGATCGGGTCGGGCTGAATCACTTCTACCGTATCACGTCGACCGATGAGGGCAACCGTGTGCCGGCGGCAACTAAGGATCGCCCGCGAATTAACTTCCCGATTTTGCAAGCTGCCCCGACATTTTTTTGCCGGTCGTAGTTCAGTTAACCGCCACGACGCAACGAGCGCCAAGTACACGGCGGACTTGGCGCGACCGCTCTCGATCAGAACCAGCAGTGAACTGCCAAGTCGATTGATCTTCGCGCGCGTACTAACCTCGCAAACTCAATAAATGGCTGTTCTCAATGGCAAAACAGCATTCGTAACGTTGAGTTTCTGACGCAAGGGTGTCTAAAGGCAGGATCCTTTGGTGAGCTTTTTCGCTGTGCTCGTGGCGCTCGCCGCGTCGTGGCGGTTTTTCCTTAGCTCCCCGATTTTCAAATGGCAAATGGTCGTTTGTGAAAGATATCGCAATCGAAGGAAGGAAGTTCTTGGCCAGCCATCCCTAGCAGACCAAGTTGGTCGGTTCGCAACCATTTCGGGAGTTAGGACCGAACGTAAAATAACTTCCCGATTTCCTTCACACGCTTGCCAGCCGCGGTGCGGTGTAATTGAGTGACGGTAGGAAAGTGTGGGGGACGATGGGATTGTTGTGCAAGAACTCTGCGGTTGCCTTCATTCCCTTTTGATACTTGCGGCGGGCAATCTCGGCCAACACCTTCAGGCCATGCGACGTGCTCGTGCGAGAGATGAATTGTCTGGCGACTTGAATCGTCTTGAGCACCACCCCCTGCAAGCTCCGCGAAATGTGACAAAACATCCGATGCTCGATCGGATTGTATTTGGAACACCCCGGCGGATAGTGAGCCACTTGAATGTCGCACTCCAAATCCCCCGCCAACAGACACAACTCTTCCTTGAACAGATGCAGGCGGTAGCCGTTGCTGCCACCACAATCGGCAAGCACCAACATGCGCGGAGCATACTGATAGTGCCGCGCTCCCAGCCGTTGCCACCAACGCCAAATCGCATCGCAGGCCAACCGGCTCGTATCGGACCCCTGGCTCAACAGCATCAAACCCTCGTTACGCTGCGGGTCGTACACACCATAGGGCACCAAACGCTGCTCGGCCGTGACGAAGTCATGGTCCGCAACAGTCACCCGGCCATCGGTGATGCCCCGACCTGGGTGGAAGAAATTCCCCAGAATCTCTTTTTTCTTCGTGTCGATGCTCACAATCGGCCAGCCCCGTCGTTCGTACTGGGCCCGCAGTTTGGCAATGTACTGAAACTGTTCTTCGCGCTGCGGAAACTGACAGGCCACTTCGTCTTTGCAGGCTTGCCGACGGGAGAGGCCGAGCTGATCGAACAAGATTCTCTTCAACGCATCGACACCGATGGAAAAGCCAGCCTGTTGCAATTTAGCGGTGATTTCGCGTGGGGACCGATTGGTCCAGCGAATGCCCGCGTCGACCGGCGACCCGGCGGTTTCCTTCTCGATCAGTGCTTCGACCGCTGGGACCAACTTCGGTTGTGCGAAGCTAGCTTGTTTTCGCCCCCCCTTTTTTTCGGACCCGTCCGGCAGCCTCGTCGTGAGGCAACTCGGCGATGTCCTGCTCACCGTGGCGGATCGTATGCGGATCGCAGTCGAACAAATGGGCGATGTACTGCACCCCGCCGTGTCCCAGCTTTGCGGCCTCGACGGCCGCATAGCGTCGTCGGTCCTTCTCCGAGAGCGATTCATACAATTTCACCATCTTCTGTTCGACCGCAGTCGCATAACCATTCATCACCTCGTCCTCCAACTTGACTGAACACCATCAGTTCAATCTATCATGACGCTGGATTTAGGGAAGTTATTTTGCGTTCGGTCCTTATCCCACGATTTGTTGCTATGGTTGAATGACCGGTGGCATCCAGATAAACTAAATAAATCGAATACCGAACTGGAGTCGCGATTTATGCCGTCAATTTCACTCGATGAACTCAACCATTTAGAATCGCTCCGATACAACAATCGCCGCACATTCTTGTCGCGGTCGGCGCTCGGCGTTGGCTCGGCAGCACTCGCGGGTCTGCTTAATCGCGATGCCCATGCAGCAACCGCCACCGCGCCAGCGAGCGGCACAACGATTGGCAGCCGAGGAGTCGTGAATCCGCTGCATGTGCCGCCGCGCGTGAAGCGCGTCATCTTTCTTTGTATGGCGGGCGGTCCGTCGCATCTCGAAACGTTCGACGAAAAACCAAAGCTGGCCGAACTCGATGGCCAGCCGATGCCCGACAGCTACACGGCCGGGCAACCCATTGCCCAACTGCAAGGCAAAGAACTCAAGTGCTGGGGCCCTCAAGCGAAGTTTCGTCGGCATGGACAAAGTGGCCAAGTCATCAGCGACTTGCTGCCGAACATCGCCGGCATCGCCGACGACATTTGCATCGTCCGCTCGATGAAGACCGACCAGATCAATCACGATCCGGCCCACACCTTCATGAACACGGGGACCATCATCTCGGGCCGTCCGAGCATGGGTGCTTGGATTAACTATGGGCTCGGCAGCGAATGCGACGACCTGCCTGGTTTCGTGGTGCTCGCCAGCCACGCCGGCCGCAGTGGTCAACCAATCGCTGCGCGGCAATGGCACAGCGGTTTTCTGCCGAGCAAATACCAGGGCGTCATGCTTAACTCGGTCGGCGACGCCGTGCATTATGTGAGCAGCCCCCCCGGCATCGACCGCCAACGTCAAGGCGACGTCATCGACGCCGTGAGCCAACTTAACCGGATGCGAAATGTCGAGCTGGCCGATCCCGATATCACCACGCGGATCGCTCAGTATGAGCTTGCTTTCCGGATGCAGATGAGCGTGCCGGGGCTCGTTGATATTGGCGACGAACCACAGCATGTGCTCGACAGCTATGGCGTCACCAAGGCCGACGGTTCGTTCGCCTACAACTGTCTGCTCGCTCGTCGGCTGGCGGAGCGCGGCGTGCGATTTATCCACCTTTACCACCGCGGCTGGGACCACCACGGCGAACTCAATAAGTTTATGAAGGTTTCGTGCGGCACAGCCGATAAACCAACTGCCGCATTGGTGAACGACCTCAAACAGCGTGGCATGCTCGACGATACGCTCGTCGTCTGGGGCGGCGAGTTCGGCCGCACGCCGATGGCCCAAGGGACCGACAACCCCAAAAACACGGGCCGCGACCACCACATCAAAGGCTTCAGCATGTGGCTCGCCGGCGGCGGCATCAAACCGGGCCACAGCTACGGAGCAACCGACGAATTGGGCTACAACGCCGTCGACGACGTCGTGCCGGTCCACGACCTGCACGCGACGATGCTCCACCTACTCGGCATCGACCACAAGCGACTTACCGTCCGGTATCAGGGGCGAGATTTTCGTTTGACCGATGTGCATGGGCATGTGGTAAAGGGAATTTTGGCGTGAGTCGAGTGATCGCAGGCCGCGACTAAAGTTCTGCATCGACTTTGACGCCGTAGATCATCGAACAAGCAAGTTCGACACCGAACAATCGCTGCAATTCACTTTCGAGACGATCGCGATCTTGCTGAGACGCAACATCGCCCGTGACGAATGCCCAGCCGTTCGAAGCATGTTCGACGGTTAGACCGCCAAAGGCTTTAGAATCTGTCGCCAGATATGTTTCGATTTGATTCTGTTGGTTGTCGGCCTGTCGATTGTAGTGCCATTGTTCGGCGGATAAGGCACCAACAAGAAAAGTAACCGGCAAGGCGATTGCAGCGAAACAACTCGCAGCCAAGAATAGCCAAAACCAAATCGAATGAAAGTATTTGGGACTCGACGAGGTAGTTTCGGCCGGTGAGCTGTAGGGATGTGTGAGCGTCACGATTGTGGGTAGTTAACTCGGCTGGTATTCCCAGAATGCCTCCCAGCAACCGGGTTGGCTGAGGTAGAGTGCTCGCAATGCGCAGACTGCATCGGAGCCTGACTTGCCCCACCGCATGCCGCCCCCT
>JBGSRO010000241.1:0-3403 GCA_041737535.1 Pirellulales bacterium | reverse complement strand
TGTGTGGATCAGTGGGCGTCGATCATCCTTGGTGCGAGAGTTTGTCTGTGACGATGCCGCTAGTGGCGACGCTCAATCGACCGCCTCCTATCTACGTACGCTGTTGCGACTCGTTGAGAATCGCTCGACCGCCCCAGGAGGAGCACTGATGTTCGGTCGGAGCCAAAGCGAGTTGAAGGTACGCGCCCGGCGACTTGCCTTCGAATTGGAGCGTCCCAAGAAGGGTAACTTGTGGGCTCCCGCGGTTGTTTGCGTAGCGGCGCTCGTGCTTTCCCAGTTCTGGTTACCGACCAATCCGCTGGCATCACGACATGCTATACGCTCACCTTGGCCAAACTGGACAGCCTCTTTTGCCCACGCATTCGGCGTCACCTTACGCGACTTCGAAGTATTCGACGCTGAGTTGGAGATTGGCGAATTGATAGAAGCACAAGGCGACGTGGATTGAAGATAGGTGTTTTTTTGCCCGGAACTCTTAAGGACTTAGTAGTTACGTCGGCGGGAATTCCTCCCAAGCCTCCCAAGGAAGGGCGGCCATAAATCGATTTTGCAACGTCAGCGCAAGGAAGCGACAAGTGGCACAAACAAAAGCCGAAGAGACAAACAACCGACCCAATCGTCATCCGGCAAACGTTTCACTCATCCTTCCTGCATGGAAGGAGGGCGAGGCGCTGCCCCGCGCGATCCGTGAAGCCGACGACGCTCTGCGAACGGTAGCCACTCACTATGAAATCATCGTGGTCGACGACGGCAGTGTCGATGGGTCGGCGGAATGCTTAGAATCGCTGAAGCAGGAATACTACTCGCTGCGTGTGCTGCGGCACGAAGAGAACCAAGGTTATGGCGCGGCGCTAAGGACAGGTTTCGACGCTGCAAAATGCGACCTGGTCGTTTTCACCGACGCAGACTCGCAGTTCGATCTACGTGAAATCGACCGCTTCGTACTCCTCGCTCGAGAATACGACATCGTCTGTGGCTATCGAATCGACCGTCAAGATACCCCGCTACGATGCCTCTATTCGCGTATTTACAACGGACTAGTGCGAACGCTTGTTGGAACGAAAGTCCGCGATATCGATTGTGCGTTCAAAATGTTTCGCAGGGAAACACTACACCGGCTCGAAATCACCACCGACGGTTTTCTCGTCAATACGGAGTTGCTCACGCAAGCCGGTCAGCAGGGATATTCCATCGTCGAAGTTGGCGTTACCCACCGCCCTCGGCGTGAGGGGCAGAGCACCGTATCGATTGGCCACATACCTGTTGTGCTTGCGAGTTTGCTTCGGTTCTGGTGGAACAAGGTCCAGTTTCCTGGCCGAGTTTCAGCCGATCTAGGACCCTCGCCCTCGGTCGCAATCCTCTCAGGGCGGCTTTGGCTGCAGGGGCTGCTATTGGTTGTGGCTGCTGTGCTGCTACTGACGGGCTTGTCCTACCCGCTCATCGATCGCGATGAAACGCGGTACGCCGAGATCCCGAGAGAGATGATCGTCACAGGTGACTGGCTTGTACCGCAACTGAACTTCAAGACCTATTACGATAAACCTCCGCTACTCTACTGGGCTTGCGCAGCGAGCTACTCAGTATTTGGAGTCTCCGAGTGGTCGGCCCGATTGGTTCCGGCATTGGGGGGACTGCTGACGCTGGCATCGACAATATTCTTCGGCAACCGCCTGTTCAATCGCCGCGTCGGACTGTTGGCGGGAATCGTATTGCTTCTGTCGGTCGGTTTTCTCGGCGGGAGCCGCATTCTGCTGATCGATGGACTCCTAACCGCTTGCATCTCGCTCTCCCTTTTCGCGGCTTGCGAGGCTGTACGAAACAAAGAACTCGGCATTGGATGGTGGGTGATTGCAGCCGTTGCGGCAGGGCTCGGCTTCCTTTCAAAAGGCCCGATTGCGCTGGTCATGTTCTTGCCACCAATCGTCGCCTACACCTGGCTTACGAAGAACGGTTGCCAACCGAGACTCCGACACTGGGTGCTATTTGCTGGCGTTACGGCAGCGATTGCAGGGCCGTGGTTTGTTGCCGTTACGCAGCAAGTTCCTGACTTTGCTTTCCAGTTCTTCTACCGGCATAACGTCGAGCGGTTTGGTGGGGCCTTCCACGCGAAGCCCATCTGGTTCTTTCTACCGGTTCTGCTAGTGGGCGGTCACCCGTGGACTTTTCTCGCGCTGCCTTGCGTGAGATACGTGTCAACGCGATCTAAGGCAATCCGCCAGCGGCGGACGCCCGAGTTGGGGTTTGTGTTGCTATGGGCTGCTTGGTGCCTCGCGTTTTTCACGATTTCGCGTTGCAAGCTTCCGCCCTACATCCTCCCGGCAGCACCGGCGCTTGCCTTGGTTGTCGGAAAGGTTCTCGAAGACCTTCTATGGGAACGAGAGGGTATCCATTGGAGCAAGTACACGACGCGATGGGCCCCACGGTTCGCGATGGCGACAAGTCTCGTCGCCGTGATCGGATTGGCATCCTTCGGCGCTTTGTCAGGATTTGAATCATCCCGCACGGTTTGGTTACTGGTTTCCGGAGGCGTCATTCTCTTGTCGCTGGCGATTCTGTTTCGACGATACCTGAATCACCCCGCCGCAAGTTGGGGCGTGTGCATTGCGACGACCCTCGTCGCTGCGGCTTTTGTGCTGCATCGCGAGATACCGCAGTATTCACTCGCACAGACGCTGCTGGGGCCCACTTCTCCGCTCAGGGAGCAATTTGCTCCGACGGTCGAGTTACCCGTTGTGACCGTAGGTCACGAGTGGTCAGAAGTGCCCTTCTATTTGAATCGAAGCGACATTGCCAATATCGACAACCTAGAAAGCGTGGATATCACCCACCAAGGTGCGAAGGCAGGTAGGGTCCTTTTGATTACACGAATCTCTGGTGAGGATCGTAAAGGCTTCCCTAAGCTGCCACCCGACAGCCGAGTACTTTCAACCGCTGATCGCGGCCGGGCAAGACTCCTGTTGCTAGAACTCGCGCCGCACAGGGAACTGACCGCTCGACCTATAGAATACGACGGCTCCCTGCGGTGATCGACCAATTCGCGGTTCCCAAACCAATTTCTTGGCGGCGACCACCATGCGTGCCTCGAATTATGCAAGGTTAGGCAGCAGACGTTAGAGTTGTTTCAATCCGTGAGCCTAGTGCCTGTGTAGCACAGCCGCCGCGAATGCGGGCTCTGTCTTTATCTTTCAGGATACCGCTTTGCGACGTGGCCCAGACACCCGGCACCCGGTTACAAATGTAGCCAGCCTTGCTCTTTTTGGAGGGGTGTAAACAGCGGTTGAAAATCAGAGCGCCTGGCGGAGCCGAGCAGCAGTTGAAAAGTGAAGCGCACAGCTGTGCAGCTGGTGAAACTTGGGAAGATGGCGGCGTAGCCGCTAGCTTTCCCAAATTCGCACTGGAGGCA
>JBGSRO010000227.1:0-25675 GCA_041737535.1 Pirellulales bacterium | reverse complement strand
ATTTTGCCGCGTTTCGAGCGCTGTCTTTGGCAATCCAATCGCTCGCATCGCGTAGCATTTGGAGTGCCCCATCGGTCCAAATTACTTGAACCATGATTGAGCCTGCCGACGCGCTTCTTCTTGATCCATCTCGCGGCCGGCAGCGACGTCCGCAAGACCCCGCTCGACGACGCGCGCCAAATGAATTTCACGCAACAGTTCGCCGAGTGTGCTGTCATCTGGTTGCGAACTGACGATCGAGATGATCTGTTCTTTCGCGTTTTTCCAATTATCAGACATCATGACACGCTTCCGTTTCAGACTAATTTTCAGAAGTATCGCCGCTTAAGTTATACACCAAGTTTATGCCGCGTTGCCCGCCTTCATACAACACTGCTTGTATTTCTTCCCGCTTCCACAGGGGCACGGGTCGTTGCGGCCGACGCGGTCGTCGCGGTTGCGGATTGGTTCGAGTTTGGCTCCAGCGGCTGACTGGTCGAGGGCGGCTTGCTGCTGTTCGCTCATGCCGCTCGACGACGGGGCTTCTTCATGAATCGCGAGGGTTTCTTTGAAAGTGCTTTGCACAAACCGCTCGTCGAGTTGCTCGATTTTGAACACGAGGCCCGTGATGTAGGCGCCGATGTTTACCCACATCTGCTCGAACATTCTCATGCCTTCGCGCTTGTACTCGACCTTCGGGTCGACCTGAGCGTAGCCGCGAAGTCCAACACTGCTGCGGAGGTGGTCCATCGCTAGCAGGTGTTCTTTCCAATAGTGGTCGACGAACTGCAACATCACCGACCGCTCCATGCGGCGCATCTCGGGGCGGTACTTATCTTCGACGACTTGCGTCACCACGCGTTGCACCGTTTCGTGATCGCATCGGCCAATCTCATCGGCATCGACGTTGGCGTCAAACTTTTTGTTGAGCCAAGTGACGAACTCGCTTACTTTTTCGTGAGAGTCAACCGCCTGGGCGAGCGTCGCGTCGGCATCGGCGCGGCCGAAAAGCTTTTCGACGCGCGCTTGTGCGTCGCTCGATTCGCGAGCCGCTTCGGCGTTGCGAAGCTTGCTCTGGTCGATGAGCGTTTTGTTGATTTCTTCGCGAGACTTGTTCTTGAGGTCATCGACCGAGAACATCGCGCCAAACCGGCGATTGGCCCAAGCGACGAAACCTTCGCGGTCGAAACCCTGGCCTGAATTCGCGTAGCGATAAACGCCCGCCATCACCGGGTACTCAGCTTCACGCTCGTCGTACGCCGCCATCGCACGCTCGTAAGCGAGGTCAATAAACTCGCGGGTCGACTTGCCTTCGACTTCGCTGTCGCGAAGCTCAACGCCGAACTTGTCTTTGAGCCAAGCAAGTGCCGTGGTGGTTCCGTAATCGGGCTCGAGCAGCTTGGCGGCAGGTTCCAAATCGACTTTTTCGATCGCCGCGTTGGCGTTTTCGATGAGCATTTCTGACAACTCGTTGCGACCAATTTTTTGGAGGTCGCGATCGCGATAATTGGTGCCCCAGCGGGTGTTGCTCCACTTGGCGAGCGCGGGCCAGTTCCAATCGGCTTCTTCGTCTTGTGGAAGGTTCTCCTCGATTGCGTCGAAAATTTGTGACTCGGCCATTCGGCTCGCTTCGTCGCGGGCTTGCTGAGCCGCATCGTTGTACGACCGATTACGAAAGTCGCGGCCCTCGAATGGCAGACCCAAGGCCGTCGTCATCGCAGCGGCGAACGAGTCGGGTCCGTAATTGCTGTCGAGCAGCGTTTTGAGATTTTTTTCGATCTCATCCTGAATCATCTCGGCAAGCATGTCGCGACAGTTGTCGCCGTCGAGAATTCGCTGGCGGAATCGGTAAACTCGCTTCCGCTGCTCGTCCATCACCTCGTCGTATTCGAGCAGGTTCTTGCGAATCTCAAAGTTATATTCTTCGCGCTTCTTTTGCGCCCCTTCGATGCGGCGACTCACCATCCGGCTTTCAATCGCTTCGCCCTCTTGCATGCCGAGGCGCGTGAGCATGTTCTTGACCCACTCGCCGGCGAAAATTCGCATTAAGTCGTCTTCGAGCGACAGATAAAATCGGCTCGAACCGGGGTCGCCTTGGCGACCGCAACGGCCACGAAGCTGAAGGTCGATGCGGCGGGCTTCGTGCCGTTCGGTGCCGACGATGTGCAGCCCGCCAAGTTTGCGAATTTCATTTCCCTGAGCCTTCATCCCTTCACGCTGTTCGATCTCTTTGACGAGTGTTTCCCACTCGTCGTGCGGCACATCGAGTCGACTACTGTAGGTCTGCTGGAGTTTGGCCCAAGCCATCGTTTCAGGATTGCCACCGAGGATGATGTCGGTACCGCGCCCGGCCATGTTGGTGGCGATGGTGACCGCCCCTTTGCGACCCGCTTGGGCGACGATCTCAGCTTCGCGTTTGTGCTGCTTGGCATTCAGCACTTCGTGCTTGATACCGCGCCCGTCGAGCAGTCGCGAAAGTCGCTCGCTCTTTTCGATCGAAACGGTGCCGACCAAAATCGGCCGTCCGCGATACTGCAGTTCGGCGACCTTGTTCTTGGGAATCGGCTCTTTTTTCTTCGACCCGTCGGCTATGAAGGTGACCGTGTCGCCCGTTTCGTTGGCAATTTCTCCCGCGAGAACATCGCCGCTAGTGAGCTGAATCTGGTCGAACCTGTTGAGTTTCTCGATCTCATCGGCAATCGCCTCGAATTTCTCGCGTTCGCTGCGATAGATTGCGTCGGCGAACTCCTTGCGTTGCATGGGCCGATTGGTGGGGACACCAATCACGTCGAGCTTATAGATTTTCCAAAACTCGCCCGCCTCGGTGAGCGCAGTTCCGGTCATGCCGGCGAGTTTGTTGTAGAGCTTGAAGTAATTTTGCAGTGTGATCGTGGCGAGCGTCTGATTCTCTTCCTTGATCTTGACTCCCTCTTTCGCTTCGCACGCTTGGTGCAAACCATCGCTCCATTGACGGCCATCCATCAGTCGGCCAGTAAACTCGTCGACGATGATGATCTTGCCATCTTGCACGACGTAGTTGACGTCGCGTTTGTAGAGGTAGTGGGCCTTGAGCGAGTTGTCGATCAAGTGGGGCCACTGCATGTTGCCCGCCGTGTAAAAACTATCGACGCCTGCCAGTTTCTCCGCCTCGCGGACTCCTTCTTCGGTGAGGCTTACGGTGTGTTCTTTCTCTTTGACCTCGAAGTGAGTGTCTTTTTTGAGTTGACGGGCGACTTTGTCGGCCCGCTGATATTTGGTGATATCGTCTTCGGCGGGGCCACTGATAATGAGCGGGGTCCGTGCTTCGTCGATTAAGATGTTGTCGACTTCGTCGACGATGGCAAAGTTCAGCGGGCCTTGGGCTTGTTGGTCGCGCTTGGCAAAGCGATCGTCGCCGCGGGCCGCGATCCGCATGTTGTCGCGGAGGTAGTCGAAACCAAACTCGTTGTTGGTTCCGTAAGTAATGTCACAGGCATACGAAGTCTGGCGGTCGGCCGGGTCCATGCCCGAATAAATTGCTCCGACAGTGAGCCCTAGATTGGTAAAGGTCGGTCCCATCCACTCCATGTCGCGGCGAGCTAAATAGTCGTTGACCGTGATGACGTGAACGCTCCCGGCGAGCGCGTTGAGGTAAGCGGGGAGCGTCGCTACCAGCGTCTTGCCCTCGCCGGTGACCATTTCGGCGATATTGCCGTCGTGCAGAATCATGCCACCGATGAGCTGGACATCGTAATGCCGCATTCCCAAAAATCGGCGGCCCGACTCACGGCAAACGGCAAAGGCCTCGACGAGTATGTCATCGAGAGTTTCGCCCGCATCGAGCCTTTTCCGGAATTCGACCGACTGCTGCCGCAATTGGTCGTCGGTCAGCCCCTTCATTTTCTCTTCGAGCGCATTGATCGCGTCAACCTTGGGCTGGAGCTTGCGGATATACCTGGCGTTCGCCGAGCCAAAGAGCGAAGTAATCGAGCGTTCGACCCGGCCAAGAATCGCGTTAACGATCGAGCCAATCGCTTCCCAAATGCGTTCGAGAAAGTCCATGAAAAGCCAGTGTTTGGGCTAGAAGGGAAGTCAGTATGTCAAAATGGCAGGCAATGGTCGCGTAGCGAGACGCTTATCGCCAGAGCAATTGCCGGACCCACGAGCGGGTTACGACCGTAAAACGGGCGAAATCAAAGCGCGCCGTAGGCGCAAACTGTTGCTGCATAAGATTTTATTGCCATTGGGAAAAGTGGTCAACAGCGGCAGATGGGGGGATTGCTGGCGCGGCGTGATAATCTCGCCCGCCACTGTCCGAAAGTTCTGGGCTACCGCTGTTAGCTGGCTCGTTCGATCACAATGGCCAAAAATCGTTGTCGAAATCTCACCACCAGTATGATAGAAAGAGGTGGCGTGGGGCTCAGTCGCCCGCTTGGGAAGCCGTCGGCAAATCAATCGCGAGGCTCCGAAGTGTTGTCAATTTGGTTACGAAGTTTCAAAGTTGCGAAGGGCGTTGTGAAGGGTTTTGAACGTTGTGAACCAGTTGGTCATTCAAAACCCAGGTCTCCGAATGGATCGCCGAAGCGGAAATCGACTGAAAAACAGGTGGTTCTTGCGATGCTTAGGCGACAGGTCAGATGGGGGTTTTGAACGCTCCGATCGTTTTCGCGATATGGCGTTCAAAACGTTCAAAACTCTTGGGAGTTTTTAGTTTTCAGGCGGGAGGAGAACGATAGTGGGGCGTATAGGCCGGCACCTATTCCTTGATGTCAAACGAGAACAACAAATCCTGATCTCGCAAATAAAGGCGGCCATTTGCGATCACTGGGTGGGTCCAGATTTTCCCTTTCGGTTTGCGGATTTCGGTTTGGGGGTCGAGGGTGAAGCGGCCCCTTTCTTTCCATTCGTCGGGGGTGGCTTCGATGAGGACGATGTCGCCGGTCGCTTCGTCTTGCAGGTAGAAACGGTCGTCAGCGTAGGCAATGGCCCCTTTACCCAATTCGCTCCGTTCCCGCCACAGTTGTTTGCCTGTGACGAAATCTTGGCACATCCAGCCGACGCCGTCGCTGTGTCCGTAGACAGCATCGCCCACGAGCAGGACGCCGCCGTGATGGTTCTTCATGAGCTTACTGTCGTAGACTTCTTCGACGCTGCGTCCATCATCGGCGAGTTTGACGAGTCGGCAACCAACGCCGTAGCCGCTAGTGACGTAGACGAAACCATCGCGATAGAGGGGCGTGGGAATGACTGCCGTTTGACCGGGCCAGTTGGTTTGCCAGATGACTTCGCCGGAAGAAGGCTCGACGCCGACGATGTGATTGGGCAAAAGCTGTACGTATTGAGGTTGTCCGTTGTGAGTGATCTTGATGATCGACGAGTAATGGGCATCGTCGGTGGCGTCGGTCGTCCGCCAGAGAACTTTGCCGGTCATTTTGTCGAGGGCGGCGATCGCTCCGTCACGTCCGCCGGGAGTACAGACGATTTGGTCGCCATCGACGAGCGGCGATTCGGCGTAGCCCCAGACCGGTATCTTGCCGCCCAGGTCTTTTTCGAGATTGAGCCGCCACTGTTCGCTCCCGGTCGCGGAATCGAAGCAGACCAAGTCGCCGCGACCGGCGAGTGCGTAGACTCGATCACCGTCGACCGATGGAGTGCCGCGAGGTCCATTGCCCCAGCCGTTTTCGAGTTCGGGTCCGAGTGGTTTGGCCCAGATCTCCTCGCCCGATGCAGCCGATAGGCACAAGAGTTGCGAAGTTCCGTCACGTGAACCCATGATGTAAATCCGATCGCCGACGATGGCTGGCCCGCTGTAACCAACGCCACAATTCTTAAAGAGCCAAACGCGTTTGGGGCCACCTACGGGCCACTGTTTGAGCAAACCTTCTTCTCGGCTGAGTCCATCCCGCTGGGGGCCGAGCCATTGAGGCCAATCGTCGGCGAACAACTGAGAAGTCGAGAAAATCGCGCAAACGGCGATCAGAGTGCGAGCAAAGGACATGCGAGGCACCGTAGCGGGTGGGATGGTGGGGACGGACGGCAGCCGAGATTTTATACTATAGTGCCAACAATTCACACTACGCCGCGAACTTTAGTTGGTGGTGTTTGCCGCTTCGCCAGACTTCTTTGGCGACTGGGCTTCACTCGCTTTGGGCTTCAGCACCAATCGCACCCAAGTCCCCAGCGGCGGAATCCGTTCTTCGAATGCTTCGAAGAACAGCCCATCGTTCGCCTGGGTGCTCTCGGCCGGGACGTCGAGCATGGCGGAGCTAAAATTGCTGACGCAGATAAAGTCGCCCGACTCGGCCAAGTAAACGTTTTCGCCGGTCGTTTCGTCTTGCCAGAATCCACTGCCGGCGAAGACCCAAGGCAACGTCATCGGTTTTTCGGTGCGGGCGTCGCGGATCCAGTCTTGCGCGCGGGCCTTTTGGCGGTTGCCGTCTTTGTCGAGCCAGTAGATTTCGATCTCGATTTCGGTGCCAGTCGGCGGATGGTAGCTGTCGTCATAACGAACGGGCGTGCCTACTTCGGCACCGATGTTCAGCAGCCCGGCGTGGGCGAGAAACGCTTTGGTGTTGCAACCGACGATCGACTCGTGTTCCTTGGTTCCCTTGGTGCAAGCGAACATCTCAAGCGGTCCGTTGCGAAGCGTGACTTGGCCATCGATCATCACGATGCCACGCTGTTTGTCGACCCAGATGTCGTAGTCGGGACTAAGCCGTTTGCCGGTGGCCGGTGGGGGCAGCTTCTTCGGCTCGGGCTTTTCTTCCGTTTTGTCCGCCACCGTTGGTGATTCGTCAGTCGTGCGAGGCTGTTGGCCAACGGCCCACGAAAGCGGGCCTAGCAATAAAGCACTGGCACATAGCGCGAGCGATAAACCTGAAACACTGTTCGCGCCAGATCGGGCGAGGTAAGATAGGGAGCTTGACATTTCTCGTTTGCCTCGGTGACAACAATAAATCTTGAGCAGTCGTTGATTTGTTCGGCCGATCGACCTTCGGCACTGTTCTGGATTCTAGCAGGGAAGCCATGTTGAGAACGATTCCAATTTCGGGCGAAAATGAAAGTAGGAGTGTCGCGGTGACGAGTGTGGTAATAAGCAATGACACGCCCGACGCCGCCACCGCCCTGCTCGATCATTGGTCGAATGGCAAGCTGTGGGCGCGCGGCACCGATGCGAGCCTCGTGAAGGGATGGAAAAAACTATCGCCGAGCGAGGCTTGGGTGTGCTGGCAGCAGCACTTGGCCAGTCGCAAGTCGATCGCCTCGCTGGCGAAGCTCGTCAAAGGCGAAGGTGATGCCGAACTGTGGTCGCTCGACTCAATTCAGAACGAGGCGCTGACAGCTTGGCATCGCAACCTTACGAAATTGAGCGAAAAGAGCCGCCCCGCGCGGGCTGAGGAAATTGAGGCCACGATCATCGAACCGCTTGCCGAAGTGAAGTCGGGCAGCGGCAACGGTTGTCAAATAGAAGCGAGCTTCCGCGCGGTTTCCATTGCGTGGCAAATCGAGCGGCTCGCGGCGGTCACGGTCGCAGCCGATTGGTGGCGGATTGTTGCCGAGCTACTCGACATTTCGCGGTCGGCCTCGCTGGGAGTCGTTAGCGACGACTCCAATGGGACAAAAGCCGTGGTGGTAACTCACCTAGCGGGCGAGATTCCGCTCGTGCTCAGCTATCTATTGCCCGAGCTAACACCCACTCGGTCGCTCCGCGATGAAGCGCGTCATGCGCTGGGCGAGGGTCTCTTGTCGCTCACCGATGGCGAAGGAATGGTCGCCGCCGATTTTGTGACTGTCTTGCCAATGCTGGCGGCTTGTTGGACACGCGCGCGCGCTGTTGGGTCGCGATTCAAGAAAAATTGTTGGTCGGCCAGTGCCGAGACACAATACGAATGGCTCGTGCGGCAACTGCTGCGAATGACCCGTGCCGATGGTCAGTTGATGTTCGCCGACGCCCCGCATCGGGATTGGTGTCCGGGCGTAATTACGACGGCGCTCGCGCTTGCCGGCGACGCTTCGGATCGCTTGGCCGCAGTAACTCGCCATGGCAAAGCTGGTGTCGATGCGCCGGGCCGAGCTAGCGCGGCCGGCTTGCCCGATGCGACCGTCAACAGCGAATGGGGGGGCGTCGCCGTGTTGGCCGGTGGTTGGTCGCCCGACGCGACACAAGTGGGGGTGACGTATCGTGGGACGTCGATGACGCTCGACATCGTCGCTCGGGGCAAACAACTGCTCAAAGGCGATTGGCTGTCGCATTCGTCGGCGGCTGGTACGCCGTTGCCGATCACGGGTCACTGGGAGGAACAATGCTGGTTCAGCGACGACGAGATCGACTACCTCGACGTAGCGGTCGACCTCGCCGGCGGTGCACGGCTCGAACGACAGATTGCGTTTCTTAAACAAGACGACGCGTTGCTGTTGCACGAAGTCTTGCTGACGAAGCTCGACGACCCACAGCCGCTCACGCACGAAGCTCATCTGCCGCTCGCGACGAAGCTGTCGTTCGTTCCCGAAATCGAAACTCGCGACGGATTGATCGTCGCCGGCAACAGCCGCGTCATCGCGGCCGTGATGCCGCTGTCGCTGGCCGAGTGGAGAACCGATACTCGGCCGGGTGAGCTTACCACCACGAGTCAATTCATCGAGTTGTCGCAGCAGCGGATGGGACAGCGACTGAGCGTTCCCCTGTGGTTCGACTTGAACCCCACCCGCGCGAAGAAACAACGCACCTGGCGACAACTGACCGTTGCCGAAAAACTAGAGCGGCAGCCGCACGATGTGGCTGTGGGCTATCGCATTCAATCGGGCGACCAGCAGTGGGTCGTATATCGCTCGCTCGCGGCCGCCGCCAATCGAACGCTGTTGGGCCAAAATCTGTCGAGTGAAAGTTACATGGCTCGATTCGATACCGCGGGTGCAGCTCACGAACTGATTGAGATTGAAGCCAGTGAAGAGTGAACCAGCGCGTAAAGAGACATCGCGAGAACAGATTGTTCGCAACAACTATCGGCGACTCGTTGAACGCGTCGCATCCGCGTGTGAGCGAGTTGGTCGGCAGACGAGTGATGTTCGCATCGTTGGTGTTTCTAAATACGTCGATGCCGTTACGACGCGACTGCTCACGGATGCTGGTTGTTCTCAACTCGGCGAAAGCCGCCCACAGTTGCTTGCCTCGAAAGCCAGCGATCCGGCGCTTTGCGATCAATCGATCGATTGGCACTTGATCGGCAAACTACAGCGGAACAAAGTTGACTTGGTTGTCAAGCTGGGTGCCCTAATCCATAGCGTCGACAGCGAGCGGTTGCTGCGTGCGATCGATGCGTCAGCGAAGAAACACGCAGCGGTGACTCGAATCCTAGTCGAGGTAAACTGCTCGGGCGATGCCGAAAAACAGGGCGTCGCTGTCGATGAGTTGCCATCGCTGCTCGATGTCGCCCGCGACTGCTCGCAAGTCGAAGTGCTGGGACTCATGACGATGTCGGCCCGCGATGGCGATACGTCGGTCGTCCAAGGGAATTTCGCCGACTTGCGACAGCTGCGCGAACGAGCCCAACAGTCCCACCCGCAGTTTCCGCTTTGCGAATTGTCGATGGGTATGAGTGGCGATTTTGAGATTGCGATTGCCGAGGGGTCGACCATCGTCCGCATCGGTTCGCTGCTGTGGGAAGGGCTTTAGGTGATTCGCATGTTTTCGCGACCGCCACTTTGCGGTTAAAATGACCCCCAACCACCAAACCAGCCTCGATTTAAACATGGCCCCCATTATCATCCGCAACCCGACACGCAGCGTCGCGATTGGCAGCGTCACGATCGGTGCCGACCACCCAATCGCCGTCCAAAGCATGACGGCGACGTCAACACAAGACATCGACGCGACCGTCGGCCAAATTCACGGCCTCGAGCGAGCCGGTGCCGACATTGTGCGCGTCGCCATCGACAGTACGAAGGACGCCGAAGCGCTGATCGAAATCCGTCGGCAGACGAATGCCAACCTGGTCGTCGACTTGCAAGAAAACTACCGCTTGGCTGAAGTCGTGGCACCGCATGTTGACAAGCTACGCTACAACCCGGGGCACCTGTATCATCACGAACGCGCGAAACCTTGGGATGAGAAAGTTCGCTATCTTTCGGAAGTGGCGGTCGAGCACGATTGTGCGATTCGTATCGGCGTGAACTGTGGTAGTGTCGACCCGGCTAAGAAACGAAAGTTTGGCGAGACCGATTCGCTTTCGCCGATGATCGAGAGTGCGATCGATCATTGCCGCCTGCTCGACGAGTTGGGATTTACGCGCTATTGCGTTTCCCTCAAAGACTCTGACCCAGCGAAAGTGATCGAAGTCAATCAGCGATTCGCCGACGAGCGGCCCAATGTACCTTTGCACTTGGGAGTAACCGAAGCGGGGTTGCCCCCCGACGGCGTCATTAAGACGCGCATCGCTTTCGAGCAACTGATTAGTCGCGGAATTGGCGATACGATTCGCGTCTCGCTTACCGTTCCTAACAATCGCAAGCACGAAGAGATCGAAGCGGGTCGAGCGATTTTGGCTGACATCGCTGCCGGTCGCGTCCGGTCGGTCGTCGACTACGGGCTGTCGACGCTCAACATTATTAGTTGTCCGAGTTGCAGCCGGGTCGAGAACGAGGCGTTCGTCGAGCTTGCCGAGAATGTGCGCGACATGACGCAATATGCGAAAGACCACGATCTCACGATTGCCGTTATGGGCTGCCGGGTGAATGGCCCGGGCGAAACCGATGATGCCGATTTGGGCTTGTGGTGTGGTCCGACTTACGTGAACCTCAAACGCCGCGCGGAAGCAGTGGGGCAGTTTTCTTATGCAGAGATTCTGCCTCGCTTGCGGAGCGAACTCGATTCGCTGATCGCCACCAAAAACGCAACGACAGAATCTACCACTTAGTTCTTCTTTCTTTGACTCGACAATGACATGCATAGCATCGGAATCGCGGGCATCGGCTTTATGGGCATGGTTCATTACCTGACTTACGAGCAGGTACGCGGCGCGCGTGTGGTGGCCGTCGCGTCGGATGACCCAGCGCGGCGCGAAGGCGACTGGCGCGGCATCAAGGGCAATTTCGGTCCACCCGGTAAGACGATGGACCTCGCTGACGTCGAGCGCTTCGCCGATGCGTTTGACATGGTTCGCTGTGAAGCCATCGATGTCGTCGACATCTGCCTCCCCCCCGCCCTCCACGCAGACGTGGCCGTTGCTGCGCTCGAAGCTGGTAAGCATGTGTTCTGTGAAAAGCCCATTGCTCTCTCGACGAACGACGCTGCGCGGATGAAGCGCGCGGCAGAAAAAAACAAGCGACTGTTGATGGTTGGTCACGTGTTGCCGTTTTTTCCCGAGTACGCTTGGGCGCTTAAGGTCATCGCCAGTGGTGAGTTTGGTAAGCCGATCGGCGGGGCGTTCCGGCGAGTCATTTCCGAACCAACCTGGCTCGCTAACTATTGGGACGCGAACAAAGTGGGGGGTCCGATGCTCGACCTTCATGTTCACGACGCGCACTTCATTCGTCTCGTGTTTGGCATGCCAACACAGGTCACGACCACTGGACGAACGAAAAGCGACCTCGCGCAGTTCTGGCATTCGCAATTCGCGTTCGCTGACGGCGCGGTGGTCGAAGCCACCAGCGGAACCATCGACCAACCGGGCCGCCCCTTCGACCACGGTTTTGAGATTCAACTCGAACGTGCCGCACTTGCATTTCAATTCGCCATTCATGGCAAGCAAGCGAGTTACCTTTGCCCCCCTACACTCTTCACTCCCGATGGCAAAGTGCGGCGTCCTAAGCTCGGCGACGGCGATCCGATGCTCGCTTTTCTCGCCGAACTAAAACAAGTGAAACTGTGCCTCGATGCGAACGACATGAAGGGTCCACTCGATGTGAACCTAGCGGTCGATGCTCTAAAACTAGCCGAAGCGCAAACAAAAAGCCTCTCCACCGGAAAGGCTGTGAAAATGAAATGATGAGATGGTCACAAAAAGTTTGAGACGTTCGACTGCGGGCACCGACTAAACGCTGGGCCTCTCCAGTACCCAGCACTTACCCAAAATGCCTCTGTTTTTGACCAGTCGCCCTCGATCTGAGAGAAAAAGAGATCAACCGGAGTCACAGTCAGAAAACGCTCAAACCTTCATGAGTATGCGCGAAGTGTTGTCGAGTTGCAACTATTATTGCAAAAGTTCTGAAAATGCGGTTTTTTCAGCGCAAAATGCCAGTTTTAACGACTTGTTCTCCTGGCAAATTATGCCATATGCTCCACAACCGCCTCACCAAACTGGCTGCATGAAACCAGCGTCGCTCCCCCCATCAGTCGCTCGAAGTCGTAGGTAACCGTCTTGGCGGCAATGGCTCCGTTGAGGCCCTTGAGAATCAAGTCGGCTGCCTCGGTCCAGCCCAAATACCGCAGCATCATTTCGCCCGAGAGGATCAAACTGCCAGGATTCACTTTGTCCTGCCCGGCGTACTTCGGGGCGGTTCCGTGAGTCGCCTCAAAAATGGCGTGACCAGTCATGTAGTTAATGTTGCCCCCCGGAGCGATACCTATGCCGCCGACACAAGCGGCCAGCGCGTCAGATATGTAGTCGCCGTTGAGGTTGAGCGTGGCGACCACGTCGTAATCGGCGGGGCGAGTGAGGATATGTTGCAATAATGCGTCGGCGATCACGTCCTTGATCACAATGTCTTGCTTGGCACCGTGTGTGCCACTCTTGATAACTCGCCAAGGTCCACCATCGAGTTCTTCGGCACCATACGAGTCGGCCGCCACCGCGTAGCCCCAATCGCGGAAGGCACCCTCGGTGAACTTCATGATATTCCCCTTGTGCACCAGCGTTACGCTACTGCGATTGTTGGCGATCGCGTAGTCGATAGCCGCCTTCACCAGCCGCGCGGTCCCTTCTTGGCTCACCGGCTTGATGCCAATACCGACGCTGTCGGGGAAGCGGACCTTCTTCCAGCGATCGGGGAAGGCCTCGGCAAACATCTGCTTGAACTTCGCGGTGTCGTCTTCGCCATTGGCGAATTCGATGCCGGCATAAATGTCTTCGCTGTTTTCGCGGAAGATGACCATGTCGGTCAGCTCGGGCTGCTTCACGGGTGAAGGCACGCCGGTGAAGTACTGCACCGGTCGCAGGCAGGTGTACAGATCGAGTATCTGCCGCAGCGCGACGTTCAGCGAGCGAATGCCGCCACCGACCGGGGTTGTGAGTGGCCCTTTGATGCCGACCAAGTAATCGCGGAAGGCATCGAGCGTTTCGTCAGGGAGCCAACTGCCATTAGTGTCGAAACTCTTCTCACCAGCGAGAACTTCGTGCCAAACTATTTTGCGTTTGCCTCCGTACGCTCGCTCGACGGCGGCATAAAACACCAACTGGCTGGCCCGCCAAATGTCGGGTCCGGTGCCGTCTCCCTCAATGAAGGGAATGATCGGGCAGTCGGGCACTTGGAGGCTTCCGCCTTCCATCCGCACTCGTTCGCCGCTAATTGTTGCCATGTCGCTTTTCTCTCCCGATGCTTAGAATTTGCCGCCGAATTTGGCGGCTTTTGTTTCGCTTGGTTCTGCTTATCCCGCCATGTTCGCTGTTTGGGCGAGCCACATCATGCCAGATTCCTCGGGCCTTCTCAATGTAGCCCTGCCCCATGGGCCAACATCATTGGAGCGCTGCTCGCCACATTGACCGTTTGCTGGTTATAATCAGCGGAGTGGCACAGTGCAAAGAGAACAATGTAGGAAGTCATCCCCTTACTTCACTTATTTCAGAACCAATCATGACCACCTCCACCACCTCCCGTCGAAAATTCCTGAAAACGACCGCTGCCGGTTCCTTGGCGGCACTGGCAGTCACGTCGCGTTTTACCTGGGCAGCCGAAGCGGCCGCCACCGAGCCGCCGTTCAAGATTTCGCTCGCCCAGTGGTCGCTGCACAATACGCTCAAAAAGGGAGAGCTGACCAACATGCAGTTCCCCGAGTTCACCAAAGAGAAGTTCGGCATCGAAGCCGTCGAGTACGTCAACAGCTTTTTCAAAGACAAAGCCCGCGACACCGACTATCTGATCGAACTCAAGAACCGTTGCGACGACCTTGGCGTGCGGAGTTTGCTCATCATGTGCGACGGCGAAGGACAACTTGGCGACCCCAACGAAAAGAACCGCAAACTGGCCGTCGAGAATCATCACCGCTGGATTGAAGCGGCCAAGTTCCTGGGCTGCCACTCGATTCGCGTTAACGCCCAAAGTGCCGGCGACCGAGAGACACAGCGCGACTTGGCCGCCGATGGGCTCAGCCAGCTCGGCCAGTTCGCCAAAGGACACGACATCAATGTCATCGTTGAAAACCACGGCGGACTGTCGTCTGACGGTCAGTGGCTTGTCGCGGTCATGAAACAAGTCGACATGCCGAACGTGGGTACGCTCCCGGACTTTGGTAACTTTTATGAGTATGATCGCTACCAAGGAGTCAAAGACTTGATGCCATTCGCCAAGGCCGTGAGTGCCAAATCGAAAAAATTCAACGACTTGGGCGAAGAGGTCAACATCGATTATCGCCGAATGATGAACATCGTGCTCGACGCGGGCTATCACGGTTACGTTGGTATCGAGTGGGAGGGGGGCAAGCCGAGCGAGGTCGAGGGCATTCGCTTAACCAAGGCTCTGCTCGAAAAGGTCCGCAGCGAAATGACCGCGTGAACGAGCCACACGTTTATACCGTGGGCTACTCGAACCACGAGCCCGACTATTTTCTGTCGCTGCTAACTCGTCACGCGATCACCGCCGTCGCCGATGTCAGGTCGTCTCCCTACAGTCGGCGGATTTGGTATTGCAGCGAGCAGCTCAAGCAGATCTTGGCGACTGCTGGTTTGCGATACGTCTACATCGGCAAACAGCTCGGTGCCCGTCGCGATGAGCCCGAGTGCTACGTCGATAAACAAGCTCGCTACGACCGCGTCGCACAGTTGCCTGCATTCGTCGAAGGCATTGACCGCGTGCTGACGGGCGCGGGCAGATTTCGTATCGCATTGATGTGTGGCGAGCGAGATCCACTCGACTGTCACCGAGGTGTGCTCATATCGCCGGCGCTGGTGACTCGCGGTTGCCACATCGACCACATCCTCACCGACGGCTTGCTTGAAACTCACTCCCAACTCGAACAGAGGATGATTCGCCTCGTCGGTATCGATCCGCTGTTCGACCAAATCACCAGCCATAGCGAACTGCTCGCAAGGGCTTACACTGAACGCGGCAAAGAGCTTGCGTTTAATATGAAAGCACAGCCAATGACTCCAGACGGTAGACGAACCGACTAAACTTTGCACAAAGATATTTGTATACTCCTTTCATAATTACATGTCTCGCAAACTGGCGACCCCACTCATGACTCAACCGGCCCCCGAACAGATTCCCGAACACCTTCGCGTATTGTGGGAAACTCCCAACGATGCCTACGCGGCGATTGTGGCTGAAGCCCTCGAAGCCGAGGGGCTCGAAGCGGTCGTCAGCGGCGGCGCGGCCGCCAACTTCACCGTCGGTGTCCCCGGCTGGGTGCAGGTACTGGTCGCCGAAGCCGACCTGCCGGTCGCTCAAAACACCCTCGCCAAACTGAAAGACGAAATGTCGCATATTGACTGGAGTCAAGTCGATGTGGGTGAGCCCGAAGAATAGTCTCGGGCGACGCTCAGCCGAAGAGAATGAAATAGCCGACGGCGAAAATGGCCGCGTCAACGAGCAGGTGACTCCACCAAGCTGACCACAGTTCGCCCCGGCGGTGGTAGCTCCACGTCCAAAACATGCCGCCAATCGCGATGCCAATCGACGCGAGCGCCACCAGCACATGTTTCTCGGGCAAATAGCGATGCAGCACAATCACATGATGCGCCGCAAACGCCAGCGACGAGATCACGCCGGCTGCGACCACCGATGTGTGGTTACGCATCCGTCCGAAGACAAACCATCGCCAGTAATATTCCTCGAGCAGCGAATGCGCGAGTGAGTAAGAAACACCCAGCCCGACAAAGGCGAGCGGTGAGTTGAGATTAAGGCCCGCCACCTTTTCTCGGGCTTCGATAACGAGGGTGTCATACAAGGACATTGTTGGCAACCAGTAGAGCCCGACACTGAGTATCGCCACGCCGACCACTGCGCCAAACGCCAAACCAATTGCCAAATTCGGCCAGTCGGGCCACCGCCACGTGGGCCAATTGCGACAAACACCCACGACCCACACCACCGGCAGCGCGAACTGTACGACCTTAGCGACGCCAAAGATCGCTTGTTGCAATCCGCTGGGCAGCCCATCGGCCCAGACGAAATAGACGAGCGTCACCAATGTGGGCAGCACGCAGGCGATGGCGAGAATGATTTTTTCAGCGTGGTTGCTAAGAGTCGTGTTGAGCATGGGGAGCGGCAGAGATTTTGCGATGATGTTGATTGGTTGGTGTCATCGCGATTGGCAAATGGACTCATGTTCTGTCGCGACCCTCCGGTGGCGAGGGTCGCACTTCACAAGGACTCGTAGTTGCCCACTCAGCCCCTCTCAGTTTATCACTTAATAGTGGCCAGATTTCACCGTAAGGCGAATGACCCAATGGAACCAGATAAGTTTCGCAAAGCTATCGACGAATGTCCGCTGCTCGTTCGCATGAACGACGGACGTGAAGTTGTGATCGAAAAACCAGATTTTGTGATTGTCGGAGACTACACCGCCGGGGTACTGGTCCGCGAAAAGGGAAAGCTACTCAATATGGTGATTTCGCTCTTGAATATCGCCTCTATCGTGCCCCATTATCAACCGTCGTAGGGGACGTTCAGAATTTGTGCCCGAAACAGACTCAATAACGCAACGCCGTTCGTTTCGCCTTCGCTTCTCGATTCTCAACCTGCTGCTCATCGCGACGATCGTGGCGATGGGGATTGTGATTTGGCAGCAGCAGCGGCGGATCGCTGGGATGCAAGAGTCGTTGGATTTCTTGGGTTTTATCGAAGTAGTTGAAGAAAGCAGATACTACGCGACTCCTGTTCCGACATACTCAGGAAGAACCTTTCGATCGCGCGTATGGCTGCCTGAAGGGCAACGCTACACCTGCTTTGTTGCGACCGACAATCTGCCGGCGACGGGTTTGCCACATGTTAGCGATCCGACGGCGACGCATCGCGACTCAGCGAGTAGCATACGCTCGATTTCGGACATTCAAGCTGGCGAGAGCTTAATTACAGTGGCCATTCGGCAGCACGATACCAAGCAAGAATCCGTCGTGAATGTCGACATACGGAGTCCAGGCAGGGTGACTGGTGCTACGCTTACCGGGCCCATAGAACTTCAAAGTGTTATTGCTGAGCCGGTATCTGTTGTTGTCCGTGGGGCCAAGTCGGCTTCACCACCGACGCTGGCTTTATGGCACGTCGCAGTTGGTGATCCGAAAGGACTCGCTGTTTGGATCGAAGCGGTCCCCGAGCCATAGTAGCACGGCTCTCCGAGCCGTGAATCCACGACTCGGAGAGTCGTGCTACATTGGCCCGTCGAGCAAACCGACTCGATTTGGTAAGCTTTTCGCAGGGCGGCTCCGCTTACTGACGTGCGCGGCTCGAGGCTTACGACTTCGTCGCCTGCGGCTTTCGAGCCGCGCACGTCAGTAAGCGGAGCCAGCAACAAGTTTCCACTCGCTCTCACTTCGACGTACTCCTGATGCCACGCGATTTTCTCAAAGGTGCCCGCGACCACTACGATGTGGTCGTCATTGGTTCGGGGCTGGCCGGTCTCACGGCGGCGAACATTCTCGCGCGCGATGGGCGCAGCGTGTTGCTGCTCGAACAGCATTACAAGCTCGGCGGCATGGCGACTTGGTTCAAGCGGCCCGGGGGGCATATTTTTGACATCTCGCTGCATGGGTTTCCCTATGGAATGGTCAAGAGCTGCCGCCGCTACTGGACCAAGGAAATCGCCGACAGCATTGTGCAGCTCGACGGGGTGCGGTTCGACAATCCCATGTTCAGCCTCTGGACCACCTTCACTCGCGAGGACTTCACCAAGCAGCTCATCGAAAAGTTCGGCGTCGCGCCCGAGCGGGTGCATGCGTTCTTCGACAAAGCTCGCGGCATGAACTTCTACGACGACCAGCAGATGACCACTCGCCAGCTGTTCGATGAGTTCTTCCCCGGCCGCGAAGATGTCATCCGGCTGCTGATGGAGCCGATTACTTACGCTAACGGCAGCACGCTCGAAGACCCCGCCATCAGCTATGGCATCGTCTTTAGCAACTTCATGAGCAAGGGCGTGTTCACGTTCCAAGGTGGCACCGACCTCTTGATCAAACAGATGGAAGCGGAACTCAAGAAGAATGGCGTCGACATTCGCATCCGCAGCAATTGCGACAAGATCAATCTCAAGAATGGCAAGGTTGAGTCGATCGAGACGTGGGGCCGGACGATCAAGTGCGATGCCGTGATGAGCAACTCGAACCTCCGGCAAACAATTTTCGATCTGGTCGGCGAAGACAAATTCGACGCCGGTTTCGTCGACGATGCACGGGCCGTGAGGCTCAACAACAGCAGCACTCAGGTCTACATGGCGCTGGCCGACAACGACTCGCTCGACGTGAACGAGCTGGGCGACTTGCTCTTTAGCAGCACCGCGCCGTACTTCCGCACCGAGGCGCTGCTGAGCCGCGACGTGACGAGCCGCACCTATTCGTTCTATTATCCCAAGACCCGCCCTCACGCCGACCCGCGACACCTGATCGTCAGCAGCACGAACGCCAACTACCACGACTGGGCCGACCTGGCCGAGGACGAATACCAAGAAAGCAAGAAGGATTTGTGCGAAACGACGCTCGACGCGATTGATGCTTATGTGCCGAACATTCGCGAGCGGGTTGTGCATATCGAAGCGAGCACCCCACGGACGTTCAAGCATTACACGGCTCATAATCTGGGAGCGAGTTTCGGCACCAAGTTCGAGGGCCTCGCCGTGAGTCGGGCGTTGCCGCAACAGATTCCGGGCCTCTACCACGCCGGCAGCGTCGGCATCATCATGAGCGGTTGGTTGGGGGCGATGAACTATGGCGTGATTGTTGCGAATGAGGTCGATAATCAGTTGATGAGCAACTCGTCGCGGCCGACGGCGCAGGCAGCACTCGAACTTTAGCGTCTTGAATTCACTGCAATAGCCGACGAGCTACGCCTCGTCGTCAAACCGCTATATGTATTATCTCAATCACACACGGTCGCTGCCGGCGCGCCGATGAGGCGTAGCTCATCGGCTATTAACTTCTCGTAACAGCGTGCTTGTCTTGTTGCGATTCAGACCGAAGAACTCCCCCAACCATCCGTCCGTACATCGACGCATCGCATTCCCGCGCGGCGGGCCGCTTCGATGCCTAACTCGGCGTCTTCGAAGACGAGGCACTTGCTCGCTTCGACATTCATTTGCCGGGCCGCTTCGAGAAAGACGTCGGGGTGAGGTTTGTGCCGCTCGGTGTCTTCGGCCGTGACGATCGCATCGAAGTGGTCGGTCGCGAAACCAAGGTGGGCGAGCTGGCGGTCGATCACCCAGCGGAAACCGCCGCTGGCGACGGCCAGCTTGCGTTTTCCTTTTTCTTCGAGCGCGAGCGCGACCACTTTTTCGACCGGGCCGACTTCGCTGAGGAAGCTAAGAAAGTGTTCTTCTTTCTCACGCGACACGAGGGTCGCGTCGAGCGACTTGCCGTGTTCTTCGCTGATCATTGCAATGATGCGATCGCTCGGCATTCCGCCGAGCGAGTAGAACCGCTGTTGGTCGAACGGTATCCCATGATTGGCGAACGTCTGGCTCCACGACCGAAAATGGACCGGCATCGAATCGGTCAGCGTGCCGTCGCAGTCGAAGATGATGCCTTCGATACCGGCGAGCAATTCATTCATCAGGAAATCTTTGAGGTGGCGGAAGTTCTACGCGACGACAAGCCGTGCGACTTGATTGGAAACAGTGAACCGGGCGATGTTGCCACTGTTGAATTCGAGAAAATCGCTTTCGACTCCGTCAGAGAAGATAACGCCGCTGGTGGGCATTTGAGACCCCATGATGAGTTCACTGTTGTGGTCCAAAAACCCCGCGACGAGATTTGCCGACGAGTGTCGGCTCACAAACGGCTCGCGAACCGCCCACACGAGCCGACGGTCGGCCCAGTCGAGGCGCACCGGTTCGGGCCGACTCCCGCCAGCGAATTTGCAAATGCCCGCTGCCATGTTGAAGACCGATGACAGCCAGCCAGTCGATCCGGCACCGGTCGACACCAAGAGTCCGCTCGACGATTGGGCTTCGTGCTGCTCGTTGAATTCGATCGTATAGCGTGCCGAGGTGTGACTGCTGCTCCCGACAAAAAAATCATTGAACGCGAGCATTCGTTGGCCATCGTTCGTGTTGACCTCCGCGAGCGTCACATCACTCGTTTCGCAACGTCGCTCCATCGTTCGCTTCACAATTTGGCGAGCCTCATCGACGCGGAACGGAAGCAACACACCATCGATGCGGCTGGGATCGGGATTGATGCCAATGATAGGCAGATCTCCCACATATTTGGCCGCGTTGGCCACCAATCCATCGGGGCCAACGACGACCGCGAGCACACAGCGACGGAAATCGAAGTTCGGCAAAAAGGTTCGGTCGACTTCCTTGATAGGGAAACCGAGGTCGATTTCCCGCAGCAGTGTGTGGACGGTCTCGCGATAGATGGCGTCTTCGTCTTGGTAATCGTCCTGCACAGCGAGCGCGTCGGCGGCAACGCCGGCTGCCTCCATAAAGTCGAGCGTCGCTTTGGCCGATCCACGCAGCTTCCGCCGTCGCAACTCGACTTCGTGGTCGACCGCCTGCTGCAGGCGAAATGCGGCAGCTTGGGCAGTCGCCCAGCGCGCTTTGAGTCCTTCGAGCCGGGTCTCGCGGGTGATGACGGCAATGATCGGCAGAGATTTTATCATGCAGTGCGTCCGCGGGGCGAGCTACCGCGTTCCTCCGCGTGGTTTTCTTTCCGCCGAGACCATGGTATCGACGCTAGGCTGTCGAACGTTTCCTTCATCAAGCAGCGACGACAATAAGTCAGGCGAGATATTCAAGTTGCCAATCGATCCAGCCTTGTCGGCCAAGTCTCGAAATGCCATCGCAATCATTTGCTGCGAACTCAGCCCCCCCGAGTTCGCAACCATCAACGTTCTCCAATCAACGTCTTTCATTGGTTCGAGCGTCGCACGTAAGGCGTCGGCCTGTGCCAGGGATTCTTTGCGCTGGTTCTCGACCCGGCGATCGACAAGCTCGGCCCGTTCCTGTTCGATGGCGATGTCGGCACGCAGTTGCGTTTCACGCACGGTTCGACGTTTCTCTTCAATGGCGATTTCGGTGTTGAGCTCGCTCTCTTTGATCTTGCGCTCGAGTTCCACAGCCGTGTTGCGCCGGGCGTAGATCGCGTGGTCGGCTTGCAGCAGCAGTTTCTCGCGCGACTCGGCTTGCAGCGCCTTCGACATTTCGGGCGTTGCTTTGATCGAAAGTATCGACAGATCGAGGATTTCGACGCACAGATTGGCGACCGCTTCGGAGCCTCGCATGCCTGTGAGCATGTGCGACACAAGCCCATCGCTGCTCACGAGCAATTGCGACAACTGGCTTTGTTGCGTGTAGCTGCGGGCCAAGATTTGTGCGACGTGACTCAATCGGTCGTTCAGCTTCGACGGATCATCGCTGCGATGTCGACCCGACGCATCGACACTAAAGTCGAGCAGCGTTGCCAAGCGATTCGGATCAGTGACACGATAAGTCAAGTCGCCTTGGATCGTCGCGTCCTGGTAGTCGGCTGTCACTTCGTTGAAGACGAACGGGATGTCGGTGCTGCCAACCGGAATCTGAAAAATTGTTGAAGTGGGAGCGTAGTAGAAAAACGAAAGACCTGGTCCGCCGCGCACGAGTCGACCATTGCGAAAGAGCATGACGTGAGTCGTTGGTGGAGCCTTGATATATCGAAAACCAAGCATGAACCGACCTCCAGGTTGCAAAACACCAAACGTCGCACGCGGCAATAACACGCTGGCAGTAAGAAGTATAATCGGTCGCTTGCGTCTTCGCTGCAAATGGCTAGCGTGGCATTTTGCCCTCGAGCAGATCCTGCTCCCATTCATCCATCAACGGCCAATCAACGGCACACGTCCCAAAGTCGGCCATGTGCAGATAACTTTCGAGCCGCGCGATCGTCTGCGCGATCATTGCGTCGTCTTTGCGAAACGCTGGTCCGTGACTGGGGAGCAACCACTCGACATCGCTGGCCTGTATCCGCTTGAGCGAGGCAATAAAGTCAGGGATGCTGCTGCCGTGGTGAGCGTCGATCGCGCCGACGCAGCCATCGCGAAACAGGTTATCGCCCGAGAAGAGCAGGTTTCCCATCCGAAACGACAGTTGTCCATCGGTGTGGCCAGGCGTGTGCCAGACTTCCAGCTTCAAGTCCCCTACTTCGACGATGTCGCCCTCATCGATTCGACGCTCGATTTTGACCGGCGGCATCGCCAGGTCGATCCCCTGAGCGGCAATCTCGGCAAACGTGCTGAGCCGATCCCCCTGCTCGAGCGCGATGGCCGCGTTCGGGTGACACATGATGGGGGCCTTCAACACGGCTTGCGCCTTCGCAAGACCTTGAATATGGTCGACATCGGCATGTGACGCGATGAGTGTCGCGCACTTGTTGAATGGAAAATCGAGTTGGCGGATCAGTTCGAGCACTTCGTCGACGGCATCTTCGTAGCCGATGTCGATGAGGGCCCAATTGTTTGCGTCGTCGAAAATCAGATAGACGCTGCAAGTGATTCGCTGGCGTGCCTGATGGTTCAGCTCAATGACGTGAGGAAAAAGTGGCGTCCGGGTCTGCATAATAGAGAGTGAAGAGCAATCGCGAATTCGGGATGAAACTTTCGTCTTCGCGATGATAGAGCGACTGGGGCAGCGAGGCAACAATCAACAAGGCCCACTGTATGGCCCAATGTGTCACGGGTCCGAAAGTATCGGCGCTATTGCAACTGAGTCTCAATTTGCCGCCGCCGCAAAGAGTCGCTTTTTCATTGCTAAGGGATGGCTGGCCAACAACTTCCTTACGTCGATTGCGATATTTTTCTCAAACGACCGGGTGCCATTTGAAAATCGGGGAGCTAAGGAAAAACCGCCACGACGCGGCGAGCGCCACGAGCACAGCGAAAAAATCACCAAAGTATCCTGCGTATTGAAACCCTTGCGTCAGAAACTCAACGATACCAATACTGTTTTCAGTGGCAAACCAGCCGTTTATTGAGTTTTCGAGGTAAGTACGCGCGCCAGGATCAATCGACTTGGCAGTTCACGGCTGGTTCTGATCGAGAGCGGTCGCGCCATGTCCGCCGTGTACTTGGCGCTCGTTGCGTCGTGGCGGTTAATTAAACAAAGTCCGGCAAAAAATGTCGGGGCAGCTTGCAAAATCGGGAAGTTAATTCGCGGGCGATCCTAAGCGACAAAGTGATTCGGCCAACCTCTTGTTTTGCAGGACTTTCCGAAACGTTTTGTCGCAAAACCGGCAAACACGATTTCATGCGACAAAATGAGCTTGGAATTGTCGCCTCCGATTTCGCAAAACTGCTTGTTTTCAAGTCGTTTCGCAGAACACAAAGCGACTTTATTCGCGCTATTTTGGCGCTGGTTTTTTCGAGAAAGCGACAAAATGACTTTCCGACTGTCTCGTTGATGTATTGACGACGTTCTCGCATCTTCGCCACCGCGCAACAACTTCCTTCCGCCGCGCGACGGTGACTATGTTCTAACACACTGGGTCGACACATGCGACGATGATTTTTGGCCACACGCCATTATTGTGTCGAAACAAACTTCAAGTGCCGACTACTCGACTTCTTCCTGATATTCGAGCCGCACGAGCAGCCAGTACTCAATCTTGTCGGGGCCAAAGTGAACCATCACGGGGGCTTCGTCTTTGGTGAGGTTAAAGAGTCCGGTCTCCATGATGACATCGTCGCTTTCGCCGATGCGAAGGGCGACACGCTGGGTTTCTTTATCGACTTGCCCCAACAGCGCTTGCGCGGTGTCGGTTTGTTCGTTGAAAAGCGTGCCGCTGACGATCCCCGACCGATTGACAGCCAGCTGAACGGTTCGCGAGGGCACCTGTTCTTTTTCGTCGGTGCTAACGGCGAAGGTGCCCAGGGGCATCCACTCGGCTGCTTCGGCTTCTTCTTGGGTTGCGGGGGGTTCGACGGTGGCGAGCTGTGCGGCACTCGCCGCGAAGTCGGCAGCCGATCCGACTTGTTCGCCATTCACGTAGAAGTTGTTGTTTTCGTAATAGACGTTGCCCCCCTGACCGTAATCGAAGAAGACCGGCTGGGCCCAAACCGTTTGGGGTGCCGACCATGTGAACCAGTTCGTGAGCCCGACAAATGTTGGAACGCTCCACCAGTGACTGGGGCGGTAATTGTTGACTTGGAATTGGAAATGCCAGCCGCCACAGTTGTGGAAGTGACTGTTCCACCATGCCGGAGTGAACCAGTTGTTATGCCGATGGTGATAGGTCCAGCTATTGCGGACGTTGCTGCCCCAATAATTCCACCTCGCATTACGCGATGGATGGCGGTTGAGCCAGTTATCGTAGCCGGGACGCTGGATTGCGTTTTGCCAGCGGTCGCGAACTGGTCCGGTGTCGCGGTCGCCGACCCAGTCAGGGAGTTTGTGGATCGGCCTGTTGTTGCTCCCGGGACGATCGGGCCGGTTGGGACGGTCCATCCAGTCGGGCCGTGAAGGCCGCGTAAGGTCGCCGGGAAGATTTCCGATTCCGGGTCGTTCGCCGATGCCGGGTCGTTCGCCGTCGATGCCGGGTCGATCACCAATCCCGGGACGGTTACCGACACCGGGAAGATTTCCGATTCCGGGTCGTTCGCCAGTGCCGGGTCGTTCGCCGCCAATGCCGGGACGGTCGCCGATGCCGGGTCGATTGCCGACGTTGCCGGGGAGAGTCGTTGGTCGCTCGGGTCGATTGCCAATGCCCGGACGATCACCTGTTCCTGGTCGGCTACCAACATTTCCCGGAAGGGTCGTCGGCCGCTGGATGCCGAGAAAGTCGTTCAAGTCACCAGCCGAGGGACGCCCACCGCTACCGGTCCCCGGACGAGTTGGTAGCGAGGGACGAGTGCCGGTTCCCGTACCGGTGCCGGGGCGACCGGGGAGCGAAGGACGTTCACCGGTTCCGGTTCCTGGACGGCTGGGAAGCGTGGGACGACTGCCGCCGATATTGCCGGGGAGTGTCGTTGGCCTTTCTGGAGAGATCGGTCTTTGTGGCGCAGTGGGCCGTTGAGGGGCAGTGGGCCGTTGAGGAGTAGTGGGCCGTTGTGGCATCGTGGGCCGTTGGGGGTAATTGCCCCCAAGGTTGGGAATGCTGCCCGATGGCCGTTGTGGTAAGCGATTTCCGGTCGAGGGGGGCGTCGACGGACGATTGGGTAGGCTGGGCCGGGTGCTGGGCGCACTTGGTCGATTAAACGACGGATTGAGACCGCCCGAGGGGAGGCTGGGACTCGGTCGGCTGGTGGGCGGACGCGAAATGTTGGGCGAGGGACGCGAAATGTTGGGTGAAGGCCGCGATGCGCCGGGCGATGGCCGGCTGATGTTGGGCCGCGATCCGCCACCGCCGCCACCGAGGCTGGGGGCGCTACCGCGCGAGATTCCCCC
>JBGSRO010000226.1:0-14946 GCA_041737535.1 Pirellulales bacterium | reverse complement strand
CACCGCAGAAAATGGTCCCAAGTGCTGGAGACTCGACAGGCTGCGGAGCCAGTCCCATTTTTTCGCAACTGCCGTTCTCTCGATGCTAACGTCAATCGTAACTCGTTCATATGCGGAAGTTATTTTGCGTTCGTTCCTTAGGATTCAATAACGTCGACACGTTCGCTTGGGCTGAAAGGACCAGCCGCCTTTAGCCAAAGATGCCTCGTTTTTGGATCGCCTTCTTGGCTGCTTCGTGATCCCGGTCGATCTTAAAGACTTTGTCGAGCTTGGTGATTTTGAAGACCGTGCGAATCTCGTCGTCGATGCCACAGAGCCTGAGCTTGGCTTTGAATTCTTTACACTTCTTATCGATAAGCACAAGCTTGCCGAGCATCGAGCTCGACATGAACTGCACGTTCTTGAAATCAAGAATAACGTTGTCTTCGTCTGATTTTTCGATGGCCGCGATCACGTCGCGAGCGACCTCGGCAAGTTTGCCTTCGTCGAGGATGCGCGGGTCTTGAAACTCGATGGTCAGGATGCCGTCTTTGGCGTAAGTCTGGATCGACATGGGCGAGTGCCTTAGTGAGAGGTTGCGGCTATTTAACATGGTAATCGAACCAGCGGGCAGAGGGCAGAGGGCGGATTGGAAGCGGAGAGGAAAGCGATGAACGAAAAGCGACGAGCCAAACTTTCCTTCTGTCCGCTCATTTGCAGAACGGCATGGAATCGGCGACAATAATTGCTGAAATTGTCTCCAATCCACGCCAGAACGAAATTATGTCACGATCCTTGGGCAACATTATTGCCGATTCGCTTGCCGCCAGCATTGGCTACGCCGACCGGCTAAAGGCGGGGCTGACGCACGAGACGTTTGCCCGCTTCGCATCGCCGGGGGGGTGCGTGGTCGAGTCAAATCATCCCTCGTTCGTGTACGGTCACCTTTCGCTTTATCCGGTGCGGATCGTCACTGAGTTGGGTGCCGAAGCGAGCGCGATTGTGCCGAGTGACCGTTTTCAAGAGGTCTACAGCCCCAGTGTGCAATGCGAAGACGACCCCGAGGGAACGCTCTATCCGCCGATGGACGCGGTCATGTCGGCTTTCTTTGACAACTACGCGCTGGCAATGACGACACTCCGTGAGACGCCCGATGAAAAGTTCGCTGCGGCCAACTCGCTCGATCGCATGAAAGAACGTTTTCCGACCATCGGGGCGATGCATAACTTTTACTGTGGCGGTCACATCATGATGCACCTGGGGCAACTCAGTGCGTGGCGACGGATGATGGGTTTGGCGGCGGCGTAAGTTTGATTTGACAACCGAGGTTTGAGAGGCAACCGATCATGAGCCACTTGTTTTTATTAGTTATCTTGACAATCGCGTCGGCGTCGAGCGCGCTCGCCGATTCCCCTCCCAATATCGTCATTATCTATGCCGACGACATGGGCTATGGCGATCTGGCGATTCAGAATCCCGAAAGCAAAATCGCGACGCCGAATCTCGATCGGCTCGCTCGCGAGGGGCTTAGGCTGACCGACGCGCATAGTTCGTCGGGCGTTTGCACGCCGAGCCGCTATGCGCTGCTCACGGGCGAATATCATTGGCGCAAATTTCACGAAATTGTCGGCTCGTTCGGGCCATCGAAGTTCGCGGAAGATCAACTCACACTGCCGGTGATGCTGAAAGAAAAGGGCTACCGAACCGCTTGTATTGGCAAGTGGCATCTCGGCTGGGACTGGGACTCGATTCGCAAGAAAGGGGCGCGGCAAGTCAAGCTGCCGGATGGTAGCCAAGGTTTTCCAGCCGACGCTTTTGCTTGGGACAAACCAATTCCCGACGGTCCGCTGTCGCATGGCTTCGATTATTACTTCGGCGATGATGTGCCGAACTTTCCCCCTTACACTTGGATTGAAAACGATCGCGTTGTCGAGGTACCAACCGAAAACTTAAACGCTACTCCGAAGACGGCGGAAGGAAGCTGGGAAGCGCGACCGGGGCCGATGGCGACCGGGTGGAAGCTCGACGCCGTGATGCCGACGTTGACCGCGAGATGCGTGCAGTTCATTGAAGAGCAGCAAGGAAGCAATCAACCGTTCTTTCTCTATTTCCCGTTCACATCGCCCCACGCACCGATCGTTCCGGTCGAGCCGTTCCTCGGGTCGACCGAAGCCGGCGGGTATGGTGATTTCGTCGCGCAAAGCGACTGGTCGGCGGGGCAAGTGCTCGCGGCCCTCGAAAAATATGGCTTTGCCGATAACACGATTGTCATCTTTTCGGCCGACAATGGACCCGAGCGATATGCCTACGACCGCGTTCGCAATCACGAACACCGCAGCTCGGGACCACTGCGAGGCTTGAAACGCGACATTTGGGAAGGAGGCCACCGCGTGCCGACGATCGTCCGCTGGCCTGGCGTCATCGAAGCGGGCCGCGTTACGGGCGCTCTGTTCGGGCAGATCGACATCATGCCGACGCTGGCCGAGTTGCTTGGCTACGAACTTCCCGACGGCGCGGCCATCGATGGGGTGAGTCAGCTTGCATTGCTCAAGGGCGAAGTCGATGGTGGCCTGCGAGATTCAATCGTTCACAACACGAATGCCAAGGGTTACGCGATTCGTCAAGGCGACTGGGTGTTAGTCGACGCACCGAGCGGCGCGGTGAGTCAGGTTCCCGCTTGGTTCGACGAGGCCAACGGATACGCGGGTCAGGCAAAGGGGCCGGCGCTCTATGACTTGTCGGTCGACCTCGGGCAGCGCGACAATCGCATCGCCGATTACCCAGAAAAAGCGAACGAAATGCGGGCATTACTCAAGGAAATCCAAGCCGGTGAGTAACGAAGAGTGGCAGGTGAGGGAAGCGAGACTACAATCTTAACGAAGCGTCGTTCGGTCGCCGTTGTTGAGTTGAGTAGTTCCGTAGTTCGAGGAGCTGATGCTTACCGCTATCGTCACAAATAAAGAGACAGCGCAACCGCCGCCGGTTCCGGCGGGTGTCGACGTCGAGGTGTTTTACGACGGCGATTGTCCACTTTGCCTGCGCGAGATCAACATGCTTCGCCGCAAAGACAAGAGTGGCAAGATCGCGTTTACCAATATTGCTGTGGCTGAGTTCGATGCCAATCAGTACGGCAAGACGACCGAACAGCTCATGGGCGAGATTCACGCCAGAGTTCCGAGTGGTGAATGGATTACTGGGGTCGAGGTCTTTCGCCGACTTTATTCGGCGATCGGGTTCAGCCCGCTGGTTTGGCCGACCCGGTTGCCGGTCGTGCGGCAACTGCTCGATTTGGCGTATCGGCTGTTCGCAAGGAATCGGCTTCGTTTAACGGGGCGCTGCGATTCGACGGGCGATGGATGTCGAGTTTCGTGAAGCATGCACTGAGCCTAACACCGTGCGACAATCTGTCACACCCATTGTGGCCGGTCCTGTAGGTCGTTGAGTTTGTTATAGTTAAGAGTCAGTGGGTTTGGCCGCAGTTAATGGGTCGACTCAATCACAGCCAGAGTCGTCTCAAAATTGACGCCCAGTACGACAGCACAGTTGGGGACCGGCAAGTTGCTAGAGCGGGCTGAACAAGGCGAATTCTCGCAGTCAACCAATTCGCGTTGGCCTCATAGGGCGGCCGTCGCGGTCGCCCTCGCGACTTTTCCGCTAATCTGGGCTGGGGGATTGGTGACCACGACCAAAGCGGGCATGGCAGTCCCCGATTGGCCGAACACCTACGGCTATAATATGTTCCTTTACCCCATGTCGACTTGGCTTTACGGCCCATGGGACTTGTTTATCGAACATGGTCACCGTTTGCTGGGGACATTGCTGGGGATGCTGGCGATTGGTCTAGTGATAGCGACTTCGCTCAGCGATTCGAGCCGCTGGATCAAATTGGCGGCTTGGGTATTCCTGCTTGCGGTCATCGCTCAGGGTGTTCTTGGTGGAATGCGGGTTGTGTTGGGAGATCGCCTCTTGGCAATGGTTCACGGCACCACTGGACCTTTGGTATTCGCAGGTGCTGTCTCATTGGCAGTGGCGACATCGCGGCACTGGCTTTCGATCTCACAACATGCCAGCACCTCGCGACGCGTGGCCATGCTGGCGGCTGCGACCCTAGGACTGGTTTACTGCCAAATCGCCATTGGTGCTTGGCTGCGGCATATGCCCGCGACTTCGACGCATCAGACTTTCACCTTGGCGACATTGCTGCATCTCGCGGTTGCGCTGCTGATCGTCGGACAAACTTGGCTGCTCGGGTTTTTGGCGTGGCACGACAAAACAGCAGTGCGGTGGTCGGCGACGTTTGCCAGTTTGATAGTCTCGGTCCAAGTCGTGCTCGGTCTCGCGACTTGGATGGCCCGTTATGGGTTGCCTTATTCGCTCAGCGGCTGGGCAAGTTCGAGCGAGCCGATCGTCGCCGACGGATTTTTGCAGTCGCACATCGTCACGGCTCATCAAGCGACTGGTTCGCTCCTGCTCGTAACGCTCGTTGTTGTCACCTTGCCAGCCTTTCGCACACGTACAGTTAAGGCAAGAATAGAAGCCATCCAAACGAGCCGCCAGACGACTCGCAGAGCTATCCACGGAGTCACCCCATGAGCGTCGGTGCGCCGGCAACCACTGCCACGACCACTCACGCCGCGCGCGACGTGGTGAGCGACTTCGTGACTCTCTCGAAGCTGCGCATCGTGGTGATGGAACTGATTACCGTGATGGCCGGTTTTCTGCTCGTAGGCAGTGACTGGGCACCGCTCGCGTTGTTTGCCGCTCTGATCGGTACAGGCCTCGTCGCCGCGAGCGCCAGTTCGCTCAATCAGCTCTTGGAAATCGAACGCGACGCGCTGATGTCGCGAACTCGCAATCGCCCGCTCCCAGCCGGTCGCATGTCGCCGGCGACCGCCGTTCTGTTCGCAATCGTTACCGGATGCGCGGGACTCACCGTTCTCGCGGCCACCGCACCTCTCCCGGCAACTGTGGCTGGCGTGGTCTGCTGGCTCGTTTACGTAGTGCTCTACACACCGCTCAAGTCGCGTTCAACGCTCAACACATTCGTTGGCGCGATCAGTGGCGGACTGCCGATTCTGCTCGGTTGGCTCGCCGCCGATGGTTCGCTCGCGCACCCTGCCGCTTGGGGGATTTTCCTGGTGCTGGTGCTTTGGCAATATCCGCATTTCATGGCCATCGCTTGGCGTTGTCGCGATGACTACAGAGCGGCCGGCTACGTAATGGACACGACCGTCGATCCCACGGGCAAGCGGGCCGGCCGAATTGCGATCGTCGGTAGCTTGCTGCTACTTATCGCTGTGTTGCTGCCACTCACGGCCGGAGCTTCGACGCTTGGGGCCGTGCTCAGCGGGTCGGTCGCCATCGTACTCACACTATTGTATCTGCGTAGCAGCCTGCGCTTCGCGGCTTCGCCAAACGACGACTCTTCGCGTCATCTTCTGCGACTCAGCCTTGTTTATCTGCCAGCGTGGCTGCTTTCGCTGACGCTGCTCGCAATCTAAAACGATGTCAGCGATAATAGGGCAATGGAAGCACGAGCGACTGACACTCCGAACGCATCGCCCCCTCGCGGTTTCCCCGTTCCGCGCGACATGACGGCTGGGCGGCTCGGTATGTGGCTATTCATTGCGACCGAGGTGATGTTCTTCACCGCACTGCTGGCCTCGTACATAGTATTACGAATGGGTGCCGAAGCATGGCCATCGGCTCAGACAATGCACGTCGACCGAGTGATTGGATTCGCGAACACGCTGGTGCTGCTCGCTTCGGGCGTTGCGGTGGCCCAAGCCGTGAGGGCGCTGTCGGCCGACAAGCGTTCGGCCTCTCGCGGATGGCTCTTGCTCGCGGTCATGCTGGGCACGTTGTTCGTCGGCGTAAAGAGTTACGAATACCGTGAGAAGTATCGCCACAACCTCTATCCCACACTGGGTGACGGACCCATCTTCGAATCGGCCGACGCGGCTTATCTGTCGGCCGTGCGAAAACGAGTGCAAACGCTGCAGGCCGAGCTACGCGACACGCCCGATGCGCCCGAAGCCACCGATAAACTCGTGTGGCTCGACAGATTCGCGACCGGTGCGTTGCTCGAATCAGAAGAGGGTTTGCGCGACGACCGCCCAACGAGCGCGGCACTCGCGCGCTGCGATGGACTCGCACAAGATATTTTTCCCCGCGACGATTCAGCAGCGGCCGGCTACAACGAGCAGTTGCCGTGGCTGCGACTTCCCATTGTCGTGCCGGGCGGACGGCTTTGGGTGAGTACCTATTTCTTGCTCACCGGAGCTCACCTGGTACATCTGTTCGTGGCTCTCGTTGTAGGGTTGTGGTGGGTGCTGATTGGGCTCCGACCCCGCACATTGCCCGCGCTCGACAACCTTTCGCTCTATTGGCACTTAGTCGACGTCGTGTGGATTGTGCTGTTTGTGGTCATTTATCTTTCGTGAGCCACTTGCCTTCGCCATGACCTTGGTCGCTTGCCGTGAGTACAATGCATCAAGCCCTTTCTTCAAACATAGACGCTTTGTGACTAATCCCGCTGTCGCTATCGCCAACGTTACGCATCGCTACGGCGAACGAGTCGCGCTCGATGCGCTGTCGCTCTCCATCGACGCGGGCGAGATTTTTACGCTGCTCGGCCCCAACGGCAGCGGTAAGACGACGCTCTTTCGACTGCTCTCGACGCTCATGCCGATCGGCGAGGGAGAGATCACAATGGCGGGCCATTCGGTTCGTCACGAACCGGCCAATGTCCGCAGCCAATTGGGTGTCGTATTTCAGTCTCCTAGCGTCGACAAGCAACTCACGGTCCTAGAGAACCTCACACACCACGCCCGGCTCTATGGCCTCGGCGGCAGTGCGATGCGCTCGCGAGTTATGGAATTACTCGACCAAGTGGGACTACTCGCTCGCGCTCGCGATTACGTCAGCACACTATCGGGCGGACAACGCCGACGCGTCGAACTCGCCAAGGGTCTGCTTCACCGGCCAAGTATTTTGATTCTCGACGAGCCATCAACGGGGCTCGACCCCGGCGCTCGGAACGACCTTTGGACCTATCTATTCAAGCTGCGCCAAGAACAGTCGATGACCATTGTGGTCACAACGCACTTGCTTGAAGAAGCCGACCGCGCGTCGCGGATTGGCATATTGCACCAAGGCAAGCTGGTCGCGCTCGACACCCCAAGCGCTCTCCGCAGTAGCATTGGCGGCGATCTGGTGACTATCCGCGCAACCAACGCCACTCACCTTGCCGAGCGGCTAACAAGCAAGTTCGACTTTACTCCCGCGATCGTCGACGGAGCCATCAGGCTAGAACTCGACGGCGGACTCCGCGCCATCGAACCACTGCTCGAACAGTTTGGCGACGAGATCGAATCGGTCACGGTTGGCAAACCGACGCTTGAAGACGTCTTCATCGCTCGCACCGGCCACCGCTTTTTTGTCGAACCAGTGATCGCAAACGGCATCAAGAAGAAAAAACGCGGGCATTAAATGACGATAACTGGCACTACCTACGTACCGTCACTTCCCGTCGTGTTGTCGCTGGCACATCGCGAGATTGTTCGCTTCTTTCGCCAGCGTACTCGCGTGTTTGGGGCGCTCGGGCAGCCAATTATTTTTTGGTTGCTCTTTAGCGAAGGGTTCAAGTCGCAAACGCTCGACTACGCATTTTTCTTTCCCGGCACGTTGGCGATGATCGTGTTGTTCTCGGCCATTTTTGCGACCATCTCGATTATCGAAGATCGCAACGAGGGCTTCCTGCAAGGGGTGCTCGTCGCGCCGGTGACGCGGTGGTCGATGGTCCTCGGCAAGGTGCTCGGCGGGTCTCTGATTGCGTGGCTGCAAGCAATGCTGTTTCTGCTGCTCGGTTGGGCGACGATCAAGAGCGTTGATCCATCGTTGTTGGAAGCAGCCCAAGCTTCGCTGCTGTTGATGGTCATGTCGATCGCGCTCACGGCACTCGGATTTGTGCTCGCGTGGCGGAACGACTCGACGCAGGGCTACCACGCGATGATGAGCATGTTGCTTTTCCCGATGTGGCTGTTGGCAATTTTTCCCGTCGAGACCGGCAGCGTCGTTGGCTGGCTCGTTAGGCTAAACCCGCTCGCCTATGGAGTCGTCGGTCTTAGGCACGCGCTCGAAAGCGGAGCGCCCACGAATCTTGTGTTTGTCGGTCCGGCTGTTGCATGGAGTGTGAGTGTTGGGTTCGCGGTCGTCATGCTCGCGGCAGCCGTTGCGGTTAGCGCGACTCGCACGAAAGGAGATTTCCGATGAGTCGTAACTTGGCTGATAATGGCCTCTTGATACCGCTGCTACTCGCGGCCATCGTGGCCGGTGTGGGTGGTTATCTTGGACTTCGCTGGTGGCAAGTCGAGTCGCAGTTACAGCAGACGCATACGGTCGACGCGGTGCCACTAAATGGCCCGCATCCGACGCTCGCTGATTTCACGCTCACCGAGCGCAGCGGCGAAACATTTCATGCCGCCGATATGCGAGGGCGCGTGTGGGTCGTCAGCTACTTTTTCACAGCCTGCCCCGGTTCGTGCGTGAAACTCAACAAAGCGATTCAGTCGCTACATGACGATCCCGAACTCGAAGAGGTGACTTGGCTGAGCATCACCTGCGACCCGGTCAACGACTCGGTCGCACAACTGGCCGCCTACGCCGACCGCATGAACGCCGACCCCAATCGATGGCTCTTCGCCAGGGGCGATCTCGATTACATCAAAGCTGTTGGACGGGCGATGAACCTCGATATTTATGAACAGAGCCACAAAGCCTACTGCCTCGTGATCGACCGCGATGGTCAACTGCACGGTGTTTACGACCTGGCGGGCGATCCCCGTGACGCCGAGCGGCTAAAAAAGCGGCTCGTGGAATTATTGGAACAGCCCACCGCATGAAGCTGATTGATCTCAACGACTCATTTGATTGGCAACCATGAATCAACTTACAAAATGTACGCTCGCGCTCTGCGCTGTTTGCTCGATCTCTGTCGCTGACGACAAGCATGTCGACGAGAAGAGCGTGAATGATGCCGGAAAGCATGCGGTCCCTGTCTTCCTGGATGGCGAAGCCCAGATTGTCGACGCTTTCAAGGACCGCGACTACTGGATTCGCCACGATCTGTGGGTCGAAACCGGGTTTGACTCCGATGGTGATGACAAGCTCGACCGCATGCATGTGAGCGTCACTCGCCCGAGACAGACCGAGACCGAAGGGCTTAAGCTGCCCGTTGTCTACATTTCGAGTCCCTACTTCGCTGGCACGGGTGGCTCGGGGGACGAGTATTTCTGGGATCCTCATCAAGAGCTGGGAGCTGAGCCAATCAAACGGAAGACGCAACCGCCGGTCGAACGCAAAGGGATGCGGCCGATTATCTCGAAATCTCATGCCGACGTGTGGGTGCCGCGAGGGTATGTCGTTGTTCATTCATCGGCACCTGGCACCGGCTTGTCAGAAGGCTGTCCGACCGTCGGTGGCGAGACCGAACGGCTCGCCCCAAAAGCCGTGATCGATTGGCTCTGTGGTCGTGCCGATGGATACACGAGTGCCGATGGATTCGACCGGGTGACCGCACCTTGGTCGACTGGCAAAGTTGGCATGACCGGCACTTCGTATAACGGCACCATCCCACTTGCCGCCGCGACGACTGGCGTCGAGGGACTCGAAGCGATCATTCCGGTTGCCCCCAATACGTCGTACTACCATTATTACCGCACGAATGGCTTGGTGCGGCATCCTTATGGCTATATGGGCGAAGATATCGACTGCCTCTACGAATTCATCCACAGCGGCAACGACCACACCCGGCCCAACTGTGACGAGTGCATTCGCGACGAGCTGCTGATGGCAAACAGCGACCGAGTGACGGGCGACTACAACGAGTTCTGGGCGAGCCGCGATTTGCTAAACAACATGCCTGACATGAAGGCCTCGCTGCTGATGGCCCACGGCTTTAACGACTGGAACGTCGTCCCCGAGCATAGCATCCGCATTTACGAAGCCGCCAAGCGCCAAGGCCTCCCGTGTCAGCTTTACATGCACCAAGGCGGCCACGGTGGCGACCCACCTATGAAAATGATGAACCGTTGGTTCACTCGCTACTTACATGGCGTCGAAAGCAGCGGCGAACCGAGTGTCAACGAAGATAGCCCCGTTTGGATCGTTCGCGAAAACGACGATCGCGAAGCGCCAACGGCCTACGAAGCCTATCCCCACCCGGCGGCGAAGCCGGTGAGGTTCGCGCTGAAAGCCGGCGCGCCAGGGCAGGGGGGGCTATCACCCCGCGTGCGCGGAAAACAGGGAATTGAAACGCTGGTCGACAACTACTCGTTCGATGGCGAAGCACTCGCGCGGGCCGAGTTCACAGACCATCGGCTCATCTATGTCTCGCCAAAGCTCAAGCAACCGCTGCACATTTCGGGTACGGCAAAGGTCACCGTTAAGCTGGCCAGCAACCGACCAGCCGCCAATCTTTCGGTTTGGCTCGTGTCGCTTCCTTGGAACGACAGCAAGAACGCTCCGATCACCGACAATATCATCACCCGAGGCTGGGCCGATCCCCAAAACCGCGATTCGCTTACGGAATCGAAGCCGCTCGTGCCGGGCAAATTCTACAAAGTAAATTTCGACCTTCAGCCCGATGACCAAATCATTCCCGTGGGACAGCAAATCGGACTGATGATTTTTTCGAGCGATCACGATTTCACGCTTTGGCCGAAACCTGGGACCGAACTTCAGATCGATCTCGATGGCACTTTGCTGACGTTGCCAATCGTCGACGGCAAACGCGGCTGGCGTGCGGCGATTAGCGAACCGCCGATAGACTCAAAAGCTAGCGGCGAAGGATAAGGGGGTCGAACGCCGAGTGCTCCCCTTCGACCGAAGCTCAAATTAAATCGAGCGGCGACTGCCTCCGGTTGCCCTTCTGCGAGCACTCGCGGCAAGTGCCGGTGATGATCAGTCGGTGTCCTTTGACTCGAAAGCCATGCTCTCGCCCCACCGCGTCTCGAAGTTCTTGCAGGGCTTCGCTGTGGAATTCGATTAGTCGTTCACACTGCTGACAGTAGAGATGGTCGTGCTGGGGATAGCCGTAGTCGTGTTCGTAGACGCTCCGGCCACCGAGCGTCATGGCCCGCAAGAGTCCAGCGTCGACCAGCTCTTCGAGCGTTCGATAGACCGTGGCGCGGCTAATCTGCACCCCCTTGAGCCGCGCAGCGCTCGCGATCAACTCCTCGGCGTCGAAGTGATCGTGCCGCTCGAACACGTGTTCGACGAGTTGAATCCGTTGCTGGGTGACACGTTTCCCGCGGCTCTGCAAGTATTCGACAAAACGCTCGCGGGGCGAGGATGAAACCTCAATGCTCTCAAGTGCAAAATCTCCGGCCATCAGATCCCCGAAGGAAAGAAAAAGCAACAAGTATCGGGTCGCTGCGGAATTTTAGGCCAGAGCCATCATCACAACAACTGGGGCGGGGGCAGCTTAGCGTTGCTGCCCGCTGTCTGAGATGCCCATTAACCAAGCTGATCGATCAGCCGCTCGAGAGCGGCGTCGAGCTTATCGGCCGTTTCGTAGCTTCCCTCGGCAATTTGCTGCTTGATTTGCGCAACGCGATCGCTGCGGATGTCGGTTTCGCTGAGCGCCGATTGAGCCGATAGCGAAATTTCGAGTTGGTCAGTCGTTGTCGGTCGGGCCGTGGCATTACCGGCAGCCCGCTGTGACAGGTGGGGGCCACTAAGGCTATGAGCGCCGTGGACCGATTGAATGCCGTTGATGTTCATCGTGTGCTGATTCCCTCTGTTGGGGTAGAAAAGCGTCTGGAGTCGGAATAGTCGAAGCGGGCAACTGGCCACTATCGGCCGGGCGACGAGCGCCTGAGCAATTCTTTCGGTGCGGAGCGATTTTACCCCAATTATGGCAGGAATCGCGTGCCGACGACAATACGGATTTGGTGGTGAATTGGGTCGCCAGAATCCGTGGCAACTGCCAGCATCGCCAGTTGGCAACGCCCGCTCCTGCTATCATTCATCGACGTAGGGCGCAGATTATTGCAATTTCGACAGCGAAAGTCGCATTCCGCCGGGCAAACGTCCGGTGACGCCTGTACTGGTGAATTGCATCGCGAAAAGCGAGCATGGCTATACTGATTACAGAGCCCGCTGTGTTGCCTGCGGGCAACACGCCGAAAATGTGACTGATGCCCGGTCGCAACATGCGACACTTTTTCAACCTGGTGGGGTTTCAGACACAGCGGCTTTCCACTGGTCAAATACGAGACTCAACTATGCGAACATTCCATTTAGAACTATGCCTCGCCGGACTCATTGTGGCGAACGTGGCGACAGCCGACGAGCCAAAACTACCAGCCGTGTCCGATAGTGAACTCTTTGCTCGGCTCGACACCTCGGGGGATGGATTGCTCATCGAGTCGGAAATTACCGCAAACCAGCGGCAGTTGTTTGACCGGTTGGTGAGAAAAGCGGACAAGAACGGCGACGGCAATCTCACGGCTGAGGAGTTCGCCACCGGCCTCGAGCCGACCCGCGAAGCCAAACCGCTGACGGAGGAACCCGAGTCGACCGCTCCCGGGGGGAACGCCGCCCGGGTGCTGCTGCTGCTCATGGATAGCGAGCCCGATGGCGTCATTCGCCGCGACGAAGTACCCGAGAAATACCGTTTCGCGTTCGACAGTTTTGCCGGCCAAGTCGACTACAACAAAAACAAGTCGCTCGAGCCAATCGAGCTCGCCCGCGGTGGTCCACAGGTGATGCGAGCGGCGGTTCGTGCGGCCGGGCGATTGCGAATCGATGTCGACAAAGAGCTCAAACGGCTCAAAGCCGAGCAAGGCGACCTTGTGAACCGCTTCGACGAGGCTCCCTCGCGCGAAAAGATGTTTGCGTCGCCCGAGCGGGCGAAAATGATGTTTGCACAGCTCGACGCCGATGGGAACAAGAAAATCGAAGCCAGCGAAATTCCCCCCCAGGCCGACGGTTTCGAGCGACTCTTTCGCACCTTCGACGCCAACCGCGACAAGGCGCTTTCGGAAGAAGAATTCGCCCGCGCGGCCGAGCGCATTGGCCAGTTCACCAGTGGGGGATCGGCACCAAGTGCGAACCAGCCGACCCAGGTTAGCGAGGCGAAGACCGCGACCCCTCAACCGACCGAACAACACCGTCGCGTCGCGGCCAAGCTCGTCGAGGGGATCATCAAACGGCTCGACAAGAACGGCGACAACCAACTCGCCGCCGACGAAATCACCGGCAAGATGGCCGACCGCGTTAGGCAAGCCGACATCGACGGCAATGGCTCGATCGACAGCGACGAGATCGAAACCATGAAGCAGTACATGGCCGAACGCCTCGCCGCAGGTGGCAATGGCAAGAAGCTGCTCGATCGAATCCGCGGAAAGTAGTCGCCTCGGCCGAAAGTCTTGGCGACTCTCGCGACAAATAATTCGGAATCCTTTCGCCTTGCGAACCGTGAACTATCGGCGCTTGTCGTCCGTAATGAAAACACTGCCGCAGGTTTAACTCTTATTCCCATCAATATCCTGTCGCGGCAGTCCGGAACAACATGCCGAGGCACCCCATGGCCGGGATTCATCCGTCCCAGCGTCTACGCGCCGCTTGGCCGTTGACGCGAGTCGACGACTATCCGCTGAGCGACGAATTGCTCGAGCAACTCGACGCTTTGATCGACCGCCAGCTCTATAGAATAGCCGCCGGGTCAGAGAATACCGACCCGCATCGGGAGTCGCAGGAACAGAGTGAGACTTAATTGCCGCTGACTCACTCACCGGTCATCTCATAAAGCGGCAAATGCCGATAGCTGACTTCCAGGCTCAACAGATTCATTGCCGTCACGTAAAGGCGACCGGCGTGGGCCGACCATTTGTCGGGGGCCGGGTGGCGAGGGTTCCAGCTACCAGCCAGTGGTCCCTCTTTGGTCTGCGAATCGACGAGCAATGGGTGTAGCGCGTCGTGCCACTTTTGCCAGTATTCGCCCCGCATGTGGAACATCACCTGGGTTCCATAGTACCAATAATAGGTGTCGCGTTTGGGACTTCCCAGTGTGCTGATTGGCGCTTCGCTGTCCCCTTCCGAGTAACCGGGCAAATTGGCGAGCAAGTGATCGGCCCCCAATCGAGCCCGCGCGCTGTCGCGACCTTCACCTAAGTAGAGCTGAATCAGTAGCCCCACCGAGGTCATCACTGTCCCCGGCCGACGACCATGGCTTTGCGAAGGCAAGCGCGGATCGGCAAGTGGGTTGTAGCAGAAGCGCGCCTGATCGCCTCTTGATTCGCGGCACCGCTCGAGAAAGTTACGGATGCCTCGGTAAGTCTCTTGATCGACATCGAGACCGGCCAGTTCGCCACTGCGCAGCGCCATCAGTTGCCAGCCCGTAACCGACAAATCGGAACCGACGCCTGGCGAGTAGCGCCAGCCGCCAAGCTTTTCTTGTTGTGTCCGCATCATGTAGTCGAGCGCTCGCTGCGCCGGCTCGGCCAAACGCGGGTCGCCCGTCATCCCATACGCTTCGCATAACGCGAGAGACGCGATGCCGTGGCCATAGAAACGCGTGACGGCCGATGAATTGGGGTTGTTATCAACGAGCAGTTCACCATTCTTGGCCTGCGCGTCGACTAAAAAATCGAGGCCAGCCGCGACACTTTGACGATACTGACTGTCGAAGTGGTCGTAGCCCGCGCCAAGAAATGCAAGCAACGCAAGCCCCGTGGCGGCGACGTCAGCCTCGATCGATGGAATCTCATTTTCAGGAACTGGGTTCGGACCGAAGTAATCGAGGCTCCAGCGGCCATCGGCTTTCTGCGCACCCGCCAAAAATCTCAGCCCCAATTCAATCGACTCTTCGCTCGTGGGAGTCGGGCTATCCGAGCCACCGCTGAGCAACTCGACCTGCCTCCGGCCGCGGCTCGCGAACGCCGGAGCCGGGACGCGCTTGCG
>JBGSRO010000225.1:0-35682 GCA_041737535.1 Pirellulales bacterium | reverse complement strand
GTATCGCTTCGTGGCTCAATCGCTACCGCCGCATTCTGGTGCGGTGGGAAAAGAAGGCCAAAAACTACGAAGCCTTGTTGCATCTCGTCTTCGCTCACATCCTGTGGTGGAATTCTTGAGGTTCTGGGATAGGTTCTAAATCGAATCGCGAACGGGTTCGCCGATGCGCGCCTGCTTAATGTGTTCGAGAATCTCCGCGTCGGTGAGTGCGCGTTCATATAACGCAATTTCGTCGAGTTGACCAACAAAAGGGCGTAACGCCGCGTCGGGATAAAGCTGACCCACAACAATCCGCGTACCTGCCGGTAAGTGATTGTCGTCGGTCGCCGAGGCGACCAACTGACCATCGATCAACAATTCGAGATTTTCACGCGATTTACGGGCGACGATGTGCTGCCATTTTCGCACCGTGTACTTGGCATCGCTCGCACAAGAGCTGCCATCGTAGTAATCTCCCGACACGGGCACGCGGTGCAGAAAACGAACAGTTCCGGGGGGACTTAGCTGGGTCACGTTATAAGGGCCGCCAAGCTCGAGAATGAGGCTGTGCGGGTAACGACCATCGTCGAGTTGCGGACCCGTCAAGCAGAGCAAGACCGACTGTTGGAAATGACTCGGCTTGGCCCACAATTCCACCGAGTAGTCGGCCAGTGGCACCACGGGCCAGGGGTCGCTTCCTTCCATGAACCCGGCTTGTTCGGTGAGCCCAAACTCGAGCGACGAATTCGATTCGTTGCTCCGCCAGCTTTTGCCACCGATTAGGCGACAGTCGATGCCCGGTCGACTCCCTTGGTTCTCGATCAGCTCGCCGTCGTTTTCAAATCGCCAGTAGACGACCGGTTTCGACGCGATCACGGCGTTGGCGTACTCTGGTCCCAGTTCGAGTTGATCGTAGGCCATCGAACGCATCGCGCCGAAGCGCGCGTACGAGGCAATGCCCTGTTCGATCGTCGGTTCGCTACTTGCTGGTTGCAGAATTTTGGCGGCTTCGCCTGCGGCAACGACGCCAAAGCCCTCGCTGGTCATTTCGCCTTGACGGCGAGACCCGTTACTACGCGATGCTCCGCCAGTCGGCCCTCTTACCGCCACCCCGTCTAATGTCGACACGGCTGAATCGATCGTGGCGCGACCTTGGAAGACATGCACCTCGACGCTGCCGTTTTCGGCAATGATGCCGACGGACGAGAGCGCCGAAACCGAAATGCGGCCAGCCGGCGTGTCGACCGCAAAGCCACCAAATTGCTGACGAGTATCGGCGAGCAAAATGCCATGCTGAAGTCCCAGGAACCCGTCCGATCGCACGAAGACCCCCGCCGGACCGGCGATGCGGACACGCCCGCGCGAGGCGTCGGGCCCGCGCAGCTCGACCGCTGCGATGCCTTCGATCAATTGTAAAACTTCGCCTCCTTCGAATTCCTGTCCGACCGAGGGAGCACGTGAGTCGCTGTTGTTCCAGACGCAACCGGTCGACGCCACCAAGCGAGGCACCGGACCCCGTGAAGTCGGCGCAGCGACACGCTCGTCATCGAATGAACGCACTGGCGATCGGGCGGCATTTGCCTGTGAGTGATCGCCAGTCATGGCCTGATAGCAGAGTGTTCCCACAACACCGATCAGCAATGCAGCCAGCAGTATTCCCCAGTCGTGAAGGCGATGCCGCCGTGGAGTTTCGCTCACACGACTGGGTGCGACGACGGCGGGAATCGGCAACTCAACGGGCATCTTTGCATCCCCCAGTGAGGCGGTGACCTCGCTAAGGAGCTCGCTGGCGGCATCGACCGCCATGTCTTCGCGAAGCAACGATTCGTCGATCAGTAATTGGGCCGCGAAGTGGAGCGCCGATTCTTCGGTAAGAATGGAATTTAGCTCGTCTAATTCGACGGAGCTTGGATGATCGGTGGTGCGTTCGAGCAGTTCGATGAGCCTGTCGAAACGATGATCGGTCCCCTGCGGTGTGTCGCGAATATCCATTAGTGAGAGGCCTCCGAACTGGCGATTCGACGCGTAACGCACTCGAGCAAGGCCCGCCGCACACGCTTCAAAAGGCCATTGACCGCATCGGTTGTTTTGCCGGCCGCGGCCGCCATGTTAGCGATCGAGAGATTCTTGACATATCTGTCGTTGAGCAGTTCACGATGCCGTTCGGGCGACCGCGATAAGCACTGGCGAAGCGCTCGCCGGCGCGCCGATAGGTTTTCGACGTATTGAACCGCGACGTCGGCGATCGCTTCGGTAACACGGGAGTCAAAGACGAGTCGGTCGCGTTGTTGGTCGCGAAAGAAGGCCAAGGCCTTGAACTTGGCGACCGTCAGCGCCCAGGGCAGGAACTTCGACGTGTCGGTCAGTTCGCTCGATTTTTGCCAAAGCACAATGTTCACTTGTTGCACGATATCCATGGCGTGATTGTGGTCGCGGACGATCGCTAGTACGTAGGCACGCGAATGCGACTGGTTGGCCGTCAATAGCGCGACGAATTGCTCGGGATCGACTCGCTCGTCCATTGCGGTTGGCCGAAAGAAAGTTTGCCGGTTGTCGATAGTTGCGTCGATACTTGCGATGATGGGCCGTCCCACTAGCGATAGTTCCGCAATTTTGCCGCGACTGTCGCAAAAAAGGGCTGCGACTGTCGCAAAAAAATGACGAGCCGAAAACCTACCTGAAACTTGCAATTGGCTCGCGAGACGATTCTAGCAGGTTGCCACTGCGCTCCGCCGCCGCAAACAGGTCGTAAAGCACCCAAGCAGCAGCGCCGCCAGGGCGAGGGTCGTTGGCTCGGGAATCCCACTGGTGAAAGTCACGTCGATGTTGCGGAAGGCCATTTGGTCGGCATCGAGGCTGCCTCCTGCGAGAAAGCCCACGTTACTGAAAGTGGCCGGTACTGTGGTCGATGCTGGGCCAGATGTGAGCCCAGCGCCAAGATTGAGAAACTCGTTTGTCCCATCGTTCAACGATGCGTTGATTAGCAAACCAGACGCCGGCGTGACGGTGATCGATAGTTCGAAGTCGTAGGTTCCGTCGGCAATATTAACGCCGGGGGGGGTGCCAGTACCGACCGTCGTTGCGAAGCTTGAAAAAGCACCGCTCGTGCGTCGCCAGACGATTGGTTGGCCAGTTGTTCCATTGCCGGGGGCCGCGATGTACGAGAGGTTGACCGCGGTTGGGGATCCGTCGAACAGCGCGAGGCGAAACTGCTGGCTCGATACGGTGATGCCACTCATGGTCACGCTTCCAGTCAATGTGATCGTGTCCCCCGGAATTGCGAGAGTGATCGAAGGAAAGCTGGCAGCCAGCGAAGAATTGTCGGCACTATTGGGCGAGCCATCACCCAAGGTTGGCGAGGCTGTGCTCGCGCCGGTAAGCGGGGCCGAGCCAGACGTAATGCTCCAGCCAGTGATGAGTCCCGCTTGAACTGGTTGCGAGAAAAGGGCAGCGGCAAGTAGTGCCACACCCATCGAAAAAGTTTTCACTAGACAAGTCTCCAAGGATGGTTAAGTCGGATCAAGTCAGAGAGAGCGATGCCTCGCGATCGTTATATCGCAACGAAGACGAACGTTCTCTCTTGCTTATTCCGCCACATGCCTTGGGCTGGCGCTTGTAATCTGAAAAACTTGAAAAAAAGTTGCGGTGGTTGACGACAGGCACAGTACGCCGGAAACGTGGCCATACGACTCTCGTCCTCGATGGGGGCCCCGATATCCGGCATTCGCCGGCTGTCTTGCTTGACATCGTGCTCGTCGCTGCTGCCAATTTGTGGCTTGCTGAGAGTTCACGACGATCGTCCACGATTGGTTGATCTCATTCTTCGGCGAGCGGCCGACCAGAACACACCAGAAGACAAGCACGACGAGCAAGCGAGTGCGCCTTGAACTCACTCGCTAGCGCCGCGTGCTAAGTAGCATCATCGAAAGTTTGCAATGTAAGGGACCGACAGAGTCGCGCCACAACAGGAGTGAGTCGGTTCGTTTTCGGCCCGTTGACGCGCGTGCGGAAGTTGGCTGTCGCCAGTCCGGTGTCCCCAGTCCGGTGTCGAAGATGAATGCCGACACCGTGAGTCGTCTCAACTGCTTGCCGGGTAATGAGTTGTCGCAAGTCGTTCGCGACAGCTAAGATCGGGTGTCACTAAGAAATCCCCCAGGGTCGGATGGTTGTCCCCCGTTCGCCCCGTTAGTTAGAAGAATTTCGCAAACTCGTTTGGTCGCTGGATACCGTGCGGCAGCACAATCGGCAGCCGCTTCGATTTGCCGTCAATGGAAACTACCAAGGTAGCCTTACCCGACGGAACAGCATAATCTAGGTCTCGAACCATCAAGCCGGAGTGCCCGACTTGATCGACTGAGAGTCGTCGCTTGCCAAATAACAGCGTGATGACGACTTTCGCCGAATAGCCTTTTGTTTGTGTCGCCATGACTGAAGATGCTGCCTTTGCTAACGCGTACAACTATGCGAAGCGTAAGTTCCTCAGAATATCACGTCAAGACCGAGTAGGGCACGGTATGGAAGGGTGCGTCTGGCGAACCAACGTGCCATCGGCGGTCAAAGTCTTTTATCTCCCTGACAAGTTTGAAACTGAATTAAGCTGTTATGAGCGTCTGAAATCGTACGGCGTAAACCAGATATTTGGACATAATGTTCCTGTCTTGGAGGGGTACGACCGCGAGCTGCGGGTAATAGAAATTACCTTTGTCCAGTCTCCGTATCTACTCGACTTCGGCAAAGCCACCCTCGATCACCCACCACGATACTTGCAAGACGAAAGCGACCTACGTCGCATCCAATCGCAGCACGTTTCAGAATTTGGTGATCGTTGGCCGCAAGTCAACGCCCTACTCCACACGTTGGAAACTAAGTACGGCATTTTTTACCTCGATGCGCGACGGGCAAATATTTCGTTTGGTGACGAGCACGATACTGACAATGATGACTGGATGAACGAGCCGCTAATCGACTACTCCGACTACGAATAGCAACGTCGAATCGACTGTCTCACGTATCGAAAAATCTACAGTCTGATACCACTCAGCCACGTGAACGAGCGACCGCCATCCAAAGTTATCGCAACCGGTCGGCGAGAACTCGCGTCACAGCAACAAGTTGCGACGATACATCGAGTTCGCTTAGGATGGGTGTCTTACCGAGCGGATTCTGCAAATGGCCATCAAGACTCTCTTGCGTCGAAACATCGTTTGGGCAGTCGTGCTAGTTGGACTGCTTTTTTGCAACTTCACGCGGGTGAATACGACCGAACTCTCCACTCAAGATTTGTCGATTCGCAGACGTGCTTGGATTGGGGTCAGAATCCCCGGGATTAGATTGATTCCTGTCTCGTCAACCACGGAGCAAACTCAACTCGCGAGCTACTTGAGAGAGACGATGCCGCCGCAATTCTTCAGTGGGGCAAGCGAATTTGTCGTAGCTAATGAATACTGGAACACCGGTCGACCACAAAAAGGTGAGGCGCATTCGGTGCGACGCTACCTTTACGTCAATAACGGCAAGTCGTTTTGGGTTGAGTGGAGCGACAAGATCGCGCCGACCGAGGCTCAAATATTTTGGATTGCCTTACTCAAGAGTCTTCGTCGCGGTGACTTCGTCGCGGCTGAGACACTTCTTTATGAAGCCAACTATGAAGCCAATGCGAAGGCCAACGCAAAAGCTGCGATTTAGATTGCAGTAGCCGAATACACGACTGCAAATTGCATCGACACCAAAGCGCACTGGCACAACATCTGGAGCGATGCTTCGCAACTCCTTCTCCGCGCTTCTTTGCGTCTCCGCGTCTCTGCGTCAAAAAAACCTACTGCTCAAGCTCCGGCATCTGCTGCCGATCAGTTGGCAATTCCGACGACAACCCGGGCACTCCATTGGCACCGACGGGGACGTGGATGCTGGCCCCTTCGAAATCGTCGCCGATTGGTTCGTAGCGGCCACCGAGGTGTTCGGCCAAGAACGCCTCGGTCACGGCGTTGAAGCTTTGGTTGTTTTCGGGACGGGCGAAGCCGTGGCCTTCGTCGGGGTAGAGGACATAGGTCACCGGAATGCTCTTCGCCTCCATCGCCTCGACAATCTGATCGGCTTCGAGCTGCGTGACGCGGGGGTCGTTGGCTCCCTGGCCAATCAGCAGTGGCTTCTTGATTTCGTCAACCTTCGTGAGTGGGCTGCGCTTCAGCAGCTCGGCGCGGCCTTCTTCGGTCGTCCAGTCCCCCACGCGGATTTTCATGACGGGCATGAAGGGAGCCCAGTACGGGGGCGCGTTTTCGAGCAGCGTCACCAGGCTGCTGGGGCCGACAATGTCGACACCACAGGCGAAGACATCGGGCGTGTAGGTGAGTCCCACGAGCGTGGCGTAACCACCGTAGCTGCCCCCCATGATGCAGACCTTGTCTTTTTGGGCGATCCCCTTGTCGACGGCCCAGTCGACAGCGACCATCAAGTCGTCGTGCATTTTGCCCGACCACTCGCCGTTGGCCGCGTTGATGAAATTTTTGCCGAAACCGGTCGAGCCGCGGTAGTTGACGTTGAGCACGGCATAGCCACGATTCGCCAGCCATTGGCACGAAGGGTTATAGCCCCACTCGTCGCGAGCCCACGGGCCACCATGCACGTCGAGCACCATCGGCACCGGCTTGTCGGGCACACCATCGCCATCGGCATCGCTCCCTGGCGGCAGCGACAGGTAGCTGACCAAATCGAGACCGTCGCGGGTCTTAATCAGCGCGGGGTGCATTTTGACGAGGTCGTATTGTTCGAGATCGTCACGGTTGTTGAACAGGAATTCGAGCTTTGGCTCGTCGCCCCTGGTGTAGCGATAGTATTTCACCGGACCGGCTTCTTGAATGATCGCGACCATCCACGTCTTATCGTCAAGCGTGCGGCTGCTCACGGCAAACTCGGCATCGCCCGCCGCTTTTTCGAGAAACTCGATGTCGGCTTTGACTGCGTCATCGAGCACCATCCATTCGGTCTTGTCGTAGGTAAACGAAACCGCTTGGACGAGTCCGGTCTTGGGGTCGGCCATGATGCCACCCACGTCGCACTTCGGGTTGTCGGCCAGCAGTTTGATTTCGTCGGTTTCGAGGTTGTGAACGAACAGCCCCGACGTGTCGCGTTCTTTGCTGTCTTGGTAATAGAACAGTTTGCCCGACATGTCGAAGCCAGCCGGTCCGCTGGTCATGGCATCTTCAGGACCGAACTCTTCGACCTGTTTCCAGTCGGCATAGCCATTGTCTTCAAGTTCGCCTTCGGGTTTGAGCCACGCTTGGCCACCCTGGGGTGTGAAGGTAACAGCCATGCGGACGGCGAAATCGTCGTCGGCAACAAAGCCAGCAAGACCGGGGTTTTCTTGAACGAGTGTTTTCTCGCCGGTGGCAATGTTAACTCGATAGATGTCGTGCAGTTGAGGATTGCGGTCGTTAAAGCCGATCAAGACTTCGCCGGGGAACTTTTGGCTGACGCCCGAAATCTGCGCATTCACGCCATCGATTGGTGTGAGGTCTTTCGTCTGTTTTGTCTCGACATTTGTGGCGTAGACGTGCCAGTTTTCGTCGCCCCCTTTGTCTTGGTTGTAAAGAATGTGCTTGCAATCGTAGGCCCAGCTATGGCCGCGAATGCCGCGGAGTTTGTCTTCGGTCACCGGCTCGGCGGCTTCAAGATCGTCGGCGGGGGCGACCCAAACGTTGAGCACACCCTCGACGGGGGCCAGGAAGCTCAGGTACTTGCCATCGGGGCTGAGCCGCGCTTGGGCACGCTGAGGATTTCCAAACAGCACATCGCGGGGAATCAGCTTCGCGGTCATTTCGGTTCCTTGGCTGCTAGTAGTCAGCTCGCGCTGCTGAGGTGTTGCATTTTCGGCAACGAGATTGGAGTCGTTTGCCCCATCGCTCTGCGGCAGAGCCGCCAGCGGCTTGGCGTCAACGCGGCTATCAGTGCCGCATCCGGCGGTCAGAAGGGTGAGCAGGCCGAGAGAGACGGCCAGTTCCACGATTGTGAATGCGGCGGTTTTGAACATGGGAGATTCCTTCCGTGTGATGGGCGGATGACTTAGGAGGGGCATCATGTTGGCCCGCAAAGCTTTCCCAGCCGGTCCAGAGTATAACAGCAGTGGCGAATTGGCCCAACTCCAGGGGCGTGGTTCGCCTACGATCCCTCGACTCCACAAACTACGCACGTTCGCTACACGCGGTTCGCTTAGATTCTTGAGAGTAACCCTTCGCCACGAAAGTTTACACGACGCGTGCCGCTTCCTCCCTACGTCCCCTGGCATCGCGACCGCCTCGACGCCCGTCGTCGACTTGCGCGAGAGGTGCGCCGCCAGCCTGTCGCGCTGGTTGCTGCCGCGATGGGCCTGGGCATCGTTATCGATCGCTTCACGAATGTGCCGATTGGGGGCTGGTGGCTCGTCGCGATTCTCTGCCTATCGGCGTGGCACTTGATTCCGAGTTCGATTGGCAAGACGAGTCTGCTCTTGCTCGCCGTGGCCGCGACGACGGGCGTTTGGCACCAGTGGCATTGGAACTACTTTGCCGCCAATCACATCTGGCGCTACGCGCAGCTCGACACAAAGCCCTGTGCGGTCGAAGTCGTCGCACTCGAGAGCCCGACTCGTTGCCTCGCCGCTGACCCATCCCCCTATCGAGCGATTCCGTCTGCTGAAGAGTCTCGGCTCGAAGTTCACTGCGAACGCATTCGTAACGGCAAGGAATGGCAACCGACCGCTGGCCTCATGCAACTCACCATCGACGGCCTCGTCACCGACATCAACCGTGGCGATCGGCTCGTTGTCTTTGCACAATTCGCGCAGCCGGCACCCGCCAGCAACCCGGGCGATTTCGATTACCAGCAACACCTTCGCGCCGAGCGACAACTGGTGATGTTGCTCACGCGATTTCCCGATTGCGTCGAAACAATCGCACGGGGATCGTCGCTGAGCCCACTCCGGCAGATCGATCGCCTGCGAAGTTATTGGAGCGACCAGCTTTGGCAATTGCTGCCGCCGCAGCGGGCGGCAATGGCTTCGGCGTTGCTCTTGGGTGCCGAGGGAGCCCTGCCCCGCGAAGATACCACTCGCTTTCGTACCACTGGCACGACTCACGTGCTGGTTGTTTCGGGTTTGCACACGAGCATCGTGGTGGGGCTGATCTATGCCGCCGTTCGGCTAGGTTGGCTCCGTAACCGGGCCGGCTTGCTAGCGGTCGTCGGGCTTGCGACGGGCTTCGCTGTCCTCACAGGTATGAACCCGCCGGTCATTCGCGCGGCCGTGCTGATAGTTCTCGCAGCGCTCGCCACGCTCTTTGGTCGCCGGGTGTTGTCGTACAACTCGCTTGGCGTCGCGCTTGTGGTCGTGCTCGCCATCAATCCGGCCGAGCTTTTTCGCAGCGGTACCCAACTCAGCTTCTTGTGCGTTATCACGCTCGTCGCTTTCGGCGAGTGGCTGTTTGGCCAGTGGCGCGATGATCCACTCGACCGGCTGATGCTGTCCGCCAACCCTTGGTGGTGGCGGTGGGGACGGACCGGCACGCTCTCGGTTTGGAACACGGCCGTCGCTTCGGGTTGCGTCTGGCTCGTGTCGCTGCCGCTCATCGTTAGTGCTTATGGCATCGTCACGCCAATCGCAGTCATCATCAGCCCACTCTTGTTTCTGCTGCTCTGGATTGTGTTGATCACTGGCTTTGCGATGCTGCTGGTGAGTTTATGTTCGCCGTGGCTCGCCACTCTGCTCGCGATACCGAACAACTTGAGCATTGCTTCGCTCGACAGTCTCGTGACTTGGTCGAACGCCGTGCCGTGGGGGCACTTTTGGACGTTTGGGCCAAGTCTCTGGTGGGTGGCCGGCGCGTATGGCATCGCCGGCTTGTTGTGGACCGTCGCGCCGCGAACGCTTAGCGTCCAACGCTCGCTGCGATTGCTCGCCGTGTGGACGCTCATCGGTTGCGTGCCTATTGCATTCACCACGCTTTTTCCACCGAAGTCACTCACGTGCCACATGATCGATGTTGGTCATGGGGCCTGTGTCGCGATCGAATCGCCAGCAGGTCGAGTGCTGCTTTACGATGCCGGCTCGCTCGGCTCTCCTTATGCGGCGACCGAACGAGTCAGTAGCTTTCTCTGGTCTCGCGGCCATCGGCGGATCGACGCGATTGTCATCTCTCACGCCGACGTCGACCACTTCAATGCTGTGCCGGGGTTGGTGGAGAGATTCGAGATTGGCGTCGTCTACGTCTCGCCCCACATGTTTTCGCCGATCGATTCGCCAAAGCTCGCACCCGCACCGGCCGCCCTCGAAAAATTGCTATCCGAGAAGGACATTCCGGTACGCGTCATCGAACTGGGAGACCGGCTCACTATCGACGACAATACAGCGGCAGAAGTTTTGCACCCCGGTCCTTTCGACATTGCCGGTGGCGACAACAGCCGCAGCATTGTGCTGGGAATTGAGTTTGCCGGAAAAAGAATTCTGTTGCCAGGCGACCTCGAATCGCCCGGGCTCGATGCGGTGATTTCGAGTGAAGCTTACGACTGCGACATCCTGCTCGCTCCCCACCACGGCAGCCGCCGCAGCGACCCTCCTGGCTTCGCAGATTGGAGCACTCCCGAATGGGTCGTCATCTCCGGGAGCCAAGACCTGGGCATTGCCGAAGTGACCGAAAGCTATTCTCAGCGTGGGGCTCGGGTGCTGAATACGTCGGTCGATGGATGTGTTTCGTTTGAGTTGACGACTGAACAAGTCAATGTGTCGACGTTCCGATAAGAGCAAGTTTACAAATGGACATCAACTACGAGAGACTCTGGGAGATAGTCACGGCGCAACGCGAATTGCGCGATTTCTCGATCCATGGACCAGACCACTGGCGTCGCGTAGAACGCAACGCGCTCTTTCTGGCAAAGCGGACAGGCGCTGACGTCGAAGTGGTTCGCTTGTTTGCATTGTTTCACGATTCGCGGAGAGTTGACGATGGTCATGACGAAGGGCACGGCGCTCGCGGCGCCGACTACGCGAAGACCCTAGCAGGAACTGAGTTCGAACTCTCCAGCCCCCAAGCCAACATGCTCTGCTACGCTTGTACCTGGCACACCGATGGAGTGCATCACGACGACCCAACGATTGGCACTTGTTGGGACGCCGATCGGCTCGACCTTACGCGAATTGGTGCGGTACCCGATCCGGCGTACATGAGTACAGAAATCGGTCGAGAGATTGCCACTTACCGATCCATCGAAGAATACGTCAAGCATGCGAAATGATCGCCGATCGATTGCGAACCCGGCAAGTGACCAATCACGCCAACTCTGCGAAATTCTTCAGAACGGCCAGCCCGACTCCCTGGCTCTTTTCCGGATGAAACTGCGCGGCGAACAAATTGCCTTTCGCGACGCTCGCACAGATCGGGCCACCATAATCGGTCGTCGCGGCAACAATCGACTCGTCGCTCGGTCGACAACAGTAACCGTGGACGAAGTAGAAATACTCGCCCGCTGGCACACCGGCGAACAAAGGCGAGGGAGTGTGGTAGTCGAGCGAGTTCCACCCCATGTGCGGCACCTTGAATGGCCGAGGCAAGTCAAAGGGAACAACGCTGCCGCGCAGAATGCCAAGCCCTCGGTGCTCGCCACCTTCGTGGCTCACGTCGAACAATAGTTGCATACCGAGACAGATGCCGAGCGTTGGTTTGCCGGTGCCGATGGCTGTTTTGATTGCATCAATCAGATCGCGATCGGCAAGCGCACTCATCGCGTCGCCAAACGCCCCGACACCGGGCAAGATCAACTTTTCAGCACGTCCAATAACGGCCGAGTCGCTGGTGATGACCGCCTCGGCGCACCCCACCTTATCAAGCGCCTTTTCGACACTTCGCAGATTGCCCATGTCGTAATCGATGATGGCAATCATAGTGCTCGATTCACTGTGTTCAGTGGAGCGAATCGCCACCACCAACAACTACCGGAGGTGGGACTTGAACCCACACGACCTTGCGGTCACTGGATTTTGAATCCAGCGCGTCTGCCAATTCCGCCACTCCGGCTCTGACTCTCTAATAGCTTAAACAAGCGTCGCGTTGCGTCAATTGGCGGCTTCGGTATCGGCAGTTTCGCTCACTCTCCATGGCACAAGCTGCTGCTCATCGAGCGGCGATTCGTCGCGAGCGAAAAACAACACGTGCTGCCAGGGGAGTTCGTCGTATTGTCCGACCAGCTTAAATCGGTTGGCCCTGAACTCCTTGACGCATTGCAATTGATCCATTTTGTGCAGCGGTTTAATCGGCACGGCCGGGTCCTCTCTACGAAACTCGACGAGCGCCACCCGACCAGTCTCATTTAAGCTCTTGCGAATCGCAATCAGCATTTCGGGAGGGTGCGAAAATTCGTGGTAGACATCGACCAATAGGACTAAGTCGATTTTCCCTTCGGGCAGATTGGGGTCGTGAAACTCGCCGAGGATTGGCTTGATATTGGGGACACCGCGAGCGTCCGCACGTTCGCTCAGCATGTCGAGCATTTCTTGCTGAATGTCGACCGCCAGCACTTCGCCGTTGGGCAATACCTTGCCGGCAACTTTCAGGGTATAGAATCCATTGCCGCAACCGAGGTCACAGACTGTCTGGCCCGGTTTCAAATCGAGTGCTGCGAGTAGCTTACTGCATTCCTCTTGCCGCTCGCGCGAATCGCGGACAAGCCACGGTGCGCCGGCGAAGTGCATCGTTTGTGCGATCGTCCGGCCGAGATATTCAGTGCGTGCCGGCGGCACTATCGCTTCATCGGCCCGCATTGAAGCGCACAGCGACAACAATGCGACTAGTGCAAAGAATGTCCGGGAGAACTTCAGCATTCGCATCGCAAGCCTCAATCGGTTAGTCGACAGTGGCAATCGCGTCGCCGAAGGGTGTGCGACGCCGGGGGAAGTAATGACATAGAGCAATACCACCAAAGTAGAGAAACACCAGCGGCACCGCCATCAAAATCATGCTCTGCGGATCGGCCGGCGTCAGCACAGTTGAGATGATACAGATCACCAACACGGCCATCCGCCACTGTTTCAGGAAGATCTCGACGGTAAACAACCCGATCCGTTCGAGAAACAGCATAACGAGCGGCAGTTGAAAACTGATGCCGAATCCGATGGGAAGGATCAAAATGAACCCCAGCCAGTCGTTGATGACCGGATAGGGTGTCACGTCGAGCCACTCGTAGAACATGAACAGAAAGTCGAGGACGTAGTAAATCGCGCCGAAGAACGCGAGTGCAGCACCGGCCAGAAAGAGCAGGATGCTGAACGGCAGGAAGACGTAGACGTAATGACGCTCGTGGGGATAGAGCCCCGCCGCGACGAAGTTCCAGATGCAGTAGAAGATTAGCGGGCTGGCCGCCACGATGCCGACCACTAACGCCGCTTTGATGTAGACCATGAACCCGCCAGTGATTTGCGTGCTGATCAAATCGCGACGCGGATCGTCGACAATCCGGGTAAACTGGGTCTGCTCAAGCATTTTGCGACCGTCTGGCATGGTACGCAGCACCGTGCCCGAACTGGCCGCGAGTGTCTGGTCTGCCGGATTATCGGGATCGTAATCGAGATAAATGACCCGCGGCACGTGACCGTTTTTCGCGTACTTGTTGGCAAATTCCAAGAGCCATTGGTCGTCGGAATAGCCCTCGGGCTTGGGAGGTAAATCAAGCTCTTCGCCATCGGCGATCCGCTGTTCTAACTCGACCAAGTAATTGGTTTGCACTCGGTTCGATTGAAAGCGATCGAGTGCCTGTTGCAGCGGCTTTTTGACAAAGAGAATTACTTCGGGCGCGAAGTAGAGCCCGACGACAAACCCTATCGCGAGCGCCACTAGTGCTTTGAACAGAGCAACTCTCAGTTCGTCGAGATGCTCGCCGAACGACATCTTGCTCGACTCAAACAGGTCGTCGTACTTTTTCTGCACGGTGTCAGGCGAGGGGTGGGAGTGGGGCGGAGCCCCTTATCATATCAGGCAGCCGTAGGGTGTAACACTCTCGATTTGGGACTTGTTTGATTTCGACGCAAAGACGCAGAGCCGCAAAGAAGCGCAGAGAAAAAAAGAGGGAACAGGAGCGATTGAACTATGCGACTTACGATAATCCCAAAAGACTAGCCACTTCTAACCGAACGGCTGTTCCATTTTGCCTTTGCGATTCTTTGCGACTCTGCGCCTTTGCGTCAATTTGTTTGCTTTGCAAGGCTCCGTAGCGGTGGCAACGATTTTGGCGATAATCCGAAGAGACCTGAATCGACATAGTACCGTCGCGAGACTGCCATGCTGCCGCCGCTTTGCTTTCGCCCGATCTTCAAGAATTACCTCTGGGGAGGACGTCGACTCGAGTCGATGCTCGGCAAGTCGCTCGGTGACGGCCCACATTGGGCCGAGAGCTGGGAACTGGTCGACCATGGCGACGATCAAAGCGTCGTCGCCGAGGGACCGCTGTCCGGGATGACGTTGCATCAAGTCGTCGGGCAATATGGCAGCGAGCTGTTTGGTCAGCACGGACCACAGTCGCAGTTCCCGCTGCTGCTCAAATACCTCGACGCTCAGCGAACGCTCAGCGTTCAAGTTCACCCGAACGACGAACAAGGAGCCCAACTCGATCCCCCCGATCTTGGCAAGACTGAAGCGTGGGTGGTGCTCGCCGCCGAACCGGGCAGTAAGATTTACGCCGGTCTGAAACCGGGCGTCGATCGCCAGCAACTCGCCGCCGCCATTGATGCGGGGCGTTGCGACGAGTGTCTGCATTCGTTCGAGCCGGCGGTCGGTGACTGTGTGTTCATTGAGTCCGGAACCGTTCACGCTTTGGGCGAAGGTCTGGTGATTGCCGAGATTCAACAGGCGAGCAACACGACGTTTCGATTGTTCGATTGGAATCGCGTCGACACCGACGGCCAACCTCGACCGCTGCACATCGAACAGTCGCTGGCGACAATCAACTTCGCGCGCGGCCCCGTCGATCGGCAAGTAACACAAACGACCGGCGACGACTATCGCGAGCGACTCGTGCAGTGCGATAAGTTTGTGCTCGACCGCTTCAAGCTTCGCTCACCGATCAAGCTGCCAATCGACAACCGGTTTCACATCCTCACACTCTGCAGCGGGGCAGCGACGACGCTCCATTCACCGGCAGGCAACATCGACTTGTCGCTTGGCCAAACCGTGCTGCTTCCTGCTTGCAGCGAACATGTAATAATTATCCCACGGGGTGATGCGACATTGCTCGATATGTATCTGCCCGGGTAAGCGTCCGCAGTGCGATTGCTTGAGAATGAAGTCGGGGCAAGCCGGGGCGGGACATGAATCGGGGCGACGACGTCCGCCGCGAAGTGGGTGATCTTTCCAAAGCAAAATCAACGGCGAAGCGGCAAGTCCAGAACTGACTGGTCGTGAAGTTTTCGGGCTGATTGGGAGCCGGTGAAAGTGCGTCGGACGATGAAGCCGAACGCAGGTTAACGCTCGGGTTCAGGTGCTACGGCGCGACAGCAACGACGTCGCCCGGAACCCGTTGTTGGGCGATTTTCTATTTTGGAAACGCATCGTCGTACCAACCAGGCTTATTTTCCAACCAACCGCCAGGCTCTTCCTGCAACTTGATGAAATCACGGACTACCCTCTTCGATTCATTGTCAGAATTCCCGATTGCTTTCTTGAATTCAACAATATTGCGATCGCCACCCATGCCGTTATTCACCATCAAGCTAAGAATATCTCCTGCTCGTTCCTGATCACGGGCCAGAAATTCCGGTAAATACTCCGCGAGATACGGGCCAAACGTTTCCGACGGAAAAGAAAACAACAAGCCGATGGTTGTTTCATAAACCCCGTAGTCGTCCTCTACCTGCATCGAGTCCAGTAATGCTTTGAAAACCTGCTTTTCATGGACGCCCCGTGCCATCTCTAATAGTTCGTGGTATCTGGCATCTTGACCTTCGGATTGCTCTCTCACCTCAGGAGGGTCGCCGTCTTGAGCGATGCGACCTGTCGAGATTAGTTCTTTTCGCCAGTCCTCAAAGTCTGCAATTCCCATTTCTCGTTCTTGGTGTCGCCCAACCTTTTTGTAGACAGAAACTTTTTCAGGAAGCCCCGCATACTGAGGAAGAGATTCAGTATGTAGAGCCTTATTCTAGTGGGCCTCCGAATGACTTTTCAAGCTCACTGCTTGGCGACAGCGGTGGAGTTGCCTCATTCACTTGGCGAGCCTCAAGACTCCCCACGGCGTACATCATCTCAGCGATTTCTAGCCTGAGTCCACGACGCGTCGGTGTGAAACACCTACGCATCGAACGTACGCCAGCGTCGGATGAATCCAAAAGCGCAACATCGCGGCGAAAGTCTGCTCGGCAAACGCACTCAGCGTTAACTCAATACCTGGGCCTCAACCCCTTGCAGCGATCCGTGTCGAGAGTCAATGGTTCGCTGTGCCCAACCTTCGGCTCAATGGCAAACCTTCCGGCTTGCGACGCTTACGCCGGTAGAGTCACCTCGGTTCATGGCTTGGGTGCGATTGTACCGATGCTACCGGTGATGGCAATAACAGCTATTTACTGAATTGGGCCGTCGCCCGTAGACTACCGGCCCCTCGCTCGCCGCCCCCAGCCGAGAATTAGTTTCATGTCGTTACGCACGTTGTTCTCGGTGGGTGGATTGCTACTTTTGTTGGCAGCCGTCGGCTGTTCGTCTGGCGTCAGACGCCCCAATTGGTTTAACCCAGGTCCGGCCGGTTACCAGCAATACCAAGCGACGAATGGGGCCGACCCCTACCCGCTTCCCGACTTGGGTCCGCCCGTTGTCGGCGCTCGGCCACGCGGATTTATTCAACCGGTGCCAGAAGTCGAACGTAGCCGCCAGTATCGCGACGGAGCGCGGGTCTCGTCGGTTCCCCAGCCGGTCGCTTTGCCACCGGTGAATTATCAGGCCCCGCCGCCGGGCTATTATGGCCCACCTCAGACGGCTCCACCGGTTTACTCGCAACCTTATTGATAGCGTCGTTGATTGCTCTGCGATCAGACACTCGATCGCAGAGCGATCAACGACTTTTCTACTAAAACAACACTTGCAATCCCTGGCCACTCGATCGATACTGACATCATGAGGAACGCGACTTGGCGATATTACTGGTTTAGCTTTACCTACCTGCGGGTAGGGGCCAGGGGTCGTATCTAGTCGTCGCCTCACGAATGCTTAGCACAAGCAAGCCCCACAACCCGCCGCTGGTTGTGGGGCTTTTTTTGTTTTCAACCCGCGCAGAACCACAGGCAGAACCATGATTATCGTGATGAAACGCAATGCGAGCGAGCAAGAAATCAACCACATGATCGAGCACGTCGAGTCGCTGAAACTCAAGCCGACCGTCCTGCGCGGCACCGAGCGGACGGTGATTGCCGCCATTGGCGACGAGCGCATCGCCGGCAGCATTGGCTCGCTCGAAAGCAGCCCTGGCGTCGATAGTGTCATGCCGGTGCTTGCTCCGTACAAACTCGCGTCGATCGAAACGAAAGCCGAGCGAACGGTCGTCGAAGCGGGTTCGCTGTCGGTCGGTGGCACCAAGATCGGCGTCATGGCCGGGCCTTGTTCGGTCGAGACCGAAGACCAAATCGTCGAAACGGCTCGCAAAGTGAAGGTGGCCGGCGCGACGGCATTGCGCGGCGGAGCCTTCAAGCCGCGGACGAGTCCTTACAGCTTCCAAGGTCTCAAAGAAACGGGACTGAAGATGCTGGCGACCGCCCGCGACGAAACGGGGCTTGCCGTGGTGACCGAAGTCGTTTCGCCCGAAGATGTTGCATTGGTGAGCAAGTACGCCGATGTCCTACAGATTGGTGCCCGAAATATGCAGAACTACCGCCTGCTCGAAGCGTGTGGCGACAGCGACTGTGCTGTGCTGCTGAAGCGCGGACCCAGTGCGACAATCGACGAGTTGCTGCTCGCGGCCGAATACATTCTCGATGCCGGCAACCAGCGGGTGATGCTTTGTGAGCGAGGCATCCGCACCTACGAAGCCCACACGCGATTCACCTTGCCTTTGGCGAGCGTCCCCTACTTACAACAGAAAACGCACCTGCCGGTGGTCATCGACCCCAGCCATGGCACGGGTCACACAAGTCTCGTTCCCGCTATGGCCAAAGCGGCCATAGCCGCGGGAGCCGACGGATTGATTATTGAAGTCCACCCCGACCCCGAACGCGCGATGAGCGACGGCTACCAAACGCTCGACTGCAAGACGTTCGAGCAATTAATGAAAGAGTGTGGCCGGATCGCGGTGGCCGTCGATCGTTCGCTGTAGAACCAAGCTAAACCACCAAGATCGCAGCGCGCAACGAAGACTCAACGAGCCGTTGTTTTGCTTTGATCTCTAACTTGCGGTGTGCTCTGAAGCATTCATTCTGCGGGCGTCGGCAAGGGAAGTTCCTCGGTCGGCCCCGGCGCGGGCTCATCGGCCGGGGCGGGCGGCGTATCGACTTCTCGCGATGGTTCGTCGCTCAACAGACCGCTCGCGCGCAAATCGAGGTCGAGTAGCATCGCGTTATCGTCGGTTTGCGTCAGCCTCATATCGAGTCCGCGAAACCAATTGAGCAAGGGCAACTGGAAGTTGGCGGGGATTTCTGTCAGCAGAAATTGGTTGTTCGGCGCCGCAGCCGTGCTAGCCCAGGCTTGCACACCGCCGGGGATTTCGACCAGCAGATAACGCCCGCCGAGCGGACAAACGAACTCGCCATCGATCAGGTCATGGGCGAGCGTCAAGCATTCGTCTTTCGGCACGCCAAGCTGCGTGTGGAGTGAGTTCATAAATCGGCTGCCGCTGGCCGAGGTTTGCCGCGCGCGGGCATAGCCAAAAGCATTGGCCGCGTACTCAAGCTGCGACCCGGCAAGGTCGTCGACAAACAGACGCGCTTGGGCTGCCTCGCCGGCGTCGATCATCGCGAGTTGCGACCCGACTTCGATCAGTACATCGCGCTTGAATGAAAACAAAAAGAACCCATCGAGCCGGCGCGTCCAAAGGTCAAACAGACTGTTGGTCGGCGCACAGCCATCGGCATCGAGTCCGCCGCGCGGCCGGCCAAGCAGCGCTTCAAAAAGGGCCGGCTTGGGCCAAAAACCAATGTAGCCACGAATCGCCTCGGCAAGACTCGTCGCCAGTTGTAGCCCGCCCCCTTGGATATCGAGCGGGATCGGGGCATTTCGCAATCCTGCGAAGACGTGAATCGGCTGACCTTGTTTGAGAGGGTCATCGAGCAACACTTCGACAGCGATGACATCACCCAGAATCGGCGCGACGCGCTGAGTCGACGGAGTCGCCAGTTTCTTGGCGATATTGGCGACCTGCGTTTGCTGGTAATCACCGACACGGACACGCATCCGGACATGTTCACGGGGGTCGCCTTCGATTTGGTTGCGATCGATTTCGACCGATACTGGTGGTAGCTTACCGGCCTCGGTGGCGATCGTCTGAAAAAATTCGGCATACCGGCGGGCTTCACTCTCGCTCATGTCGTCGGCGGGCATGTCGTCAATCGGCACGAGTCGACCGGGAGTACCACGCAACGAATCGCGCAGCGGACCATCGTCGATCATCAGTTCGCTACCATCGGGGCGCCTACCAAAACCAGCGGGCAAATAGCGGGCTTCGATCAAGTCGCTCATCGCCTCGGCCGGCACCTGCTCTTGCCGGGCGGCATGGCCCGCGATCACAACTGCATCGGCTTCGGCCAAAAATCGCTGGCGGCGCTCGAATTCGATGCGTACCGCCGGGCTCGTGAGATGCTCCCAAAACGCCCGCGAAACGTAGGCAAAGATAGTCCCATTTTGCTTGCCCGGCATTACCGCGCGAGCCGCCTGGAAATCTTCGACCTGGGCTAGCGACCGTCGCGAATCGCCAGCTTGTAAGAATCGCTCGGCCAATGCGCGCGAGGTCGTCACCAAGTGAAAATTATCGCGCTGGGCATAGTACGAACATAACTCGCGGCCCGGCGTGTGAAAGTACGAAACTGTTTTGCCCGCAAGCTCGACCGACTCCTGCTTCGCATCGTCGTATGAACCGGCCGCCGTGCGGCGTTGACCGCTGAGGCTATTCGAGAGCAAGAAATTGTTGCGAGCCTCGAACAAAATGCCAAACGCGGCGCCGTCGCGGAGGTAAGGATCGAGACCCACAAAAGCGACATCGCTGATGACTGTTGGACCGAGTATCTTTGAGAGCTTCGATTCCGAGAGCCCGAGTTGTTCTTGAATTACGTCGCCAGAAGCTCGCTTGATGCTTCTTAGCGTAATTAAGTTTGTGAGATCCCCTTGTGATCGCTCGATAAAGTCTTTGCTCCAACTATAGTTCTCGAAGCTGCCGAAACGGACATAAAAGCATTCGGCTGGAACAACCCTCGCCAGTGCTTCAATACCTTCGGGAACTGCCAAGTTCGCGGCGATTGGTTCGGGTAATGGTTTGATCGGCTGAACGTCACCACTGTCGTCGAACTCGCCGAGCATCATGTCGCGAAGCAGACTGGCACGGTACGCTTCGTCGCTAACCGTCTTGCCGAGCCAAGTGCCCCCTTTTTGTTGGTCGCGCAACAAGAAACCTTCGAGCCGGGGCATCTCGACGCCCAGCCTTTGACTCCACAAGGTGGTGAGATAAGTCTGCACGCCAACCGGATACTCAGCATCGCCATGGACGCGACTATAGAACTCGGCGTAGGATTTCCACCACTCCTCGAATAACTTTCGGTGCCGACGCGAATCAAACTGTGGATTGACGACAAACCGCTCGGCGTCGGGCGTGAAGGCCGTGACCTCAAAAGGTGCGTTCGGCAAGAAGAGGAAATAGTAAGTGAGCCGCCGAGTTGATTCGATGCCGAGTAGACCTTGCAGAAATTTGCGTGCTTTGCCATCGGCTTGGACAACAGGATAGAGCACACCAGCATCGAGTGCGGCGATCGTGAAGCGGTCGTCCCCCATCGGTGAGTCAGACGAGCCGGGGGCAATGTCGAGTGTGACCTTGCCTACACCGAAGCCGTCGGCGGCGTAAGCTTCGACTTGTGGGGCGGCATTTGCGAGTCTGCCAATTAGCAAGATCGCGAGCGCGGCAACGAAGGAGACGTGACTTCGTGAGAACATAATCATTCCGGCGGGCGGTTGTGGCGGGCGAATCGATTACCGCTTATGCTACTCCTACTTGCCGTCTCAGGCAAAAGCCTCGCGATCTCGACTCAAACGCGTAGAGACGCAAAGAATCACTAGGAAAGTGAATAAGGTAAGCATGTGAGACGACAGTCACTAGCTCATTAAATCCTCAATTTCGTTAACTTGTCTTTGCGTTTCTTCCCGTCTCTGCGTCAAAACTACGCTCGCTACCACTCAATCACCGCAACTATGCAGCTACTCCCAAGATTCTCGCTTCGCATGCTGTTCGTCGCCGCTATTGGTGCGTCGCTGCTCGGATTAATAATGCGGCAAGCGGTGTTGGGGGCCGAGTGGGCGATCGCGATTGCCGTGGCACTCGCGAGTTTGGTCTTGATTTTCGCGTTTCACGTGCTGTTGTTTGGATTGGTGCGCCTGTTCGGCCTGCTGGGGGGTGTTCATCCCGATCCTCCGGCTCAGCCGATTCGCCTCAACAAAGTTCGCTCCATCGATTTGTAATCGTTATGTGCGCAACAAAGTTTTGCAGATTGGCCCGCTTCGCGCTCGGACAACTGCTTTTATTGATGGTGGTCGAACGATCGCCCGGTCAACCGCCGAACGCGACTCCACCACAGTTGTCGGCCTCCACCACTCGTACGATCTTCAACTTGCCAGACTCCGGTAAGCCCAAGAATCGAATCGGCCTGCGACTGCGGGCCGATTTCGCGGGCGACGTCGATTACATTTCCTATGGCTACCGCAAGATCGATGTCTTCGCCTCGACATCGAAGCCCGTCCAGGCGGACACAGAAATAGTGGTTGTGTTTCGGCTGCAATACTACGGCTCGAATACATTGACGATCAAATCGCTTGGCGTGATTCCTGCCGGTGGGTCGCGCGTGCTCATCGAAGTGCGATTTCCATCACTGATTGACTTTTACAACATCGAGCTTGAAACGACCATCGATTCGAATGTCGTTCGCGAATTGAGCGGCTGGGGGGGTGGGGGAATCCGCTCGAACACGCTAGCGGCGTCGCTTAGGACGCTCGACGTCGATGTGCCCGCGACGCAAAGTGGCGTCGCCGTACAAGACTTCAGGTATCTCAATAATCTCAGCTTGGTTACCGAACCCGGCGTACTCCCCACGAATTGGCTCGACCTGACACGCTACGACATCGTCGGCTGCGAGCACCGCGACCTGGCCACGATTGCCAAGCAAACCGATCAACTTCGCGCGCTGCGAAAATGGTTGATGAGTGGTGGTTCGCTATGGGTCACCCAAGTGGGAGACGACTTTGGCGGACTGGCAGAGATCAATAGCCTGCTCGCATTGCCTCGACTAGGCGACGGAGAGCCGACGACAGGAGTTGCAGAAAAATCGCTCGGGAGCGAAGCATGGCGGTTTGTCAACCTCGAAACGAATCGCGCCGAAAGCAAGGCCGACGGTGCGCCGCTGATTCTCTCGGTGCCGCCCGACGGTGGCGAGTTGCCGCGAACTTCCACGCCTGCGCGCCCTGAGCGCCCCCCGGTTTACAGCGACGGTTGGTTCGCCGAGCGGCCAGTGGGCTTTGGACGGGTCGTGGCATTTGCTCGATCGGTACAGGAGCCGCCGAGTCGATTGAGCGAACGCCATCGAGCTACGGCCGTCGAAGATTGGGTCGATCGTAACTGGGTGATGCGGCATGGGTTGGCCACCGATAGCGCGAATGTCAATTTCTCGAATTGGTTAGTGCCCGGTGTTGGCATCGCGCCGGTCGTCGAGTTTCAGGTTTTGATCACCTTGTTTGCCCTCGCGATTGGACCGCTCAATTATTGGCTCTTGTGGCGAGCGAAGCGACTGCATCTGTTGGTGGTGACTGTGCCGGCCGGAGCGCTCGCGCTGACGGCCGCGCTGCTCGTCTATGGCGTTGTCTCCGATGGCCTGCGGACGAAGGTTCGCGTGCGGTCGGTGACGCTGCTCGATCAAACGACGGGCGAAGCGACGACTCACGCAAGGCTCAGCTACTACGCCAGTTTTGCACCGGCCGACGGGCTACGATTCGACGACGAAACGGCCGTCTACCCCGTTATGCCGGGTTACCACGAGCGGTACGCCTATGGCAGCCGATTCGCGAAGCTCGAAATGAACTGGAAGAACGACCAACAACATCTGGCGCGCGGTTGGCTCCGCTCGCGAACGCCAACTCAATATTTCTCGCAGGCGACGAGCGAGACCGACATCGGTATCGCCTTCGCGCAAGCGGGCGACGAACTCACGGCCACCAACAACCTGGGGCAAGCGATTGAACTATTGCTAGTTCGCGGCCAAAACGGCAATTGGCACTTCGCCGAAGCGGTGGGGGATCGCCGAATAACCGACATGCCACCGGTCGATAAGGTCGAACTCGTCAAACGCTTCCGGGCCCTGATGACCGAAAACGCTCCGCAGTACCCGGCGACGATCGAGCAAAGCATCGGAACGTGGAATCGCTACACTCGTCGACAAGATCGCCAACGGTACTGGCAGCTTAATGGCGAGTTCGACTACGCAGGTGTCGGAATGGACGACAACTTAATGAGCGAACGGATCGAAACGTGGATGGGAAACCAGGGAAGCGAACCGCTCGATCTCGCGCCGGGAAGTTACCTTGCCATCTGCTCGCGTTCGGTTGTTGCCGAGCTAGGCCTTAGCGGCGTGCTCGAAAAGGGAAGTATGCATTTGATTGCAGGAAGGTGGGGCAAGCCTTGAGCCATCCTCAAATCGAAGTCCGCAACTTACATCGCACGTTTGGTGACACCCACGCAGTGAACGACATTTCGTTCGAGGTCGCCGCCGGTGAAGTGCTGGGCTACATTGGCCCCAACGGCGCGGGCAAGACAACCAGCATGCGGATTCTGGCGACGCTCGACGAGCCCACCACCGGCGACGCGTTTATCGACGGCTTTTCGGTTGTCGAAGATCCCGACAGGGTCCGTCGCCGACTGGGGTTCATGCCCGACTATTTTGGTACGTACGCCAACGTCAACGTGCATGAATACCTCGATTTCTTCGCCCGCGCTTATGGCCTGCGCGGCAAAGAGCGCACCACTGCGATCGGCTTTGTAAAAGACTTCACCGGGCTCGACAAACTCGAGCACAAACCCATCGACGGCCTCAGTAAGGGCATGAAGCAAAGGCTCTGTTTGGGCCGTACTATGATTCACGACCCGGCGGTGATGGTGATGGACGAACCGGCCGCCGGGCTCGATCCGCGGGCGCGGATCGAGTTGCGTGAAATGATTGCGCGACTGGCGGACATTGGCAAGGCGGTGCTCATTAGCTCGCATATTCTCACCGAATTGGCCGAGGTCTGTGACCGGGTGGCAATTATCGAACAGGGCCAATTGTTGGCGGTTGGTTCGGTTGACGAGATTAGCGGCAAGTTCGAGACGCAAGCCGTGGTCGACGTGCGATTTGTGGGCGACGTCGAAGCGGCTCACAACTGGCTCGCGGCTCGCGAAGACTTGCTCGATGTCCGCAAACATAACCGAGGGATCACTTTCCGCCACGCCGGCGACGAAGCGAGCCAAGCCGAGTTGCTGAGGCAGATGATCGTGGCCGGTTTGCAAGTCGTTGAGTTTCGGTGCCAGACCAAGTCGCTTGAGGATGTTTTTCTGCACGTTACCCAGGGACGAGTGCAATGAGCGCTGCCGCTCTCGAAACCGAATCGGTAGAAACCCGGTCGGCAACAAGATCGCCGGTTCCCGTTTGGCTCCAGCCGTGGCTGGTGTCGATCGAAGAATGGCTCAACTATGTTGGCGACTATTTGAATCCGATCGTCGTCAAAGAGACTCGCCAGGCGCTCAAGAGTCGGCAGTTCGTGTTCACCTTTGTCGCCCTGCTGGTCGCCTGTTGGCTGATTACGATCATCGGCGTCGCGATGATTGGACCGGGCATCTACTACAGCGCATCGGGGGGCGTGCTATTGCAGTGGTACTATTACGTGCTGCTATTTCCGCTGGCCGTGATCGTTCCCTTCACGGCGTTTCGCTCGCTGCTCACCGAGAAAGAGGACAACACGTACGACCTGCTCACGGTCACGACACTTTCGCCGCGGCGGATCGTCAACGGCAAGCTGTCGAGCGCGATGATTCAGATCGGCGTGTACTTCTCGGCCATCGCACCCTGCATTGCGTTCACTTATTTGCTGCGCGGGATCGACGTACTGACCATCGCGCTGCTGCTGGCGCTGGCCGTGCTCGGTTCGATTGGCCTTTCGATGGTCGGGCTGGTATTCGCGGCCGCAGCCAAACAGAAGTATGGACAAACGCTGATTTCGGTGGCGTTTGTGACGCTGCTGCTGATCTGTTTTTCGATGGCGCTAGGTGGTGCCACGGCGTTCCTGCTCGAAGGAATGCAGTTTGTTCAGGACTGGGAGTTCTGGGTCGTGCTACTGATGATCGCCACGCTCTATACCTGCCTATTCGCGAGCAGCTATTTTGCCGCGATTGCCATGATTACCTTCAGCGCGGCCAACCGCTCGACACCGCTCCGCTGGACGATGCTGCTGCACCAAGTTTGTTGGATAGGCTGGATCGCGTTTATCGTTCAGCTTGAAAGCGATGAACAAGAAATCCCGGTCATTGGTTTTCTGATGGCGGCCGTCTATTGGTTTGTCGTCGGCACTTTGCTCACGGCTGAGCCACCCATCATGTCAGAGCGCGTCCGCCGGGCTTTGCCGCAATCGCTGCTAGGGCGAGTGACGCTGTCGTGGCTTGCACCCGGTTCGGGAACCGGATTCGGGTTCGCACTGGCGAATCTCACCGTATTGCTCGCGCTCGCGGTGCCAACGACTATCTATTTTGGCAATTTCACGTGGGGCAAAGGACTCACTTTTTGTTATGTCGCAGCGATGTTGATCGCCTGGGCCTACGCGGTCGTTTATCTCGGGTTGGGGCGATTGTTCGTGGGCTTCTTGCGAAAGTACTCGAACGTTTCGTTGCTGGCCGGATTCTTGGTCTCGCTGATTCTCGTGATCTTCGGCACGCTCGCACCAGTCGTGATTCAAAGTTCGTCGCGAACTTGGCAAAACGCGGGCTACACCTGGCTTCAAGTGACCAATCCCTTTTGGTCGACGATGAACATTCTCGAACGTCGCGCAGACGATGATGCGCTGTGGCTGTTGCCACTCACACTGGGCGTAGCGGCGTGCGTGATACTGCTCAACTTGATGGGCATGGCTCGCGAGCTCAGGCAAACGCGGGTCGCGCTTCCCGGGCGAGTCGTAGAAGACGAAGCCGAATTGCATCCCGTGGTGGCCCACGCCACGAGTCCTTGGGACCAGCCTGAAACAGATTAATCGAGGTTACTCGATCGATGTTGTCCATTGGTTGCCGCCACGTTCGAGCGTGACCTTTGGGGGCGCGATGTCGACGACCTTAACGCCGTATCGTTCCGAACCTGCTGCCAGCGAGGCGAGTTGTCCATCGATCATCAGTATGGCTCGTTGGCCATCGACGTTCACGAACCCATTGAGCCGCACGCGGTCTTCGCCGTTCTCGGTGTCGACCGCCAAGGCAGAAATCTCTCGCTCGGGCGGCACGAACAATTCGCTCCGCTCGGGGAACGGTGGCTGATAAGTCGTTTGCTGCACTTGCGGCGCGCGAAGTACCTCGACTGTCGCTGTGGGTTGTTCCGCTGCCGAAGATGGTTCGGCAAACTCAATTGCCACTGGTGCCGGCGTTTCGACTTCGACGGGCGTTTCGCGGCAACCGATGATCAGCAGCGCCGCGAAAGCAAACAACGGTCTGTAAGCGTAACGAAGCATGTGGCCGAGGAGATTCGAGTTAGCGGGCAATACGAAAAGATAGCTCGCAATCTCACTTGCCGTGGATTACCAATCGGCGTAGCGTCGAACCGCTGGATCGGTTGTGCCGATTCTTCGGATCAGGGTATTCGTCGCTGTTCGTCATACCAGCAAATAAGCATCACCTTGGCGGGCGATGAGCAGAGTTTTGGCGTTACCGAAACGGTCGCCACCAAGGAGAGTTTTCCTTCTCTTTCAGCGGAGTCGCAGCAGCGGTTTCGGTGCTTTCTGTTTTCTCATCGGCTTTCGCTTTAGTGGCCGCCTCGCTCGCGCGGAATCGATCGTCGTAGCTCATTCGCAGCGGTGCCGGTTGCTCGGCGCTCGCCGACTGTGATTTCGCTTCCGCGACGGCGAAACTCTCGGTGATCGGCAATCGGCGAACCGGCAGCGGCCTCGCGGCGACGGCCGGGAGCGGTGCTTCGTTGCTCGATTGCAACTCGGGGTCGTAGGGAAGCTCCTCGATGGTTGGCAGCATGTGAGGCGTCGGCACCCCCTCATCTGGCACGGGCACGCCTTCGGGGAAGTAAGCGCGGGTTCCCGGTGGGCCACCTTCGGCCGGCGGAATGTGGTCGAGTCGCGCGTCGACAGTGTCGACGATCAATTGTTCGCGGCATGAGAGCGCTGGCGCGTAGCCAACGACCAACGGTGAGATAAATACTACCAGCTCGCTTTCGCGAATGTCGGTCTGGCGCGAGCGGAATAAGTGACCGATGTATCGCCGGTCTTTAAGGCCCGGAACTCCGGCAAACTCACCCACGTCGGTGCGTTGCCTCAATCCGCCAATGACAATCGTCTGCCCGTTGACGACGCGAAGTTTTGTGTTGGCGGTGCGGCGATCGATGATCGGCTGGTTGTCGCCGGGAGTGAACCCGGTCAGCCGGCTGAACTCAGGAGCCACATCGAGTTCGATAGTGCCATCGGCCGAGATTTTCGGACGCACCCGAAGCTTTATTCCCGCATCTCGGAACGCGGTGGTGCCAATGTCGCCTCCCGCACTGGTCTGCGTGAGTTGTTGGTAAGGGATTTCTGAAACGCTCTCGAACGACGCTTCTTCGTTGTCCATGACAGTCACAGTCGGGTCGGCGAGAAGGCGGGCATCATTGGCGTTTTGTACGGCTAACAAGACTGCCGAAAGATCCAGATTTTCGCTCAGGTTCGCGAATGTGATGTTGCCACCGGTGACACCGCCGGCGAGCGGTGTCGCCGTGATCGAGTCGACCGACAGCGACGTTTGCGCGTCGCCGTTCGCGTCGGTACGACCCTTGAGCGAGTGTGACCAATTGATTCCGAGCGCTTCGATGTCGGCAAGGCTAATGTCGTAAATCAGCGCAGCGATACGAACCTGAGGACGCGGTTTGTCAACTTCGTCGAGCACCAGACGCGCCATGGTAAGGTTCGCCTCGTAGTCGGCAACAATCAGTCGGTCATCACCTTGCAAGACACTTACACGACCCGCTTGACTAAGCACGGCATCGAGCGCGGTGCTCGCTTTGTCGGCCGAGATGAACTGCAAGTGACGGTACATAACTTTGAGCGGCCGTGGATTGCCGTTGGCGTCAAAGTTACCCGGCACACCGCCACTGGCGGCATCGATCTTGAGCGCCAGCTCGCGAATCTGTTGCACGCGGTCGGGAAAGTCGACGACGATCAAACTATTGGCCGAGTCGAGCGGGCGGATTTGTCCCTGTGGTGTACTGAGCACGCTTACGGCCGGCGCAATCTCCGATGGCTTCACGTTCCGTAGCGCGATGGCGGTCGACTGAAAGAAGGGATTCACCGCGCCCAACTCAGCGATCGGCGTAATTACCAGACTCTCGCCCACGACGCGATAGCCATAACCGTTGCCGAGCAGCACTGAGTCGAGAATCTCGCGCAGTGGGGCATTCTTGAACACACCGTTGACTTGGCCGTTGACCTCACCGGCAACGATGTTCACCTTCCACAGCTCGGCAATGGTCATCAGCGCCGCTTCGAGCGACGACTTGCGTAGCGTCAGGTCGCCGCGGCGAGCCAGCGCTGCTTCGAGAGGCGATTCGACTGTCGCGGCTCCCCCGCTGGGAAGCGGCTCTTGCGCGGTACAAAAACTCGGCACCAGAGCGATAGCAACTGCGGCAACAAAGTAGCGCAGCATGAACCAGCGAGTCCGTTGCAACCGGTGGCGGTGGTTCATCATGCGTTCATCCATGAACTTATCGGCGGTCGTTCGCCCTCGAAGTCGAGGTTGAAATAGACCTTATTAAGCGGCATCCTGCCGCTGTAGCGCGAAGAACCAAAGCTCGATATTCAAGTCGACTTGCTTAGGGTTTCTCGATTCGGGTTGCACATTAATCGTTTTGGCATACACAAATTGTTGGGTCGTCTGAACTTTCTCTAGCAACTCTTCCACGCGAGCGAGCGAGCCGTTGAGCGACAGCGAAACGACACGGGTCTCGAGCATAAAGGGGGTCGGATCGCCCGGTTTCTCGGGCGGGGTGATTGGGTGGTCGCCCACATGCCAAGGGCGAGCCTGGGCTCCCGACACGTTCAGTCGCCGAAGTTGGCAACCCGAATCGCGGACCAACTTCACAAGGTTGTTGCGAAAGTCAGCGGTAACCTCTTCTCGTAGTGTTTGATCTCGTAGGTTGTTAAGCTGGCCGCTCAATGCGGCGAGCTGTGTTTCGTAGAGTTTGACGACTTCGGCCGTGTGGCTCGACGTGGCGAGTTGCTGCTCGAGTTCGGCATCCTCCCCGCGCAGAGCATTGTATTGATCGACACTGGGCATGACGAACAAAAGCCCTGCAAGCAATGTTCCGGCAGCAACGAACAGCCAAGCGCGGCGATCGGCGCAAACTTTGACGATTAGTTCGTTCATTGCACTGTTTCCTTGTTGCTAGCTTGTGCGTCTTTGGTATCGTCGTCTTTGAGACCGGCCAGCGCGATATCGATGTCGAAGTTCGTCATCACAGCACCCCGATTCGTCGCCGTCGTCGTGCCCAACAAGGCAACGTCGTTCGTAGCAGGCATATGTTGCAAGTGGCCGACGAAGTCGTAGACACCACTCTCGCTGTAACTGCTGCCACGGAGAGCGACGTGATCGAGGTCGCTCAGGGTGAGGGCGTGAAGCCATACATCTTCAGGCATACAGGCGCCGATGCCCCCAATCAACTGGTGCCAGGAGTCTTCGGGCATCTTCTCGGACAAGTGAGTTAAATAGGTTAGCTCTTGTCGACCGTCGAGCAGCTCACGGCGAAGCCGCTCGGAACGAGCCACCACGGGGGCCAGCAAGTCGACCTCGCTTCGTAGGACGGCCACTTGCTGCGCGGTGCGATAATTGAGTAGCGAAAGCCCCACTGCCAGCAGCAGGCACGCCGCGATCGGACTCAGCAGTTTTGCTAGCGGTCCGAGCACCGGTGGACGGCTCACGTCGAGCACACATTCCGCCAGATTGGGAAACTGCACCACGTCGGCATCGATGCCGCCCAGAGCTGCCCCCAACGCGACCGCCGATTCGGCACCAGGCGTACCCCCCGACCACTTCCAAGGCAACTTAACGCGGCCCAAATTGGCGACTTCGATCGGCAGTTTAAGACCCGACATGGCCATTCGCTGGCTGCCATTCGCCAAATCGGCATCGGCGAAGTTGATGATTCGCGATATCTGTGCGGCCGCTTGGCCGTAGTGACGTTGGCAATAACGGACGAGCCGCTCGTAGTGTTGCGTCAGCAGCTCTTCGGTTTGTTGGGCGGTTGCACCGCCGCTTGGCCGGTAGTCGATGAGCAAGCGTCCATCGCGAACGGCAGCGATGTGCAACTGCTGTTGATCGGCTTGTAGGAGCAGCACCGTTTGTTCGGTGAGTTCGGGATCGTTTCCGAGCAACCGGCAAACGGCGACTTGTGACGATTCGATGTTGGTAAGCACAAGTCCGCATGCGTCGACCACTCGCGACACGATGTCGAGCGTCGTTTGACCGGCAACACTCAGTAGCGCGTGTTGATGCCGAGCGTCGAGTGGTGTGACACTGCTGGCGACCGCTTTTGGGCCACTACCGAGGGTGAGATAGAGCCGACTCCGTTCGCGAAGCTCTTGGAGTTCGCGATTCACGTCGTCGCGCGAACCGACGAGCGCGCGAGTCACACACAAGTTCCCACCCAGTGCCACTCTCAACGGCGAACCAACAAGCCGTTGCTCGGCAACAACCTGCCGCAGCGCCGCCAGCAACTCGGCCTCGCCATGTTCGGCCAACAGCCCGTCGCTACTTTTCCGCCATTCGACCGAGTCGACGGTGGCGATGTTTTCGCAGCCGGCGCGGCGGACGATGGTGACGATATGCAGCATTGATTCGCCGATTTCGATAGCGACACAGGGCTGCTCGGTCGCTTTCCGTCGATCGTTCGCGCTACGTCGATCGCTGGGATTTCGACGATCGTCGTCGCGACGGTCGCCATTACGCAATTCGACGGGGGCTTGTGTGGTCATAGGTCGATTCCTGCCTCTACCGTGCGACTCACTTCGCCGGCAACGCCAGTCGAAGTAATCAGCACGGTGGTAGTGGTGCCGTCGATAGCGGTCGCAGAGTACGAACCGCTGTTGGGATAGGTGCCTTCGGTGACAGTGCTCCGCCACGACGGGTTGTCTTCAAGCACCGCACACGCGTGATGCACACCAGCATTCGCCAAATAGAGCGCCCGCTCGTAGTCGATCGCATGCCGAGCCGCCGTGTATTGCAACGTCTCGGTGTTCAGCACACTCACCACGGTAACGCTGACGATGAGAATGACGAACAGACAAAGCAACAACGCGACCCCCCGGCGGCGGGCCGATGGCCAGCGTCGGTTCGAGTCGATGTCGCGTTCTGGGAAGGTTTGAATCATCTGTTGATCGAAAGGTTTACCAGCTTCGCAGCCAAGCAAATGTCGAAAGCTTTCGTGAGTTGCCCAGCGGTGTTGTAAAGTCAACGATGCATTCGATGGCTTGAATATCGCTCAGTTCGGTTGTGGTAGTCGTCGCGTCAGCTTCGTAGCCGACGAAAGTGAGGCTGTTGATGTTGTCGGCTAGCAAACTGCTATTGGTGTAACCCGTCTTGTGGAACACGATGTTCGTACCGCTTGCTTCGTAGGTGATGGTGTCCCCCGTGGCGAGCAAGAGCGACAGCTCGCCCGCGTCGTCGGTGGGAACGGTCAAGCTGGTCACGTCGGTCGCTTGGCGAACGAAACGGACAATGTGCCGCAACGTGGCATAAGCCGATTCGGCACGCTCGGTATCGTCACGATGCGCTCGCCAAGCCGTTTGGGCCGAACGAACAACGACCACTGTCGATGTCATGAGCACCGCCATCATCGCGGTCGCGACCATGAGTTCGAGCAGCGTCGTTGCGGTGCGCTTTTGCTGGTCTCTGGTTTTAGCCACTGGCGGCTGCCTCATAGGTGGCGAGTTTGCCGACTTTTGTGGCGAATACACACGACACTTCTCCGGCAGTGAGGGAGTCGTCGTTGTTTTGGTCAATGTATGTTGTGACAGTCAGGCTCATCAGTTGATTCGCGAGGCCACCATCGACGACCGCGTCAGATCGCGTCACGATGTAGCGTAGCTGTGGGTAGCCATCGATCGCGAAGTCTCCGGTCATCGTGCCGCTCGTCCAGCTCGCGGCAACGATTGCCATTTGCTGTTCGAGCTGTCGCACCGCGTAGTTGGCCATGAGCAGTTGGTTATCGATTTTCTTGCTGATCTGAATCCCGTCGCGCATCAGGCTCATTGCCGGCACCAACGTCGACAGTGTGAGCGTCGACGCGAGCACAACTTCGAGCAGCGAATAGCCACTCGTTCGTCGACGTAGATCACGTTGGTTGGTGAGATTGAGCATGATCGATTTGCGCAGCAAGTCCCGCTAAGGCGGAGCATCCGCCGCGAAAAGATAGGTCGCGATAGATCGCGGTCAAGTCGATACGGGTGCTACGGCGGAATCAGCTATCAGAGGCACCGAATGGTGGCACCCAGCGGTGGCACTCCATGGCTAGGGATTGGCCGTTCTCACGACGCGAACGGCTCCGGTGCCGTGCTGGACGGTGAGCGTCCAGAAGAAACCTGGCGAGTCGACACGAATCGTGCTGGCAGAGGTCGCCCCCACCACGGCCCCATCGAATCCAAACTCCCAGCGATCGCTGGCGGTCGTGATCATGACCTCGTCGGGCAAGTCGAAATTGGCGTCGACAACTTGGTCGCCGCTGCCAGTCTCGCGATAAAGCACAAAACCAACAACTTCGCCCCCCGTGCGACCAAACAGCAGGTAGTGATCGTCGCCAGTGCCGATCGCGGCTCGCCGCGCCGCCCGAAGCGTCGTAGTGATCTGATAAGCGGTTCGCTCACCTTCGCAGACGGCCACGGCATTAAAACCGAATCGCATGGCCGCGGCTGTGGCCATGAGTCCGACAATGGCAATCACGGCTACCAGTTCTAGCAATGAAAACGCACGCCGAGGCCAGCGGCGACGGCGTGCGGTTCGCGTATCAATCACGTGGCGACTCCAATCGCGGAACTTAGTTCACCCGGTGAGTCGTGGCGTTGAGCGAATAGGCCGTGCCGTTGGTGGTCGGATTGGTCGGTAATCCGCTCGGGAAGTAGTTCGTGTCGGCTTGGATATCCGACAAGTTATCGGCTGGCCACGAACCTTTTTCGATATACCAACGTTCAACCGCGGCGTTGATTGTCGCCTTGTTGTGTGCGTCGACTTTGGTCTTTGCCGTGTCGCTCGACACGGTGACGCGCGGAACGATGATGGCGGCAATGATGCCCAAAATGGTCACCACGGCCAGAAGCTCCATGAGCGAGAAACCAGATTTCTTCTTCTTTGGGTTGAACATTGCCTTCTTCCTCTTCGTCACAAGAAAATGCTGCGGAGAATTCGATGACTCTCACTTGTTGATTCACTACCCGCGTGGACCGTCGACAGTCGTGTCGGTTGGCCCTTCGTATGTAGAACAGTAGGTCAATATTTGCGCTATTTCGACAGTTGATAACTTTTTGTCATTTTAGTGGCTGTGGCCGATTACTTTGCCAGTGGTTATGTCGATTGTGTAGGTCGTACCGTCGACGGGGCAGACAGGAACTCCCTCGGGAAAGTAATTGGTGTCGGAGCCAATCGTTCCCAGGCCTGCGGCCGGATAACTCTCGTGCACGCGGTGCCACAACTCGGCCTGCAGCTCGATTTCGGCCTGCTGAGCGTGGCACGCTGTTGCTTTGCCGACGTCGCTCGAACTGTTGAACCGCCCCAAGGCCATGGCTGCCAAGACGCCGAGAATGGCCACGGTTGCCATCACTTCGGGCAGCGACATCGCGCGTCGGTTTGTGTCATTGTTCATATTGATTGCTCCGCTTTGAGTCCCCCCCCGCTTAATGAGGGGCAAAGGGCGGGCCGTTTTCGCGACCGAACCACCCCACTCCCAACCTCGCCCCTTGGGGGCGAGGAGACTGTTAACCGACTGTGTTAATCATGTCGAACATTGGCAAATAAATCGCCAACAGAATCACAGCCACCGCGGCCGCAAGTCCCAGCGTAAGCACCGGTTCGATGACGCCAACAAACACCTCGGCTTTGGCTTCGATTTCTTTGCTCAAGTGACCGCGAATGTGTCGCGTCGAGCGGGTGAGCTTACCCGTCTGCTCGCCGATGATGACGAGTTGGCTAACAATGGGCGGAAACAACTCGGCGTGTCGTTCCATCTCGCGGCTAAACCGCTCGCCCGAATAGACGGCCCGCTGCAAATCGACAACACACTGCTTGACGGCTCGGTTGCTCACGGCACTGGCCGCTTCGCCAAGCGCCTCGGCCAGCGTGAAGCCGGCCTCCATCAAATCTCCCATCACTTCCATCATCTCGAGAATCGCAATCGAGCGGAGCCAGGGGCCAAGCACCGGTACTTTCAGCAGGTTCACATCCATGCGGTAGGCAATTTTGTCGTTCTTTCGGAGCTGATAAATCAGCAACACCGCTCCCATCACCACGAGGGCGACGATCCACAGATAGCCTTTCGCGAACGCGCCGACCGCAATCAACGCCTGCGTGATCCCTGGCAGCGGTACCCGAGCGTCGCTATAGGTCTTCTCGAACACCGGTACAACAAACGTCAAGAGAAAGGCGATCACACAACTGCCAACAGCGACGAGTAGTAGCGGGTAGGCCAATTTCTTTAGCACTTTTGACTTGAGCTGACTCGACTTTTCGCGCTGGTCGGCAATGCCCGAAAGCGCATCGCCAAGCGCGCCGGAGCGTTCACCGACGCGGACCTGACTGATCAGCACATGGTCAAATGTCGTCGGATAATGCCCGAGCGCCCCGCTGAAACTTTCGCCATTCTCGAGCCGCTTGCGGAGCCCGATCAGCACCTGGCGGTATGATTCGGTCCCCTGTTCTTCGGCAAGCGTGGCGAGTGCCTTGGGAAGTGACACGCCGTTTTCGATGAGCGTCGCGAGATGACGAAAAACGAAAGTCACCTGCTTGTTCTTCATGCTCCCACGCTTGGTCGCGGCGCGCTTCGCAGCCGCCTTTTTCTTGACCGCAGGATTCGCGGTGCGTTTGCCGAGTTGTTGGAGCAGCGATGTCATTGTTTATTTTTGTGGCCGTTGTGAGCCGTCGGCGCTAGCGGCGGGTGGTATCTCGTTTACCCGCGGCTAGCGCCGTCGGCTCATTAAATTGGTCGCTAACCCGATAGCTTGTAGTAAACCTCTTCGAGTGTCGTCTTGCCGGCGAGCACTTGGGCCAGCCCCGCCGAGGCGAGGT
>JBGSRO010000201.1:0-3133 GCA_041737535.1 Pirellulales bacterium | reverse complement strand
TCGGGGGCGGACCTTGGCTGGTCGTCGCCGACGGGCGTGCGTCAATCGCCGACCACGAGTCGGCGATGCCCGCCGCGATGCGACCCGCACTGCAAGCACCGGCCGGTTCGCCGCTTGTGCCGCAGGGGCTGCTCGTTGCGGCGCGGAGCGCGGCCAAAAGCAATCACGTGACCGACGCGCGTCGACTTGCCAGCGAAATCGTCCGTCAACACAGCGAGAGCCCCCAGCGCGTCGAAGCCGAGGCTTTGCTAAACTCGTTGAGAGATTAAGTTCACCACTGGGGCACCGAAGACACTGAGAGTCGTTGGTTGCTGGCCGTCTGTTCTGGGCAAAGAGGTCTCTTTTGAATTTATTAGGACAAAGCTGGCTGATTGCGCAGGCGACCGAATCGGCGGCTCCGTCGTCGCTGGTCGAGATTATCTTCGCCGGCGGTGTGACCGGTGTGTTGATCGTTGCGCTGCTGTTGCTATTGTCAATGGTCGCGCTGGCGCTGGTGGTCGAACACGCACTGACGATTCGCCGCTCGGTGCTCGCACCCGATGAACTGGCGACTGCGCTCAAGAACGAACTGGCTCAAGGTCGCGGAACGCAAGCGGTGCAGCTTTGCGACGCTTCGCCTAGTCCGCTCGGGGCGGTGGTGAAAGCCGCGTTGCTCGAAGCCGACATCGGCTGGTCATCGGCCGAGAAAGCAATGGAAGACGAAGGAGCCGAGCAAGCCGCGCAACTATTTCGCAAGATCGAATACCTTTCTCTGGTCGGCAATATCGCGCCGATGGTGGGGTTGCTGGGGACCGTGGTCGGCATGATTTTCGCTTTTCGCGAAGTGGCTGAAACGCAAGGAGCCGCCCGCGCGGCCGACCTTGCATCGGGCATTTACCAAGCGTTGGTGACGACCGTTGGCGGGCTCTTGGTGGCAATTCCATCGCTGGCCGCGTATGCCGTATTTCGCAACCGCGTCGATGGCCAGATGGGCGAAGTGATGTCGACCGCGCGAGAGATACTGCGTCCGGTGAAGCGCGCGATTAGCTTGCGCCGCAATCAAGCGGGTGGCCCGCCACCGGTGAAGGAAGTGTGATGAGATTCGAGTGATGAGTAATAAAACAAAGCGCAGCGTCTCACCGCCGACCGTCCACTGCCCACTGCCCACTAACAACTCAAAACAGTGTCCCGAATTCGTCATAACTCGACTGTTTCGTTCAACATGACACCGATGATCGATGTCGTGTTCTTGCTGATTATTTTCTTCCTGGTGAGCAGTCATCTCGCCAAGCAAGAGACGCAGCTTGAGATGGAATTGCCGACAGCGAGCACGCACGAACCGGCGCGCGACGACGCGGTGACGCGAATCGTGCTCAATTTGCTTGCCGATGGGCGGATGCTCGTGGGGGCGAGCGAGACCGACCCAGCGACGCTTGAGTCGAGGCTGAAGGTAGCTAAGCAAGAATCCAGAGAGCCAGTCGAAGTCCGCGTCCGCGCCGACCGCACGGTCCCGTTCGCACTGCTGGAGCCGGCGCTTGTCGCGTGTGCGAAGGCGGGCGTGTGGAATGTAACGTTCGCCACCTACGAGCGGCGGGAGTAACCAATGGCTAATTCGTGGCGCGACGCCCGTTTTCGCCGAGGCGAGACGCAGTTGCAGATGACGCCGATGATTGACGTGGTGTTTCTACTGCTGATTTTCTTTGTTTGCACCGCCAGTTTTCAGGCAATTGAATACGTATTGCCGAGCGAAGTGGTGGTCAGCGGTGTCGGCGACACGACTTCAGTCGAGCTGCCCCCCGATCTCGAACAACTGGTCATTGATGTCGCGCCACGCGAGTCGGCAATCCCTTGGCAAGTAAATGACCGACCTTGCCGAACTCCTGGCGAACTGCGCGGTGTACTCGAAGCGCTCGTGTCGGTCGCCGCCGATTTGCCAGTGATTCTCGACTGCCAACCGGCGACGCCGCTGGGGGACGCGATTGATACTTACGATTTGTGCCGGTCGCTGGGATTTGCAAGAGTGCAGTTTGCGGCAGAAGCAAAGTAGCGCGGAGGTTAGAGCAGGGAGAGTTATGGTGCGACGGTTTATCGCAGTGTTCAGTCTTGTGGCATTCTTTTCTGTTTGCTGCTGCGCTTTTGGCTATGAGTCGAATGACTCGCCCTTGCTTGATGGGCTGCGAGAGCGGCAGTTGTATTGGTTGGCGGAAAGGCATGTGGAGCGGCAGCTTGCGCGGAGCGACGTTTCGCCGCGGCGTGAAGTCGATTTGCTCGTGCAGCAGGCGATCACGCGGACTGCCATCGCTACCAGCGAGCCAGCCGGTGCGCGCGAGGCGGCTTGGCAACGTGCCGAGACTCCACTCGATGAGTTCCTCCAGCAACAAGCCTCGGATTCGCTTAGGTTGCTCGTTGCCTTGCAGCGCGCCCTCGTCGATCGCACTCGCGGCGAAGTCGAGCGCCACGAGCTGCGCCCTGGCGATGACGTTGCGCTCAACATATGCCGCGATGCACTACGCGCGGCTGGCGCGGGACTTGAGCAGGTCGCTCGCGACGCAAATGATCTCGCACGCGATCGCGCTCTCGGCAGTGCCGCTAGCGAAACCGATGGTCTTGGCGCAGAAGAACTCAAAGGGATCGTCCGTGGCTCGCAACTCGAACTCGCCCGTACCTATCGCCAACTTGGGCTCACCTACGCGGCCGGTTCGGCCGATCGCGACGATGGGTTGTTGCAAGCCGGCGAGCAGCTCCAACCGCTGGCGATGGTCACGGCGACCGATGAGGTAGCTTGGCAGGCGCGGACCGAAATGCTCCGCGTACTGGCCGAACTTGGCCGAGCGAGCGAAGGACTCTCGCTGCTCGAAAAATGGACCGATCCTCCTATCGGCCTTGAGGGTGAACGGACGGCCGCCGTGGGTCGACTTTATCTCGCTGCCGGCGACGCGAACAAAGCGCTGCAAGTGCTCGCTGCGATGCCACCCGGTCGATCGCCCGAGTGTGACTTCGTGCGACTTGAGCTGGCACTCAGCAACGGGGTCGATGGCAAGACGATTGCTGACCTCGTTGCGACGATTCGCAACGCGCACGCGCCCGCCTGGGCACGACGTGCCGCGCTGCTGGCGGGTGAGCAGCTTGCGGGTGCGAGTGGCGGCGACGCGAC
>JBGSRO010000197.1:0-6866 GCA_041737535.1 Pirellulales bacterium | reverse complement strand
CAAGAAAGCCGCTTTGACAGCGGGCGTCATTTCGGCTTCCAGTTCCGGCGGCAACTTGCTCATGCAAGTATTGGGGCCGAAATCGACCGTGCAAGTCTAGCCCGGTTTCTCGGGTGCTTGCACCGGGGCGTGAACGGTTACAACTGACCGAACACCGCTAATATGACCGACGACCTTTATCAAGACGAATTACACGATCTTATCGACGCACTCAGCGACGATTCGATTACGCCAGTCGAGGCGGCTGAGCTAAATCGTCGTCTCGAAGCTGATGCCGACGCACGGCAACTCTACCTTGAGCATATGTGCGTTGAGGCCGAGCTCGGGGCATTGCATCTGTCGTCGATTGTCGATGCTTCGCAGGTCAGTTCGACCGAACTTCGCGATGTCTTGCGTCGCGGCTCAAAACCGTGGCCCGCTACGTTGCGTTGGCTGGCGATGGCCGCGTCGCTGATGTTTGTGGCGACGCTTTCAAGCTTTATCACTTATCGATGGTCGGCCGACGCTCGCGGAATGGGCCAATCCGACAACGTTCGTGTCGTGAGTAGCGAGCAAGAGTCGATCGCCACGATCACAGCCACTCGAAATTGCAGTTGGCTAGGCGAGAGCCGTCGACTTGGTTTCGGGTCGCCGCTCATTGCTGGCGATAGGTTGAGCTTAGGAGCGGGTGCCGCTGAGATTACCTTTAGCGATGGCGCTCGGGTCGTGCTCGAAGGTCCGGCCGAATTTCGCGTGCCTCGATCTCACCAAGCCGAACTGCTCTCGGGGCGGGCATCTGCCGCGATTCCTCGTGACGCGAGCGATTTTAGTTTCGGTACGCCGCGGTTGTTCGTGAACAAAGCGGGAACGCAGTTCGGGCTGGTTGCTAATGTCGATGGCGGGGCCGAGGTGCATGTATTCGAAGGTCCGTTGCAGGCATTCATCATCGGCGACAATGGGCGAAAGCTCGAGAGTGTCGAGCTCGACGCAAGCGAGGCCGCTCGCCTCGCGCCAGTCGGGGCGAAGTTTGCGTTAATGCGAGCCAGCGGCGATTTGTTTGTCCGCAGCCTCGCTCCGCTCGCCGGGCCTAGCGTCGATTTGTTGGCAGTCGAAGAGTTCGTTTACCCGACCGGCCCACTTGCTTGGCAGAACGGCGGGTTTGGTTGGGCTGGTCCGTGGGCCGATATCGAAGCGGCGCCACCCAAGAATGCCAGCAATCAAGCGTCGACGAATGCCGTGGGCGAAGGAAGCCTCGTGGGCTGCGAAGTCCTGTCGGTTGGGAATCGCGCGATTCAAACGGGCACGCAGAACCGCATTCGTCGGGCGCTCAGCACCAGCATCGGCGGTGTCTTCGACGCAGCCGGATTAATCGAAAACGTCGACGGACTGCGACTGATTGGCCACAGCGGAAGATCGGTCTATGTGAGCGTGTTGCAGCGTGTTTCGGCGCTCAACGAGGTCTTTTACGGATTTGAAATGCACCGTGGTGACGGAAACTTTAATCGAGTGCTCTGCATCGGTAGCGGTGCTGACGAAGCTGGTTATGGTGTCACTTCGAACTTCAACAAATACCAAGGCGATGACTATCTGCCACTCGGCGACGAAAATACTCAACCGAACTTTATCGTTGTTCGCATCGACTTCGGAGCCGACGACAACGACTTGGTAACCGTTTATCGAAATCCAACTTCGCTGTCCGATGAACGCAAGTGTTTAGCGACGGCGACGTTGCGCGGCAACTTTGCGTTTGACCGTTTCAGTCTGGGTAACTTCAACGGCGACAAAATTCACGAAATCGACGAGATTCGCGTTGGCACCAGCTTCGAGGCCGTGACTGGTCGCCGAACGCTTTCCGCGCAAATGGTCGTTTGGAACCGACCAACTGCCGACGAGAGCGATCGGCTGTTCGCAATGAATCAGGTGGCTTCGCAAGCGACGTTGCGTGACTTGTTGGCAACTGACTTGGCAAATTAAGCCAATCGCCTTGGCGGCAGATTGGCCACTTAAAAATTTGGGCACATCTTTTCGCGGCACAGCGACTACCGCGCCCCGGTTGCTGCGCGCTTTTCACGTGGGCACTTCAAAATTGGCTACTTGGAGAATTGACTTATGAAAGCACTATTGAGGGTGGTGATCCTTGCGACGTTCGTCGCGGGGCTAAGTGAAGTGGCCTCGGCCGCCTTGATCAGTCGACAGGTCGACAACGACCCGACCGCCTCGGGCTTTTTTGACGATGGGGTCGTGAGCGTTGGCGAATATTCGACTCTGTACAGTAACGGAGGGGGCACCGGATTCGGTAATGCCGTTGGCGGTGGAGCGATCTACATGGATTCCGACGCAACAAATCTGTACATCGGATTCGACCCGGGCGGCGATCTGAATGACCTTGCGATTCTCTATCTCGATACGCGTACCGGCGGTGTCTTGGACTCGCAGATGAACGACCGCGCCGATGGTGGACGCAACGGTGCTTCGAACATCACCAGCGAAGCCGACGATTTGTTCCCGATTGGTGCCGACTTCGCAGTGGTGTTTGGGAGTTTCGGAACCGTGGTGTTTGAACTGACGACGCACGCGGGCGACGAATTGATTTCGACACCCAATCACTTGAACTTTCTCATCTTTCAGGGCGACCAAAACACGAACGACCCGGCAATCGTCCGCGAACTTGCGATTGAACTGAGCGATCTCGGCAATCCCGGCCGGGTCGACTTTTTCGTCGCCTACACGGCTGAAAGTGGATTTAACTCGAGCGAGTCGCTCCCCTTTAGCACCGCACTCAACGCAGGGGGTAACCCGGGATTCAATAACGGCGGAAATGGTCCCGTCTCGTACGACAACTTTAACCGATACGTCGTTCCCGAACCCAGCACATTACTGATCACCCTGTTCGGCTTGGCAGCAGCCGGCGCGGGGTGTCGTTACCGGCAACGGTAACCATTTTGTGGCAGGGGCGACTCTCTTGGTCGCCCCTGCTAACTTTGCACAGCTTTCCTACCGACTCCGCTCGGCCCGATCTTGTATTCCCATCTTCCATTTGGAACTCGACGAAGGACTAACCCATTATGTTGCGACTCTTCACACACAATCTGGCATTCGCGGCGACGTTGCTGGCCACTCCGGCCTTCGCCATTATGCTCGATGGCACACTCGATGCACCAAACAACCTCACTTTGCGTGCGACGCAAAATTCACCCACTTCGTTCGGTAACGCCACCGTCGGTGGTCAAGACTCGGCCGGATCGGAACTCAATCAGTTGTTTGCCAACGTCATCGACGGCACACTCACAATCACGCTAACGGGTAATCTCGAAGCCAATTTTAACAAGGCGTGGATCTTCATCGACGCCGTTGCCGGGGGCGAGAACCAACTTCAGGGCGGTAATGCCGACGGTGGCTTTGGCGAAATCAATTCGCTCGCGGGCCTGACGTTTGCTAACGGCGCAACGATGGACCACGGTATTCGGCTCGAAGTCGGTGGCGGATTCTATGGCGTTAATCAGTTCGACTTGCAAGCCAACACCGGTGGCTCGGTCGCAAGCGGTGGTGGAGCGGCTGACTTTCCTGTCTCGGACGGCGGCACAGGAGCGATCCGGTTTGGTTGGAACAACAGCAACATCGTCGGCGTGTTGGGTGACGACACATCGATGAACGTGCCGGCCGACGCGGCCACAGCCACAACGGGTTGGGAGTTTGAAATCGATCTTTTGGACGCCTATGGCGGTTCGCAGGGCGATATTCAGATCGCCGCATTCATTACCAATGGGGGAGGCAATTTCATTTCCAACCAGGTTCTTCCCGGTGTCGGCTTCAACTCCTCGACAAACCTTGGTGGTACTCCTAGCACCGTCACGATCGGCACCGTGACCGTCCCTGGCCCCTTGCTGGGAGCCATTCCTGGCGATGTCGATGGCGACGGCGACGTTGACTTTATCGAAACCGATGGCGACATGATCAGCGACTTCGACATCATCCGTGCTAATTTCTTGAATCTCACGACACTTCGCGGCGAAGGCAATCTGGTCAACTTTGGCGACTCGACCGGCATTGTCGACATTGCCGACTTCCGTGAGTGGAAAGACAACTACCCGGGCACACCTTCGGAACTACTGGCGGCATTCAATCTGCTGACCGGCAACAACAGCGTGCCAGAACCTGCGAGCATCGCGCTGATCATCGGAGCGTGTATTGTGGCGAGCTTTGTCCCTCGTCGTGGTCGCTAAGTTCCCTACTTCTCATTTTCTCGGCACGTTTGTCGCGGGCATAAATCGCGACTCCAAATAGATAAAGGTATCACTATGACGAAGGCATACACACTTATCGCGATTTTCGCGATCGTTGTCGCCGCGTCAGTCGCTCCGCAATCGGCCCACGCTCAAGCTACGCAGCGGTGGATTGGTGGCAATGGCGATTGGACCAGCGGCGGCAACTGGGACATCAACGGCATCGACTACCCCGACTCCACGTTCGATGGTGAACTGCTCATCGAAAACGATGGCATCGCCAACGTTAACGGACCCGTCTCACAGATCGCGCCCGAAATTTTTCTCGGCACCAACATGGATGCCGACGAACCGGGCAACAGTGGGACGCTCAACATCAACGCTGGTGGCGTACTATCGGTCGGTGCGAACCCAGCCTTCAGTAACGACGGTGGGGTGACCGTCGGCAACAATGGCGGCGTCGGCATTCTCGATATTGCCAATGGCGGCTCGCTCGACGTGGTCGGTCCGCTACGCTCGGAGACCAATGCCAACTTCAGCTCGAAGATCACGCTCAACGGAACCGCTTCGCTTTCTACAGGCCCAGCGTTCCTCGATCGCCAACTTCAAATCAACGGCTTCGTTGCCGACTTCAACGTCGAAGGTAGCCTCGTGCTCGGACTCGCTGGTAATCATGCTTGGGAGATCGGTGCCGGCGGAGCCGCGACCACGATAAGCGTGACCGGCAATGCCGACCTCGGTGGTACGCTCCGTCTCTTTTCCAACGGCTATCAGCCAGCAATTGGTGACTCGTTCACGCTCATCGACTCGGCAACGGTCGACTTCGGCGAACTTGCCGGGCAACAGGGCTTTGGCTTCGTCGACACGTCGGGGCTCACGCTCCCCAATGCCGGTGCAGACTTTCGCACTCAAACGTCTGTCGGTGGCGACAATGGGACGCTCACCATGGCTGTCCTCGAACAACGACCTGTACTGGTGGTCAATCGAGAAACGGGCAATGTCAGTATTTCCAATCCCGGCACACAAACGTCGATCGACTTCGATGCCTACAGCATTCGTTCGAACAACGGCAGCCTCGTTCCGGCCGCTTGGCAAACGCTGCAAGCCGCTGCCCCTCCAACGGGAAGTTGGTTCGCGGCCAATCCCCAGTCGACCGGAATTTCGGAACTGAACGTCGGCGGTTCGTCGTCAGTCGGTGCGGGACAATCGTTCAATCTCGGCAACGGTGTCTTCAACCCACCAACTCCCTCGGCTTTCGGTGTCGATAACGAAGATTTGAGATTCCAGATCGGCCGCGTGAATGGCGAGCTGATTGAAGCGGCGGTGGTATACGAAGGTATGCCCAACAACACGCTTGTGCTCAACGTGAATCCTAGCACGGGTGCCGCTCAATTGCTCAACCCAACAGCCTACGATGTCGCCATCGATTCGTACGTCATCACGTCGCGGACCGGATCGCTCAACTTCGCGAATGGATCACCGCTAACGACATGGCGCAGCCTCCAAGATTCGCAAATCGCCGGTAACGATTGGTTCGAGGCGAATGTCAACAGTTTTCAATTGAGTGAGCTTCAAGCACTCGATACCACCGACCTCGATAGCAACTTCGCCACTCTGCTCGACATTGGCACACCGTTCAACAGTGGGGGAACCCGTGACTTGGTGTTCCGTTTTGCTCTTGCGGGAGAAAGCTTCTTTCGCACAGGGACCGTGGTGTATAGCGATTTGGTCACCGGCCCCCCATCCCTGGTCGGTGACTACAACGGCGACGGATTCGTCGATGCGGCCGACTACACAGTATGGCGAGATACGCTGGGACAGTCAGGAATGAATCTTGCCGCCGACGGCAATAACGACGGAACCATCAATCAACTCGACTACGGGATCTGGCGAGCCAATTTTGGGAATTCGCAGGCGGCCGCGGCGGTTACGCTCGCGCCCACAGCGAACGGTGTTCCTGAACCTGCCACGACGGCAATGTTGGCGGTGGCTGCGGCGATGGCGGCTTGCCTTCGCCGCCAAGTCTAAGCTCGGGTAGCGGCGATGTTCGATCGAGACGATTGAGTAAATCGCGTTCGCAGGAGCGCGGAACGACATTCTATGGAGTTCATTATGACGAGCGGAAGAGATTCTACGCGTAGCTCACGTGGATTCACGTTGGTCGAACTATTGGTGGTGATTGCCATCATCGGCATTCTTGTCGCGTTGCTCTTACCGGCCGTGCAGGCGGCTCGCGAAGCGGCGCGACGTACAACGTGCAAGAATCACCTCAAGCAAATGGGCCTCGCGTGTCTTAATCACGAGAGCACTCACCGTCACCTGCCTACTTCGGGTTGGGGATGGCGGTGGCAAGGTGACCCCGATCGTGGCTACGCTGGCGATCAACCGGGAGGCTGGCCGTTCAACATTCTGGCCTACGTCGAGGAGCCTTCGCTCCGCGATCTGGCGAAGGGCGTAGTGGGGCGTGCCGAGCGCGAAGCCAAAATGCTTACGCTCGTGACTACGCCAATCGACATGTTCAATTTGTAAACAGCGGTTGAAAATCAGAGCGCCTGGCGGAGCCGAGCAGCAGTTGAAAAGTGAAGCGCACAGCTGTGCAGCTGGTGAAACTTGGGAAGATGGCGGCGTAGCCGCTAGCTTTCCCAAATTCGCACTGGAGGCACC
>JBGSRO010000196.1:0-27486 GCA_041737535.1 Pirellulales bacterium | reverse complement strand
TCGAAACTCCTTCCTCATACCCGTCACCTCCGTGCCGTTGAGAAGAACAGAATGCTCGATGATATGTACGCATGCTAGCGATCAGTTGGTTCTTATGGTTCTGAGATAGGTTCTAAGCGTTGTGCGCCGACGCGAGCACTTTGTGATTTTCAAGATCGACTTGCTCAAGCGCCGCGAGATAGGGCAAGTTGCGATACATGTCTTCGTAGTCGAGACCATATCCGACGACGAATTCGTCGGGGATGTCGAACGCCACAAAGTCGGGCTGGGCGGTCACTTCTTGTCGCCCATTTTTGCGCAAGAGGACAGCGGAGCGGAGACTCTTGGGACCGAGACCACGCATGTTTTCGAGAACTTGAACGAGGGTGTGTCCCGTGTCAAAAATATCGTCGACGAGCAAGACATCGCGGCCCGAAATATCGAGCAACAGATCGTTGTTGACGGTCAGATCACCGCGCGTGGTGGTCGCCCCGCGATAGCTGCTCGCTTCGATGACACCCACGCGCAGGGGAAGTTCTATCAGTCGAATGAGGTCGGCCACCAGCACCAAACTCCCGGTCAAAACGCCGACGATGGTGAGCTGGCGGTTTTGGTAAACCTCAGCAATTTCGGCCGCCATGCGGGCGACGCCATTGTGTAAATCTTCTTTCTTCAGCAAGACTTTCATGCTGTTCCTCTCGTTGTCGCCATCGCCGATTGTGATTCTGAAAATCGATCGAGAACGGGGGTCGATTCCGACGGTAGTATATCGTTTCGATCAATGTTTGTCACCGAGTTCTCAGGCAAAGCCAGACGACTACGGCTCTCGCGACTTTCGTCTGATTCCGCCACTTCGCCTGGTTTCTGATCGTCACCAATTTCTTCGTTCTCAGTCGGCGACTGCTCGGTTCCGCTGTCGGTCTTCGTGGGAACGTTCAGCTCAGGTTTCTTCCATTCGGGCGAATAGAGCACCCCAGCAATGCAGCCGGTCATGCACGCGGCCAGAGTGCCGCCGATCATCGCTCGGAGTCCGAGTTTGGCGAGATCACTACGCCGCTCGGGAGCGATCGCGCCGATGCCGCCGATTTGGATGCCGATCGAGGCGAAATTGGCGAAGCCACACAGTGCATAAGTGAGAATCGTCGCCGAACGGTCACTGAGGTCGACGCCGCTGCCGGGCTTCATCCAATTGCCGAGATAATCGTAAGCGACGAATTCAGTGAGGAACCATTTGATGCCGAGCAGCTCGCCCCCTCGCATACAATCCTTGCTTTCAACTCCCATCAGCCATGCGAGCGGAGAGAAGACGTATCCAAAAATTACTTGCAGCGTTAAATCCTTGATACCGAACTGCAAAGCAATGTACTCCACGAGCCCGTTGAGCATGGCAATGAGCGCGAAGAAGGCGATCAGCATCGCACCGACATTCAGGGCAAGCTGTAAACCGGCGGTAGCCCCTTCGGCCGCAGCTTCAATCACGTTGGCGGTACCGACATCCATTTGCGTGGCAGCCTTTCCGCTCGTTTCGGGAACTTCGGTTTCCGGCTGCATGACCTTGGCGATGAGCAATGCTGCGGGGGCTGAAATGACGCTGGCCGTGAGCAAGTGCCCGGCGTCGATGCCCATACCGACATACACGGCCATCACCCCCCCGGCGATGGTGGCGAAGCCCCCCACCATCACTACCATCAACTCCGACATCGTCATTTTGGCGACGTAGGGACGAATCACCAGCGGCGCCTCGGTTTGTCCGACAAAGATATTCGCGGCAGCCGACAGCGTTTCGGCTCCCGACGTCCCAAGCGTTCGCTGCATCACCCACGCAAGCGCAAAAACGACCAACTGCATAATTCGCAGATGGTAGAGCACCGACATCAGCGACGAGAAGAAAATAATCGTCGGCAAAATACCAAAGGCGAACGAACGCAATAGCAGCGTTCGATCGGGAATGTAGTCGGGAAGCCCGATTTCACCTTTTTTTGGATTCAGGCCGAACAAAACAGAAGTTCCGCTATCGACAAATCCCAACAACACTCCGACCAGTTCACCAAACTGTTGAAAAACGTAGAGACCTGGTTCGGTGCGCAGAATTAACAAGCCAAAAACGATTTGCAAACCCAAACCGACAAAGATCACTCGCCACGGCAATATCCGACGATTCGAACTCAACAGCCATGCCAGCCCGATCATCGCAAACAAACCAAAAAAACTAATCACGCGTTCCATGTATCACCAAGCGAGAGGAAGTTTGTTGCGCCTGCAAAAAACGATGAGCCGCGAGTTTTTTTTTGAGCAGGGGGCTCAAGTGTTGAATGTCCGATCACCGGCATCGCCCAGGCCGGGGACGATGAACTTTCGATCGTTCAGCTCGGGGTCGATCGCGCAGACATAGAACTGAGCGCTGGGATACTGAGCAGCGACGGCATCGATGCCTTGCTGCGAGGCGATAATCGAAAGCAACTTCACCTGTCGCACGCCCCACGCTTCGAGCGTGGCGAGTGCCGCAATGGCGCTGCCGCCGGTGGCGAGCATCGGGTCGATGATCAGCGCCACGTCGACCGGGCTACCCGGGGGGAGTTTGCTGTAATACTCGACCGGCTCGGCCGTCTGTTCGTCGCGATACAGCCCTAAGTGCCACACCTCGGCGGCGGGAATCAAGTCGAGCACCGGGTCGACCATTCCCAAACCGGCCCGCAGTATGGGTACAATGCCGATTCGCGAAGCGAGTTTTGCGCCGATTGTCGTCGTCAAGGGAGTCTCGACTTCGATCGTCGAAGCCTCAAGGTCTTGAGTCGCCTCGTAGGCGAGTAGCGTCGTCAACCGGCGGACACAGTCGCGAAACATGGCCGACGGTGTCCGCTTATCGCGGAGCGTTGTCATGTGACAATCGATGAGCGGATGACGAACTTCAACAACACCCGGCATACCTAAAGCCCCCTGAAAACAAGAACCATCGCCCGCGAAGGCGTCATTCTAGCGGCAACGCTGGGCGATTAACAGTTGCGAGTCCAACAATGAAACTTACCAATGTGTTGCTGCTGATTGGGGCGATCGGCTACGTCGATCTCGCTTCGGGTGACGAACCGCATCAAAAGACGATTCGCATCGCCACCTACAACGTCTCGCTCTATCGCGATCAGTCGGGAATGCTCGCCCGCGAACTCGACGGCGGCAACTGCGAACAGGCGAAGCAACTCGCGCGGGTCATCCAAACGGTGCGGCCCGATGTGCTGTTGCTGAACGAGATTGACTTCGAGCCAAACAACGCAGCACTCAAGCTGTTCGCACGCCGCTACTTGGCCGAGGATCAATCGGATAGCTCGGCAATAGACTACCCGTTTTCGTATACGGCACCCAGCAACACGGGCGAGCCATCGGGCATGGACCTCGATCGCGATGGTCAGCCCGGCACGCCAGGCGATGCTTGGGGGTTCGGTCGCTATCCGGGGCAGTATGGCATGGCCGTGCTTTCGCGATTCCCGATCGACGAGAGCGCGGTACGAACGTTCCGCAATCTACGTTGGGCGACGATGCCGGGCGCGCGACGACCAATCGACCCATCAACGGGCAAGGCGTTTTATACCGACGCAGAATGGAGCCGGTTGCGACTTTCATCGAAGAGCCATTGGGATGTACCGATTCGAGTTCCGGGACTTGGTACGCTTCACTTGCTTGCTTCGCACCCGACGCCCCCCGTGTTCGACGGTCCCGAAGACCGCAACGGCTGTCGCAATCACGACGAGATTCGGTTGTGGGCCGACTACGTGGCGGCTCGTCCTGTCGACTACCTGATCGACGATGCCGGCGAGCGTGGCGGCATCGAGTCGAACGCTGCGTTTGTCATCGCGGGGGACCTAAACTGCGATCCGGTCGATGGCGACACGACACCGGCAGGAATCTCGCAGTTGCTCAATCATCCACAAATCACTGGCGGGCTACTCCCCATGAGCAAAGGGGGCATTGAGGCGGCCCATCGGCACGCCGACCTCAACCAGCGCCAACGTAGCGACGCGGCCACCGATACAGCGAACTTTTCGGGCGATGGGCACGGTAACCTCCGCGTCGACTACGTCTTGCCCTCGCGCGATCTAAATGTTGCGGGCACGGGCGTCTTTTGGCCCGCGAGCGACGAGCCGCTCGCCGATGCGATTAGTGCGACCGATCATCGGCTGGTATGGATCGATGTTGCCCTACCGGCAGCGTCGCCAGAGAGTGATGCACCCTAGCGCCCCCGCAATAATGGCGATGCTCGACGGTTCGGGTATGGCCGTAAAGTTGTTCGCGAACAGCGAATCGGCAATCGCCATGCCCGTTTCCTGTCCGATGATATCGTCAAAATTCCAATGAACGCCCAAGTAAATTCGGCTGAGGCCATTCTCGCGCATCGCGTCGCTCAAGCTCGTGAAGCTACGGACGACGCCCGGTAGTTCGTCGGAGACGACGCTGAACGAAATATCGTCGGTACCATAGAAGTTGGCGATCGCTTGAAATACGGCTCCACCGAACGTCGAATGGCCTGATACATAGGATGGAAACGGTGGCGTAAAGTCATTGACGACTCCACCACCCGGAGCACCGAGCGGCACCCAGTCGTCGACGCCAGCCGTGTCGGGATTGCCATCGTCATCGCCGGCGCGAATTCCCGTCACGGGACGCCACAGATCGTTGTCGAATTTCGAGTCCCAAGCCACGATGCCCGCATCGGCCATGGCGACGCTCGTCAGGGCGAACAAACGAGCGTTCTCTTCGAGGTCGTTTTGGTGATCGTTCGCAATCGTCTGGACAATGCTGTTGTACAAACGCATCGGCGATCCCATGCCAACCCGGTCATATGCCCAAAACAGACCGATTTGGGTTTGCTCGTCGGTCCGCGACGAATTGTTGAGAGCACCAAGCGTGACGACTTGGTTGAATGCGTCGGCATACTCTTCACTCGTAAGCGATGGATTCGCTGGCGGTGCGAGACTGGGGGCGTTGCGAAGTGCGAATGGCTTCATGTCACCCCAGGCCGGTCCCCAGGCCTCCTGTGTGGGGTTCATCGGGTCGGCCGCCCAACGCCCGATTTCGCCGGTCGGCAAGTAGTTCGAACTCTGATTGAAACCATCCGACTGGCGTTTATTAACAACTTGCTGGCCGACGCTCGTTCCGAACGCGATACCCAACGTTCGCGCATTTGCGTCGGTCACTCCCGCTAGACTGTTATTGAGCGCCGTTTCGAGAGCCGCTTGCTGGTCAGGATAGATCGACGACAACACATGGTGAGCGGCAGCGGCAACGGCGGCGTCGACCGAAGCCCCCATCGCGGGCGAACTTTGCCGATAGAAAGTGTCGTGCGTCCCGAGCACCGATACGACCGCGTCGTGTATCGCGATGTTGACCATCGCGTAGGTGCGCGAACCCATGCCAGGATTCTGTAAAGTCTGATTGGCAAGCATTGTCTCGCTCGTGATTTGATTCCAATCAAGCACGACATCCGCACGAACAGTGCCGGCGACCAGCAAAGCGAAAACGCAACTCAATAAGCGAGCACTCATAGCAGGAACCTTAAGATGCGAGGGTATTTTTTGAACTCTTTACTTTCGAGCGCAGACTTTCTGGGCAAGAGTTTCTTCGCCAACTTCGCGGCGGGCCAATGAAATGGAGTCGCCTTGGGCCAAAAAACGCGCTGAGCCGTGACGAGCAAGGCTTAGCAGTCGTTGCCGATGAGAAAAGCTGCGATTAGCGACAACCGAGAGAGAAACAGAAAAATTGCTCAGGAAGGGATCAAAAATAACTGGCTTGCTTCCGTCATTCCCGGGCAGGCGGGAGTGACGTTCGCTATTTTATCGTTGCCAATTTCGCAAACCTACCAAGCTATTCTTGATTCATTCCTTAGCGTGACTTACCAAAGACGCGGTTTGCCACACTCTTTTCTGTATTCTACTTAACCTTAAGAACAATGCAATGATCGAGAATATTTTTCGCCGAACTGACATATCCGGCCAAGAATGGCCCAAACTCGGCATACCGGGCGCTCGCTTCGTCGAACCGCATCCGGTAAACAATGTCCTTCAAATAGGCCGGGTTCGTGGCCCACAGGGTCACCCCCCACTCCCAATCGTCGAAGCCAACGGCGACCGTGATGAGTTGGCTCACCTTGCCAGCGAAGGCGATCCCGCTGCGGGCGTGTTCGCTCATCAGCTTGTTTCGCTCGCTTTTTGCGAGGCGAAACCAATTTTCCCGCTCCCCCCGAATCTTGTTCATGGGATAAAAGCACATAGCCCGATAGGGGGGAAAGTCGGGGGTTAGCCGTTGCCGGTTCATACCGACGAGCCGCTCGGCGTAGGCTTTCGTTTTCGCCTCGTGTTCTGGGGAACCGATCGCGAGGCCTTCGCTTACGAGTCGCTCCGAGAACTGCTCAACCGACATCACGTATTCGCTGATTTCGGTGACCGAAACAAACGAATAACCGGGCCGCAGCGCCACGCCCAACTTCGAGGCCATCAGCCGCTGATGGACCCGGTCGATCACCAGCGGATCAGGGTCCATGAGCATGAGTCCGAAGTCGGCCTTGTGTCCGCTGACGATGAACGCTTGCATCCGTACCGGCTGACCCTCAGCGGCCGGATCGAGAATCGCGCTGAACTGCTCGCGACCCGTCGCGATGTCGGCCTCGGTCATCGCCGCCAGTGTACTGCGGTCGAAGCTGTAGTAGAGGTGGCTGCAATGCCAGCCGCCACCGACAGGTTTCAGTGCGTCGACTTCTTCGGCGGGAGATTGGGTGGGTCGCATAGCGGCAATCGTCGAGGGTTGTTGGTCGTCGAAGGCATTGTGAGCGAATGCATTGAAATCGAAAAGTAGCGACGAAGCGACTCGCCCCTTTCAGACTTTCGCGATAAGCTACGGAAGTGAGTATGCCACCCTACACGACCGATACAAGTCCCGAAGCGCACGAAGTGCAACTCGAGTGCATTCGTCGCATGCCGGCCGTGCGTCGAGTCGAGCTCATGCGACAGTTGTCCGACAGGAATCGAGAGCTGGCTTTCGCGGCGATCCGACGCCTGCATCCCGACTACGATGAAGATCAGGTTCGGCTACGATTGATCGAAGTCATTTACGGCGAGTCGCTCGCAAGCGAAGTTCGGGCAGCACTTGAGAGTCGAAATCGTGGATGACACGAGACTGATGCCGCTCGCTGTGCGGCCCGTGATCGACCTGCTCGACGAGCTCGGCGTCGACTATTACGTCGGAGGCAGCGTCGCCATTTCAGTGCATGGCGTCAGTCGCTCGACGGTCGACATCGACTTGATGTGCGACATCTCGAACGGTCAGGCCGATGCACTCATCGCTCGACTCGGCGAGGAGTATTATGTAAGCAAAGCGGCTGTTGTTGCCGCGATTGAGCGCAAGAGTTGCTTCAATCTGATCCATTATGCCACGACTTACAAAATCGACATATTTGTGAGTGCAAACGAGCCGTTCGATATCCAATGCCTAAAAAGGGCCACTCGCCAAACCCTCTTTCAATCGCCGATCGTTATTGCTCCCCTGCTTTCGGTCGAAGACTCACTGATCAGGAAGCTCATGTGGTTTCGGCTCTCGGACGAGACATCCGAGCGCCAGTGGGATGATGTCACACGCCTGTTGCAACTGCAGTTTAAGGAAATAGACAATTCCTACCTCGCTGCGGCTGCCGAGCTCGTGGGAGTAACGGACCTACTTGACCGTCTCAAGAATTTGTAGCTGCCAAATCAAAATCCCCCACCAGTCGCACCATCACCTCGCGCGTTAGTAGCATCGGTACTCGCTCGCGACGGCTTCCCTTGGGCTTGTCGTAGCGCACCAGCGCGATCGAACCACCGACGGTAACCATCACTTCGTAGTAACTGGTGGTGGCTTCGCTGCGGCGCGGCGGGCGGCTACGCAACTGCACCGAGCACTTGTCGAGGTCGATTTCAATGGGCGCGATTGGCTCCATCAGGTAATTGAGCTTGGCCGCTAGTGCCTCGGCCATCTTACTCAGTTGCACTTTTGAGAGCGTCGCGAGCCGGGGTGTTTCGAGTCTGAGTTCCATGGTCGCGGCCCCGATCGAGTCGAGTTCTTCAACTCGGCAGACAACCCGATCATCACCGTCGTCGGCCTGCAAGGTGGCTGGTGCCATCGCGTGGTGCAGCAGTCGCTCGAATTGAGAAACGAGTCCCACGTTAAAACTCCCGTTCTGTTTCGATTGTGTCGAGCGATTCGATTTCGTGTTCAAAACCATCGAACGACATGCGGCACAATTGTTCTTCGAATGTCGTCTCGATATGGACCGGGCGCCCCCACAACTTGTTGAGGTTGCGCAGCGAATCGGCGGCGTAATGGCGCTTAAGTTCGACGCCAGTGAAGCTGTGTTTGAGATAAAGCTCGCCGCGATTGCGATAATTGCCATCGACGACCGAAATTTGTGGCCGGCCCATGTTTGTCAGGCTCGCCAACAGTTGCTGTTTGACCTGCGGGAAGGCCCGCGACTCGATCTCGTACTGCTCACTCGACTCGTTGTAGCCGAACTTGAACAGCTTGTGCCTGCGCACGAAGTCGAGCGTCAAGAACTCATCGATGAACGTCAGATCGTTGTGGATGCGACGGACCTCGAAGATTTTCTTGCGGCCCAGGCCCACTTGCTTATCCCATCGCTCACGCTGGTAGTCGTTATCGCATTCGTCGTATTCCTTGCCAAACGCGCCGCGATTCCAACGATCTTCGATGTCACGAAACAGCTCGATACCCAGCTTATATGGGTTAAGGCTCGATGAGCTGGCGGCCAACGTTCCACTGTGATGGTCGCAGTAACAGATGATATCCGCAGCGGTTGCCGCCTGGGTGGTCATGATCGTCGAGTGCCAGTAGCTGGCCCACCCTTCGTTCATGATTTTTGTTTGGCCCTGTGGCGCGAAGTAGTAGGCTTCGTTGCGAAGAATCGAGAGCACATCGGTTTGCCACGCGGCAAGCGGCGCGTTTTCGATCACAAACAACATCACGTCGCGCTCGGGGTTCGCGGGGAAACGTTTGCTGCTCGATTTGCGATCTTCGCGCTCGCGCTCGCGATCGGCGGCCATACGGGCCGGCGGATTCACATAGCTATCGAGGTACTGTTTGCTGGGGAAACGACCCGACACGGTTTCCTGTTCTTCTTCCGGTTCGCCCGGTCGCTTTGGTTCGTCGCGACGCTTGATGAACGGTGAGTGAATGTCGATCAGGTCGTCGATGCTGTGGCAAACGTCGATAAAGTCTTCGACGACTTCGACGCCGACTTCGTCCATGTGCCGACGGATGCGATTGCCGTGGTTGGCCATCTCGTCCATCATTTTGCGATTGGTCTTGCTGAACCAAAAGTTGTTCTTGAAGAAATCGCAGTGCCCGTAGACGTGGGCCATGACCAATTTCTGATCGACGGTTGCGTTGCTCCGCATTAAATAGGCGTAGCAGGGGTCGTTGTTGATCACCAGTTCATAGATTTTTTGCAAACCATAATTGTAACCCTTGCTGAGTTGCTCGTACTCCATCCCGAACCGCCAGTGGGGATAGCGAACCGGAAAGCCCCCCTTGGCGGCGACTTCGTTGAGCCGGTCGGCGTCAACCAATTCAAAGATCGTGTCGAAGTAGTCGAGACCATGAGCCCGCGCGTAACCTTCGACCTCGACCTGAATAGCGGCCAATTCGCGGGTCAGTTGCGATGATTCAATCAGTGGCATTGCGGAAATGCGGAATGTTGAGTGCGGAATTCGGATTGTTCAATGTTTCATAGCCGACGAGCTACGTCTCGTCGCTGACTGGTTACTTTCCTGAACTTAGGAAAGTCTTAATTGACTCGTAGATCGCGTCTCGGTCCTCAATCTCGGACGTCACAAGCGTGTCATATTTGTCGCCAAAGCGTTCTTCGAGCTGACCGAGGTACTCGCCACTTCCATAGGGGCTCTCGACTTGTCCGTAGCAGTAAAGGTTGACGTTAGGCAAAATCTTTTCGGCCAACATGTTGAGTGCCGCGGTGTTGTCTTCGCCCCAGTTGTCACCGTCGGAAAATTGAAAGCAATAGATGTTCCAATCGGCGACCGGAAAGCTCTTTTCGATGAGGCTCGCGCAGACTTTGTAAGCCGAACTGATGCGGGTGCCGCCACTCTCGCGCGTGCGATAGAATGTTTGTTCGTCGACCTCTTTCGCGGCCGCATCGTGGATGATGTACCGCTTCTCGATGCCGCCGTATTGGCGACCGAGCCAAGTGTCGATCCAAAACGCTTCGGTGCGCACGATCTGCTTCTGCTCGTCGGTCATTGATCCCGACACGTCCATCATGTAAATCACCACGGCGTTCGCTTGCGGTTCGTCGATGGTGGTCCACGAACGATAGCGGCGGTCTTCGCGGATCGGCACAATGCTAGGGTCGAGCGATTCGTAGGCCCCAGTCGAAATCTGTCGACGCATCGCCCGCAGGTAAGTTCGCTTGTTGTGACGGAGCGATTCGGGACCGGTTTGACGAATGCTGTTGTACTTCGCTTTTTGCTGTTCGATGGTCGAAGCGCCTTTGGGCTCGATGCGAGGAAGTTCGAGCTCGTCGCCCATAATGTCGGCCAGCTCTTCGAGGGTCATTTCGACTTCCATGATGTGACCGCCGCCCGGATCGCTCCCCGCTTCGCCCGGACTGCCGGGCTGTGGTTTGCCCCGTCCCACGGTATCGCCTTCTTTGCCATCCCCCTGCCCTACGCCGCCGTTGCCGTTGTCGCCGAAACGGAATCGGGGTACGTCGAGTTGCGGCAGTGGAATGCTGACCAGGTCTTTGCCCTTGCGGCCGATCATTTCGCCATGCGAGACGTATCGACGGAGGTTCTCGCGAACTTTGCCGCGAACAATCTGTCGGAAGCGTCGTTGATCGCGTTCGATATCGAGAGGCATGATTGGTCTTGAGGTAGCCACGCTCGCCAGTGCGTGGATGAGCTTGGGTAGTGATTGCGTTCGCTCGAAGGCATCCACCGTCTGGCGACGGTGGCTACCTAGCGACGGTAACGCCTGCTACTTTTCTTGCTTCACATCGCCGCGAGCAAAAATGCTGGCAACGTAGTGCAGCACGTCGGTTGCGCTTTCGTCGTCGTAGCCGTAGTCGCGGATGAGTCGGCCTTTCACCACGTCGATCTTCTCTTGTGCTTGCTGGTCGACGACGTTCGAGACGAGGCTCGTCAGTTTGATCGAGTCTTTTTGGTCTTCGAACAGTTTGAGTTCGAGCGCTTTGTAGAGCCGTTCGTTGGTCTTGTAATCGAATTTCTTGCCATCGATCGAAAGCGCTCCGATGTAGTTCATGATCTCGCGGCGGAAATCGTCTTTGCGGCTGTCGGGGATATCGATCTTCTCTTCGATGCTCCGCATGAGCCGCTCGTCGGGTTCGTCGTATTGACCGGTGAACGAGTTCTTGACCTTTTCACGTTGCGTGTAGGCCTTGATGTTGTCGATGTAGTTGCCGCAGAGCCGCTTGAGGGCGTCTTCGTCGGCGGCGATCGCGCGTTGCACTTCGTTCTTCACGATGTTCTCATACTCCTGTTTCACGACCGACAGCAACTCGCGGTACTCCTGTTTGAGATCTTCGTTGTTGATCAGGCTGTGGTGTTTGAGCCCTGCTTCGAGTTCGTTGAGCACCATAAACGGGTTGATGCTTTTTGCGTTGGGGTGCGAAACAAGGGCGTTGGAGATTTTGTCCTGTACATAGCGAGGCGAAATTCCGGTCATCCCTTCGTTGACCGCTTGTTCGCGAAGCTCTTTGATGTTCTCTTCGGTAAAACCGGCGAGCGACTTGCCGTTGTAGAGCTTCATTTTCTGGAGCCTGGTAAGTCCTGCATGCTTCGGCTCTTCGAGCCGGGTGAGGATCGCCCACATGGCAGCCATCTCAATCGTGTGGGGGGCGATATGTTTGCCCTTGACCGTTTCGCTGTTGTAATCCTTCTCGTAAATCTTCTTTTCGTTTTCGAGGATCGTCACATAGGGAATATCGATTTTGACCGTGCGGTCGCGAAGCGCTTCCATGAACTCGTTGTTTTGGAGCCGGCGGTACTCGGGTTCGTTGGTGTGACCGATGATCACTTCGTCGATGTCGGTCTGGGCAAATTTCTTCGGCTTGATGCGATGTTCTTGACTCGCGCCCAGCAGATCGTACAAGAACGCCACGTCGAGTTTCAGCACTTCAACGAACTCAATGAGCCCCCGATTGGCGATGTTGAACTCGCCATCGAAGTTAAAAGCGCGGGGGTCGCTGTCGCTGCCGTACTGGGCGATCTTGCGATAGTTGATGTCACCGGTTAGTTCGGTGGCGTCTTGGTTTTTCTCGTCTTTTGGCTGAAAGGTGCCAATGCCGATGCGGTCTTTCTCACTAAGAATTAATCGTTTCACGCGGACATCTTCGATCAGCCGGGTCCAGTCGCCGTCGTATTTCCGCAGCCGTTCTTGATAAGTGAATCGGCAGAACGGGTCGAGTTCGCCGACGATTTTAACGCGGTAGTCGTCTTCGCCACGATCGGCGTTGAGTTGCGTTTCGACCTCTTCGCGGAATCGCCTCGGAATGAGGTGGAGCGGGTCTTCGTTCATTGGGCACCACTCGATCGCATCGGGGTCGTCGGGCGCGTCTTCGCTGGCCCAGCCAAGTGTATAGAGTGCCCCGGCGTCGGTCGCCGAATAGCGTTCGAGACCCTTCTTCAGCAGTCGCGCGATGGTGCTTTTGCTGCTACCGACCGGGCCATGAAGCAACAGCACCCGGCGCTCGATGCCATAGCCGCGTGCGGCACTCTTCAGTGCGTTCACCAGCGAGTGCAGCGACTCGCGGAGCCCAAACACGGCGTCTTTGCCGTGGTAATCGGGATCGTCGAAAAAGCGATAGTGAGCCACACGTTCGCGACCAACCTCAATCTCGTCGACGCCGTACGACATGATCATGTCGTAAAGTCGCTGATAGGCGGTGCGGGTGACCTCGGGGGTTTCGCGAACGATGTCGAGATACTCGGCAAACGAACCGTTCCAATTCTTACGACGGAACTGTTCGCGATCTTGTTGCTGGGCGACAAATGAAATGATGTTGCTGGCGTGTGTCATCGAAGTGTCATCACTCCTAGTTTGTGGTTAACCGTTCCTGCGCGGGTGACGGGGCGCTCGGTTAAGAAGGTGATTTTCAAAAGGGTTGAGGTTCGTAATCAATGGAATGAATGCGCAGCACCGCGCCTTCGTTCATCGTGCCGTTTCCAGCGAAGGAGCAGTTTGCCAAAGGATGGGAACCGCAGGCGACCGGACAAGCTTGCCACCGAGGCAGAGGTCATCACAACAAACGATGACAATACCAGAAAATCACGCAGTTCGCTCGGGGCGCGCCAATCGGCGAAAGCTAACAAGGTCGTGAGGAAACAGACCTACAGCGACTGGCTAGCTTCTTGGAGCGGAACGTCCGCCCGGAGCGAGAACTCGGGCGCGATGTCAGGGGCAAGATTGCCAAAGAGCGGCGGGCAAGGTGGTGGTGTGTCGGCCTCAGACAGGGCCGCGGTACAGCGGTTTTGGACACCGTGCAACGCACCTCTTCTAGTAACAGTATTTAACGCATCGCGCAATCGGGCAATGACATTTCGTAAGAATTCACAAGATCGACCCCCACAAAGTGGGGTTACTTTGCGGGAATCGCGACAATTTCACGCAGAAATCGGCGTACGTTCAAGAAGTTTTTTTCCGCCGACCGCGACCGCGGCCCCCTTTGGGGCGGGCGTCGGATCGGGGCCAACTGCTCCGCTGACGCTGATCGCGATGGGCAATGTTGCTGTCGACGACTCCCGTAATTGCGTCGAGCCACGAAGGAATATTTCGGTGCGATATTTTCTTCGAGCCATCCTCGGCTCCGTCTGAATCTTCGTCGTCGTCATCTTCGCCGTCGATGGCGCGCAGGTCGTCGACGATATCATCGTCATCATCATCGTCGATTTCGCGATCGTCCTTGATAGTGTCTTTTGCCTTAGCGGCAGGCCGTTTTCTCGCGGGTCGTTTTCGGATCTTTTCGACTTCTGTTTCGTCGCCATCGTGTGATTCATCGTGTGAATCGCTTGCCGCATTCTCTTCCGAATTGTCAGCGGCGTGCTCGGTCGGCGAACGACCGCGACCGCGACCACGGCGTCGCGACCGTCGTCGTTTGGTCTTCGGAGCGTCGTCGCTCTCAGCTTGGTCGTCAGCCGAATCCGAGCCATCATCGACCACTTCCGTTGAGCTCTCGGTATCATCAACATCGGCACCATCTGCTGTGCCCTGCTTAACTTCTGCCACTCGCGGTTTGTGCGGTGCGCTGCGACGCGGCCGATCGAGCCAGTCGTCGTGTGGCTCGAGCGAATCGTTATTTTCGGATCTCGAACTAGACTCTTCGACATTGGTCGCAGCAAGCTCGACTGCCTTGGCCTCAACCACCGACGGAGCCGCCACAGACTCAGCGGGCGGCGGCGGTGTCGCAGGTGGCGTCGATTTGGGTGTCGATTTTTTCGCAAATGGAAACCAATCGGGAAGCGTGAGTCCGCTGGCAAAAAATCCCTCGGCGGCAGGCACCGCCGCCGCCGGTTCGCTTTCGATTTCAGCGGCTGGTGCGATGGTTACCGGAGGAGCCTGCGCGACTGGATCAACCTTGGTAACTGGATCAACCACTGACGGCGGCATTGGCTTGTCGATCGGTTTGGCCTTCACCACAGGCTCCGCCACTGGCATTTCGATGGCGACGTCTGGCTCAGCCTGGGGCGTCTCGGTGGCCTGTTGCTCCGCCAATTCTTCGTCGGTGAAGAACATCGATGGCGGCCGAGTCTTGGGCGCTTTTGTTCGCTCTCTTTTCGCCGGGGGTGCGACCGACGCGGGCGGCGTGTGGCCCTCCCGTTCTTCGCCTGCACGCGAGTTCGACACGGCAGCGGCCGAAGGAGTTCCGAGGGCGTCGGCCAAACTGTCCCAATTGTCGCCAGATGCTTCGCTCGCCATGATGGAGAGAGTTTCCTCGTTAAAGACTTGATCAGACGCCCGAAACGGGGTCGTTTCGCCGTCGAGTGATTTGCGCGTGACTTATGATCTCGATCACGCAACAGTATAAGAAGTAACACCGGCTGGCGAAAGACGGCAGATTCCGCTCGCCTGTCCCGCCGATCCTCGATTGAGGCTCAAAACGATGCCTACGATTGGACCCAGTGTCAGTGAACAGGTCGAACTCACCGGCCACATCGTCGACAGTCTGCTGCTCCCCAAGGTGCTTGACATCATCAACGCCGAGGGAGCCCAGTACGAACTGCGAAACGTCGTTATCGGACACAATCGCAACGACCCCAGCACAGCCGTCATCGAAATCACGGCCGACAATCAGTCGCGGCTCGACCGCGTGCTCGCGCTTGTCAGCGACCATGGAGCGGTCGCCGTTAACGCCGTTGACTGCCGGACGACCCAAGCCGATATCGCGGGGGCGTTTCCCGATGGATTCTACAGCACCACTAACCAGCAGAGCGAAGTTCGCGTCGCCGGCAAATGGGTCGAGGTCACCGATCAAGAGATGGACTGTGGCATTGTTATTGAAGCCGAAGTCGCGCGGTGCATCCCCATGGTCGAAGTGGAACCCGGCATGGCGATTGTCGTCGGACATGCCGGTGTGCGGGTCTTTCCGCCGGTGCGGGCCGCCAGCGCCCACGGCTTCGCCTTCATGAACAGCGACGTCTCGACCGAAAAGCCGAAGGGAGTGCTGATTCGCAAAGTGGCTCGCGAAATTTTCGACAACCGTGCGGCAGGCAAGAAGAACTTACTCGTCGGCGGACCGGCGATCGTCCATACCGGTTCGGGTCCACTGGTGTGCGAACTAATTCGCCGCGGCTACATCGCCAAGCTGTTCGCCGGCAACGCGCTGGCGACACATGACCTCGAACAAGCGATGTTTGGCACCAGTCTGGGGGTTCACCTCGCCGACGCGAGTATCGCCGAGTCGGGGCACGAACATCACCTGCGGGCGATCAACCGTATCCGCCGTGCGGGGTCGATTGCCGCGGCGATCGAGTCGGGTCTCGTCACCTCGGGCATCATGCACGATTGCGTCAAACATCAAGTTGAGTTCCTGCTCGCTGGCAGCATCCGCGACGACGGCCCATTGCCCGAAGTCATTACCGATTCACTTGAGGCCCAATCAAGAATGCGGGCCGCGATTCGCGACGTGTCGTTTTGCCTGAGCGTCGCGACGACACTTCACTCGATTGCTGTCGGCAATCTTTTGCCTGCCTGGGTCAAAATGGTTTGCGTCGATATCAATCCGTCGACGGTCATTAAAATGGCCGACCGGGGGAGCTTTCAGACGGTCGGCATCGTGACCGATGTCGAACCGTTCTTTCGCTCGCTGGTGGCGGAAATTGACATTCTCGAACGGAGGGTTTCATCGTGACCCGCGACCGCGAACCCCACGTCGACTACGTGCTCATCAATCGCTCGAATGCCACAATGGGCGAGGAGTCGAAGTACGTCGAGCAACTGCCGGCACTCAAAGACATTTCGCGGCTCGACTTGCACCCCAAGGTCACGTTTTTCATCGGCGAGAACGGCAGCGGCAAGAGCACTCTTTTGGAAGCGATCGCCGTCGCCGATGGATTCAATGCCGAGGGAGGAACCCGAAATTTTAACTTCGCCTCGCGAGCGTCGCACAGCGACATGTTCAAATGGATTCGATTGGGCCGTGGCGCGCGAGGCAAACGCCGCAGCGACGGATTTTTCGTGCGTGCCGAGAGCTTCTACAACGTCGCCAGCGAAATCGAGCGATTGGGCCTAAACACCGATGCCCGCTCGGGCTACGGCACCACCAGCCTGCACAACGTTTCTCACGGCGAAGCCTTCATCGCACTCATTACGACCCGCATGACGGGTGACGGGCTCTACCTATTCGACGAACCCGAAAGTGCCCTCTCGCCCCAACGTCAACTAGCCTTCTTGGTGGCGATGCACGAGCTTATCGATCGCGAGTCGCAGTTTGTGATCGCGACGCATTCACCGATCTTGATGGCCTATCCCGATGCGTGGATCTATGAGTTTTCACCCGCGGGAGTCAATCGGGTTGCTTATGAAGAGACCGAACACTATCGAGTGATGCACACGTTTATGACCGATCCGCAGCGAACGCTCAGGCATCTGCTCGCGGACGATTGATTGTTGATTCGGCGACGATGCGTAGCTCGTCGGCTGTTAGAATCATCCCCCCTCATCGCTCATTATGCCGCCATGCCCCGTCTGCTCATGTGCCATCCGAAGTACTTCGGAATTCAGTACGAAATCAACCCCTGGATGGACATCGCGGTCGATGCCGACCACGCGGTCGCCGTGCAGCAATGGCAATCGCTCTACGAATCGATCGTCGCGACGGGCGCACATGTTGAGCGACTGGAACCGGTCGTGGGACTTCCTGATTTGGTCTTTACGGCCAACGCGGCTTTGATCTATCGCAACGTGGCCTTGCTCTCGCGGTTCCGTCATCCGCAAAGGCAAGGCGAAACACCCGTCGATCGCGAGTGGTTCGCGGCCAACGGTTTCGAATGTGTCGACCCGCCCCCCGGCTTTTCGTTCGAAGGAGCCGGCGACGCGCTGTTCTGTGGCGACACACTGTTTGCCGGCTACCGCCAGCGGAGCGATGCCGCCGGGCACCAAAAAATCGGCGCGATGCTCGGTGTCCGCGTGCTGCCGGTCGAGCTCACCAGCGGCAGCTTCTATCACCTCGACACATGCTTCTGTCCGCTCGCGCCGGGCGAAGCGATTTGGTATCCGCCAGCGTTCGACAGCTATGGCCAGCGGGCGATTGAGTCGGCGGTTGAATCTCTTATTGAAGTCAACGCCGACGAAGCAAGGAAATTCGCCTGCAACGCGGTCGTGCTAGGCAAAACGGTGATCACCAACACCGGCTGCGACGGGTTGCACAGCAAACTAAAGCAGAGTGGCTACCAGCCGACAGCGACTCCGCTCGGCGAGTTTCTAAAAGCGGGTGGCAGCGCGAAATGTTTGACGCTCAGGCTCGATGGCGAGGAGGCCGCGAGCTGGTGAGCCTGAGCGACTCATCACTTAGAATACTTTATCGCGGAATCCTGATCTGACCGAGGTGAGCTGCACCTCAGCTACTTAGGATGCAGCTCGAAGCTGCGTCGGAGTTTCACGGGTATGACGCAGATTCGATGTGAGCATTTGGCCGCCAAGGACCGACGCCTCGTTTGCATGATAGCGGACTCCGGAATCAGCGTAGAAGTTTCACGCCGACGTGGGTTCACCGAAGGCGGGTTGGCACTGCGGCCGACGCCCCCTTTGTCAGCTCGCGAGCTACGGACAGCAATTGTGGAGATGGAGCCTTTCTTCTGCGGTGTCATAGACCGCATCCACGGTTCCCAACGAATACGCCTCGGCAGAGTCAGGCAACGGCTTTGGCATGATCAGCTTTGCTGCCGCCGGGGGCAGTGAGTCGCGGTACGAAAAGCGTCCTTGCAATTCGTCTTTGGGGATCACTTTGCAAGACGGCTGGCCCGCGAGGAAGTCGGCCAAGGCGTCTTTCGGGATGTCGAAAGAGAGATAACAGCTTGTGTCCCCCATCCCGTGGCCAACAAAGGCTACGCACGCGTTGGTGGCTGCGTCTGGTCTCGTGAATTCCAAACCGGCTTGCTTGAACCAATAGTCGCCGATGTCTTCGCGGATTAGTGGCGTATCCCACGCACGGATGTCTTGGAGTAGGTGATACCCCGACATCAGCACGAACGTTACACAGCAGCCCAAAAAAAAGACAGTTGCGTAGGGGAGACCGGAACGAAACCTCGACATAGATCCTCCGGAGCAATCCTCTGACAGGAGGACCTGGGCAAGGCTATCACAGGCCAAGCTCGGCCTTTCCATCAGACGTCCGTTCACCGTGTGTCGTAAGTGCGAAGTAGTGGTACTCATTGGCAGGCAGCGAAGGCACCCAAACCCGCGTTGGCTTCATCGTTCGATGCATTTTAGCAGAAGTCCGCTAAGTACAAAGGAGTGACCCTCCTGGGTCTCGAAACGTATATGGAAAATCCGCATCGAATTCATCGATCGACGCAGTTCCGATTGTCCCCATAACTGCCGTCGGTGTACATCACCTCAGCCGAACCCACTCAACGACTTAACGGCATCGGCGCGGGGCGCCGATGCCGTTTGAGTCTTAACATATACCCCCGTTCCGCCAGTCGCGGGGCCCCTCCGACTACTCCCGATCGTCAACAATCAAGCTGCCGTTGTCGGCGACGTTGAACAGCGGTCGGAATGGGTTGCAGTAGTACTTGTCGCCCCTGCAACCGTAGTGCCAGACGAGGTTCATGCCGATGTTCCAGGCCTCTTCGCGACCGTTCACGTCGTTGCTGTCTTCGGGAATCAGGTAAGTGAAACCGGTGTCGAGGCTCCACCGCTTGCTTAGCGGCACCAAGAAGTTGGCGGCGAGAATGCCCTTGCTGTCGTCGTCGAAACCGGCGGCGGCGCGGAACTCGCCACCTTGCTTGCCTTGCAAGCGGTAGAACAACAGGTACTGGTTCGTCGCGTGGTAGGTCCGTTGCACTTGGTTGACGGCGATGTTGTTTTCGTTTGTGTGTGACGCGAACGCGAAGCCGATTTCGCCCCCCTTGGGATTGACGATGCTTAGCTCGCCACGGACTTGCCCGTAGTCTTGCGACTCGAAACGTTCGTCACGCAACATGTCGTAGACGACACCATATTGCCAGCCACACTTCGCGCGGCGGAACAGTCCGGCCGTGATAAAGCTCTGTGAGTGGCTATCGCTGGTGCCGATTCGTTCGTCGCCATTGACTTGGTTTTGGGTGGCACGATAGCCAAGCTGATAGCCCAGCCCCGGCCAAGGGAGCCAAGCCATTTCGCCCCCAATGTTGAAGCCTTGGTTGAAGCCAAAGTTGCCGCCGTCGCGGCCTTTGTCGAGCGGACCGGTGTGTCCCTGCACACCGCCAAACAGTGTCAATTCACGCATCGGCGGTAAGTAGAGAATCAGAGGTGTGCAACCACGATCGCCACAGCTTCCCAAGATCGGTCGGCACGTATCGCAGCACTCATCGCCGCAGCCACACGCATCGCCACAGCAAGGGTCGCCGCAACCGCCAGCGGGAATGCCACAGGAAGGATCGCCGACGAATCCGCACGTTGGTTCGCAACAGTCGCAACCGACGCCACAACTCGGTCCGATCATTGGTGCGCCGTAGCCGGAATCCTCGTAGCCGTCGGCATGGTATTGCGCCGGGACGACGGCATTGATCGAATCTTCAACCGCTCGCGACCGCGCACCTTCGGCGGTCGGCGTAGGTGGCACGTTGCGGCGAGCCATCGACGGACGTTGTTGCGCCGCCGCTTGCACGGCCGCTTGGCGTGCGGAAGCCATTGGCTGAGACACCGCAGGTTTAGCTGGCGGAGCCTGTTCGGCACTACCGGCACGCCGCACGGGTGCGGCCGTGGGTCCGCCAGGAGTTCGCGCATGAATCCAGTTGAGTTGTTGCGCGGAACAATCACCGGCGAGGATCGCCAAAACGGCCAGCAAACTGGCGTGAAGATTGAAGCAACGTGAATTCCAACACCGGGCGCGTAACATAGCAAAACGTCCTTTCGGGAGGCTAATCGAGCGAAGCGAACCGGCGGACGGCTGCAAAACGATGCAGTCGCCCTCTATGGCTCGCCCAAGCCCCCCTTGGGAACATTGCCTGCAGGAAGTTATCGACGCGTTAAAGTTGATACTTTCGGAAAAGTCCGCCTATTTTTCGCAGACGGTTGCTAGCACCACCGGCTCGACAGTATCGGCAGGCCCGCCAATACTCTGCTTACTCAAGGGAGAGCGACCTCACGGGAGGGCGACCTCACGGGAGGGCGACGCTCCAGCGGAGCCAGCCGAAAGCCCGGCAGCAGCCTCGCCCTCCCTCAATATAGGACCGAAAGGGAGCCCGCTTATGTCATCAGGAAAAGTCACTGCCAACATCGTCGATATCCGCGCGAAGAAAATCTTCGCAGCCACGGTCAGTTGGGATGGTGGCAAAATCACTCGCATTGATAGCACCGATGCCACGCCGACCACCTGGCTCATGCCCGGTTTTGTCGACAGCCACATTCACATCGAGAGCAGCATGTTGCTGCCGACCGAGTTCGCCCGGCAAGCGGTCAAGTTCGGTACCGTGGCGACGGTCAGCGATCCTCACGAGATCGGCAACGTGCTGGGGGTGGCCGGCGTCGCGTTCATGATCGAGAACGCCTCGCAAAGCCCGCTCAAGTTCTGTTTCGGAGCGCCCTCGTGTGTCCCAGCGACAACCTTCGAGACGGCCGGCGCCGCCATTTCGGTTGCCGAGGTCGAAGAGCTGCTCGCCGACGAGCGGATTGGCTATTTAAGCGAGATGATGAACTTTCCCGGCGTCTTGCACGGCGATCCCGAATGCCTCGCCAAAATCGCTGCTGCCAAGAAAGTCGGCAAGCCGGTTGATGGCCACGCGCCGGGTTTGAGGGGCGAGCAGGCTAACAAGTACATCGCCGCTGGCATCACGACCGACCACGAGTGTTTTGCCCACGACGAAGCCGTGGGCAAACTGACGGCCGGGTGCAAAATCGCGATCCGTGAAGGCTCGGCCGCGCGCAACTTCGAGGTCCTCTGGCCGCTGCTCGCGACGCACCCCGGCATGGTGATGCTCTGTAGTGACGACAAACACCCCGATGAGCTGCTGTTGGGGCATATTAACCAACTCGTCGCCCGCGCTGTGGCGAATGGTATCGACCTGTTCGATGTGCTCTTGGCGGCCTGTTGCGTGCCGGTCGAGCATTACAGCCTGAAGGTCGGTCAACTCCGCGTCGGCGACCCGGCTGATTTTATTGAAGTCAGCTCGCTCGAAACGTTCGAGGTCAATCGAACCTGGATCGATGGCCGACTTGTTGCCGAACACGGAACGTCGCTACTGTCGAGCGTCGTGACCGAGCCGATCAATCGGTTCGTGCCTCAAACTGTCTCTCCCGCGGAACTTGCGGCCCCCCCTGCCCTCGCTTGCCCGCCAGATAGTTGTTCGGTTCGTTGCATCGAAGCGATCGACGGACAAATTGTCACCGGCCAGACAACAGCCGAGGTGCCGATCGTCGATGGCTTCGCCCAAGCCGATCCTGCGAATGACGTCCTTAAACTGGTCGTCGTCAATCGCTATGCCAAAGCCGAGCTGGCGGTCGCGTTCATCAAAGGTTTTGGCTTGATCCGCGGCGCGCTCGCGTCGAGCGTTGCCCATGACTCTCACAATGTCATCGCTGTCGGGACCAATGACGAAGACATCGCGGCGGCCGTGAACCTCGTCATGGAATCGCGCGGCGGGCTGAGTGCCGTCTGTCTGTCGAGTGCCGAACGGGCCTTGCTGCCGCTGCCGGTGGCGGGGCTGATGGGGACTGGAACATGCGAAGAGGTGGGCAACGCATACAGCCAGCTCGACCGTTTAGTGAAGTCGTGGGACTGCCCTTTGCGAGCCCCCTACATGACACTCAGCTTCATGGCTCTGTTGGTCATTCCCGACTTGAAACTCAGCGACCTGGGGCTGTTCGACGGGTCGCGGTTTGAGTTCACACCGGTAGCAACAAAAATACCATCACCCAGCGCAAGCAAGTGAGGACGAGAAGGGGTGGAGAGGTGAACAAGTGGCGAGGAGAGGGGGTGAGCAAGTCGGCACGCTCGATTTGTTCGCAAGCGGACAGACTCGGCTACGCGCTTTTAGCTTCCCCACTTTCTTGCGCTGCGTGCTTGTACTAGCGGCCGGTTTGGCTGATTTCATTGCAACTCGACTGCTGTTACGCTAGACTCTCGAAACAGGCGCAACGACTTTCGGGGACTTAGGCAATGATCGCCCAGCAGCAGGTTGGTAAGTATTCGCTTGGGCGTCAGCTCGGTTCCGGTTCGGCCGGTACGGCGTTTCTCGCCAAGAATGACGAGACGGGCGAGCAGGTGGCCATCAAACTGCTCAACGCCAAGGCGGCCGACAATCTCGATATTCAAAAACGCTTCGTCCGCGAAGTGTCGGTCCTCGAAAAGCTCGATCATCCCAACGTCGTCAAGCATCTCGACTGCGGCATCGACGAACAGGGGCGGCTTTACTTCGTGATGGAGCTTGTCGACTCTGGCACCCTACATGAAGCACTCAAGGCGAGCCGTCGCTTGAAGTGGGAGGATGCTGTCTCGGTCGCAGCGCAGATCTGCGCCGCACTCGACCACGCCCACAAGCGCGGTGTCATTCATCGCGATCTCAAACCGGCAAATCTCTTCTTGTCGTCCGATGGGGCTGTGAAGGTGGGCGACTTTGGTCTCGCTCGCGATATGAATCTCCACCGGCTCACAGCTCAAGGCAACACCGTAGGAACGTGCCGCTACATGGCACCCGAACAAGTTCGAGGCGAAGACGAATTGACCGGCGCGGCCGATCTTTACGCAGTTGGCTGCATGTTGTTCGAGATGATCGCCGGCCATCCCCCTTACAATGGTGACAACGTGGTCGAAATCTTCGAGCACCATTTGTTCTCGCCGATCCCCCGACTCGACAAGATCGTCCCAAACTGTCCGACGGCGGTGGCCGATTATGTCGAGCAGTTGATGGGCAAGACTCCCGGCGCGCGGCCCGCCTCGGCAGAGTCGGCCCACAAAACTCTGCTGGCGCTCGCCGCGGGCGAAGAAATCGACGTGAATGCCGGAACCTACCGCAGCGATGTGAGCTTGGCGGCCGGCCAGCCAGCGATGAATCTAACGCAGCGAATTTCGCAGCCGGCTGTCGCCGAGAAACAAGTCAATAAGAAGGCGATCGTCATCGTGCTCGCTGTTGTCGCCGTGATTGCGATCGTCATCGCGACACTCAATCGTTAGTCACGCTAACGGGTGCCTCTGCTGGCTTGCCCCGCAGGGGAGAATTGGTACTCGCTTCCCACTGTGAGACAAGCCAGATGGTGGCACCCACAAGGTCGCGGCTGGCAGTTCGCTAATCGCGTTGCTGAAACTCGCGGACTTTGACGCGGAGTTCTTCGCTCGTCCAGCCGTGCGCGTCGGCAGCCGCTAGTAGTTTTCGTTGGTCGGCCGGTGCAAGCCTTGCGACGACGGCGTGGGCCGACCACGACAGGTTGGCCCGACGGTTATCGATTGGCACACGGCGCGCGACCGACGCATAACGACTAAGCATTTCGGTCGAGACAACCCCTTCGCACATCTGCGAGAACGCTTCGCCAAAACCGTCTTCGCCCGCGTTGATAAGATCGCCAATCCACCACGGCCCCGCGCGTTGGCACCAAACGGCAAAGTGCAACGGGCCTTTCCACTCGTCCAGTCCGGGCTTGCCCGATAGGCGGACACCGGTCGAGCAAAAGTGAAACGGTCCGACAGAAAGCTTTTGCATGGTTGCCGCAATGAGAACGGTTGCCGCAAAGGGTGAAGTCGCTAGCAACTAGATTCTAAGGCCCATCGAACCGATAATGGAGCCCCGACCAATCACTTCGCCAGCGAGCTTCACTTGTCGACGCCATTTTCAACCAGCGGCCAATTTCCGCACGTTCGCCTCCGACGACTGCGGCGATACGACTGGATTCGCCGCCTCACGACCGAGCACGCGCTCGCTCCCAGCGATTTGATTTGGCCCGTTTTTGTCCACGAAGGAACCAATCGAAGAACGCCGATCGCGTCGATGCCGGGGGTCGATCGGTTGTCGATTGACTTGCTGCTGACGGCGGCCCAAGAAGCGGTCGACCTGGGCATTCCCGTCATGGCACTCTTTCCGGCGACCGACCCCAAACTAAAAACCGACGACGCCCACGAGGCCATTAATCCACAAAATCTCGTCTGCCGCAGCACGGCTGCCGTGAAAGAACGATTTGGCGACGCGATTGGCGTGATGTGCGACGTCGCACTCGATCCCTACAGCAGCCATGGACAAGACGGGCTGGTCGAAGATGGCTATGTCGTCAACGACGCCACGCTCGACATGTTGGCCAAACAGTCGGTTGTTCAAGCAAAAGCCGGTTGCGACATCATAGCACCCAGCGACATGATGGACGGCCGTATTGGCCGCATTCGCTCGGCACTCGACGCCGAGGGGTTCACCGACGTGAGCCTGATGGCCTATGCGGCCAAATATGCCTCGGCATTCTACGGGCCGTTTCGCGACGCGGTTGGTTCGTCGGCTAATTTGGGAACTGGCGACAAGCGCACCTATCAAATGAACCCGTCCAACAGCGACGAAGCGCTCCGCGAAGTGGCGCTCGACATTGCCGAGGGGGCCGACATGGTGATGGTCAAGCCGGGTATGCCTTACCTCGATGTCGTGAGTCGAGTGAAGCGAGAGTTCGCGATGCCGACCTTCGCCTATCAAGTGAGCGGAGAATACGCGATGCTCAACGCCGCGTTCGAGCGGGGTTGGCTCGACCGTGAAAAGGCCATCGGCGAGAGCCTACTGGCCTTCAAGCGGGCCGGAGCCGATGGCATTCTCACTTACTTTTCTCTCGAAATCGCGAGAAAAATGTAACCTACCGATGTAGCCACCGATGGAGCCACCGTCGCCAGACGGGGCATGCGTGGCTCACGGGCCGTCTACCGTCTCGGCGACGGTGGCGGGATTTTGCACGCAACTGCGCTTCGTCTTAAGAATCGTCTGCCGAAACGCCTCGGCATGGGGCACACCGGGCAGTCGAAACACCTCGCTGACCCCGCGACGAAAAACAATGTCGGCGGCGCGGAACCAGGCGTGGCCCGGCCGTTCTTCTAGTTCCACCGTGTCAAAAATTGCCAGTGGTAAGCTCGCGTACTCATCGCGACAAAAAGGATGGTCAACGACCACACGGCGATTCGTCAATCGATAGCGACGGCAAGCGGTGTTCTTCCAGCCGAACAACACAAACGGAACTCGCGGCACGATTTTGTTGAAATAGAGAAATGCCGTGAGTGGGATGGTCTTAACGACCAGCATCCAGCCGAGCGTGATTGGCACGCCGCCGATGTTGATGCCCGCGCGATTGTCGAACCAGCGACCCAGCCAACGCCCCCACGGTCCGGCACTGATCGAAGGCCACACGTTCATGACATTGGTTTCTTTGCCAGTTGTGTCGGTGTCAGCCGGGTTTGGTAGAGTCGCCGTCATAGCTCGTTTTGTAGCCGAAGTGGCAACACTTCGGTAGTCCACAAGAAGCGAATGGTGCCCCCCCATCCTTCGTAGCGACACACTGACCACCGAGTTGCGGTACCGTTCGCTTGTCTTAGCGAGTGGTTGGGGAGATGATCGCCGATTGTCGTGGCGGGGATGTGGATTAAGCTGAGCTGCGGATGATGAGTGTCCCGGTTTCGCCCCCGTGCATCTCGTCATTTGCGCGAAGGCGGGAATCCAGACGCAACACGCTCCATCACCATTCTCGCCTGCGCTGGCACGTCGTAATCTCTGTTCTGATTAGCCTCCTGAGAACAGCGTTCAGTCTTGATCGTTTTGATCGCAAAAAGCCAAACACGATTGGAGCGTTCAAAACCCCGACTTTCGTCTCTCGTGGAATTTGCAAAAACCACTTGTTTTCCAGTCGATTCCGAGTATTGCCTGAGAATTTCGTACCTGGGTTTTGAACGACCAATTTGGTTCATAACGATCAAAACCATTTTTGGGAGGGCGACGCTCCTGGGAGGGCGACGCTCCTGCGGAGCCGAGTACCATCCTTTGGCCCACGTTCTGGCTCGTCCAGCAGTGCGAATCGAGCCCTGTTCGACGCACCCCCTTCCCTTTCCACCACACCCGGTTTGTCGTTTTGTCGCTTTTCTCGAGAAAACGATTTCATGCGACAAAATAGCTGGTATTCTGTCGCTTCGCGGTCCAGCAAACCGCTTATTTTCGTTGGCGAATCGCCAGTTGGAAGCAACAAAATGAACCCCATTCTGTCGGCGCTTTTTGACGAAAAGCGCCAAAATGAAAACTCGCTTGTATAAACGACGCTGTTTTGAGGCCAACCTCCGACCCGCCAGCCGCCACTTTCTGGCTTGTCTGCTGTAGGATTATGAACACCTGTACACATGCCCCCGTTCTACCACGCGGCGCGGCCAATTTCTACAACAAACTTTGGCCGCTATGGTGGAAAAGCGAACAGCGTGGCTCAATAATGGGGGCTGAGGCAGGAAAAAGGTTCCTGACACCTTTTCTGCCGTGATAGAGCCCCGTTTCCGGATCGAGACTCCTTCCGGTGTACAGAAACTCGTACAGGATGTGTGTTCCTCAACGATGCTGCTGCTACGCGTCTGACTAAGGTTAGTCTAGTTTATGGAACGTATTTCCGTCTTCGACAAACATTCCTTTTTGGCCTTCGTTACTTAACATGTAGGAAAGAAGATTCGCATCTGTAAACAGCGGTTGAAAATCAGAGCGCCTGGCGGAGCCGAGCAGCAGTTGAAAAGTGAAGCGCACAGCTGTGCAGCTGGTGAAACTTGGGAAGATGGCGGCGTAGCCGCTAGCTTTCCCAAATTCGCACTGGAGGCAC
>JBGSRO010000194.1:0-31985 GCA_041737535.1 Pirellulales bacterium | reverse complement strand
TTAACCAACTAAGGTAAGTCGATTCTGGCAACCAGTCGTCGTTTCAACCCTGTGGGCGACGTAAGCGCGGATTAGCGGGGATTAGTGTTCCTCTCTCTGCGTTCTCAGCGATCTCTGTGGTTCATTCTTTTTTTCCGATGTCGAGGAAACGCCCAAATTATTCTTGATTCGTTCCTAAGTGCCGAAGTTGGTCGCTGAGCGCTCAATTGAACGATCAGCGGCCAATCTCACGCGATCCAACGTTGTGCCCAGCTTGGGGTGCAGGGGCAGAAAGTGGGCACTTTCTTGAAATCAATTGGCGTAATCCAACAGGTTGCGAGTTCCCGCTGTTCTGGCACGCGAATCGCTCTGCTACGAACCGTGACTCAATTTCAGCTAACAAGGCTCGTCGGTCTAACTAACACGATTGCAAGATGAACCGCCTTTGCACGCAATGCGTCCAATCCTCCCATAACCCGTAAATGAAAATCAACATGCTCGGAACCATTTTGCTGATCGTCCTCATCATGCTCCTGATTGGCGCGGTTCCGGCATGGCCGCACGCAAGAGGGTGGGGGTACGGACCCTCGGGTATGCTTGGCACGATTTTGATCATTGTTCTCGTGCTCGTGCTTTTGCAGAAAATTTGACAGGTGAGGGCGCAACCTTCCGCGCTCTAGGCGGCACCCAAGGCAATGTTTAGCCTTAAGGTCTAGCATTGAGCCGGCTCGCTCGATGCAGCCGCTAGGTTTGCGTGAGTAATTTCATGAGATGGTTCTCGTTCGGTCGCGGTTTGATTCGTCCGCTTCTACTGGGCATGTTGCTTGGTGTCGTCGGGGTCGTACTCTACCTATTTCCCGGTGGCGTCCCCGCCGGTGGCTGGTCGGCGCTGCTGGCGCGTGGCGTTGACGTTCGCCCGCTGTCCGTTGAGCCAGTCAAAAGTTGGCCGCCAACGGAGTTCATGGAAGAATGTAACTGGGCTCATGTCGTCATCGACGAAACCGGTTGGTCTGCGACGCGATTGCCAACCTATCGCGACGCGAGCGACGCTTGGAATAATCTCGCCGCGAGCGACGAGAATTCAGAGAACGAGTTGATTGTGCCAGTCTTACCGAGCGTCTATCGGCCCGACTCAATCGACAAGTTGTTCTACGACGCTTTGCTCGACAGCGATATCGCGCCGGGCGACAAGGTGCTGGTCATCGGCACCGGTTCTGGGGTCGACGCTTGGGTGGCGTCGCGCAAATCGGAAACACCGATCTACATTGTCGAGATCAATCCGATGGCGGTCCTCAACGCCCGGCTGACGGCCAAAATCGCCGGCTTCGAAATCAAACCAATCGTCGGTGATATCCGCAATGTCGACCTGCCCGTCGATTTTGGCAACTTCGACTACGTACTCTGGAACATGCCATTCGTCGAAGTCGATGCGACGATGGAAAAATTCGAAGAGCGCAATTTCCACGATGGCGATAACGGCACCATTCTCGTCGACTTCCTAACGATGCTCCCCTCGCTTCTCAAGGAAGATGGCCAGGCGATTTTGCTCAACTACGCGCTCGCCAAGAAATACATCGAGAAATATACCGAACTGCCGGGTGTGACGACCAAGGTGGCGGACGAGCAGGCGGAAATCTCCGACACGACTTACATGCTGTTCGTCGTGCCCAACCCGGGTCAACCAAACCCAGAGAGCGACGACTTAAGTGGTGACGGCAAATAGAAAAGACTGCTCGCAACGAGTTCCCAAGTTGGCTAGGATATTAGATGGAGTGAGTCCGAAGCGGCAATTCTTACCTAGAAAAGGACACAGACAAATGGCTGTAGATCGTCGTCGATTTCTCAAAACATCGCTCGCAGTCGGAGGCGCCACACTGGTGATGGGCTCCCGCGCCTACGCCGCTCCCAACGAGCAACTCAACATCGGACTCATCGGTGCCGGCAACCGGGGCGGCCAGCTTGCCGCCTTGTTCGGCAAACTGCCCGGAGTGCGGTTGGCGGCCATGTGCGATGTCGATCGCGAGCGGGCCGCTGCGTGCGCGGCGAAACACAAATGCGAGAATGTTTACACCGACTACCGCGATCTGTTGGCGACGGCGTCGCTCGATGCGGTAATCGTGGCGACCTGTAATCACTGGCACTGCTTGGCCGCCATCCATGCTTGCGAAGCGGGCAAGCATGTCTATGTCGAAAAGCCGTTGGGACACGATCTCTGGCAGCAACGGCAACTCGTTGGTGCGGCCCGGCGCTACAATCGCATCGTGCAGGTCGGCACGCAGCAGAGGTCTGACCCGATGCAAGATCAAATCCGTGAATTCTTGCACAAAGAAAAAGGGATCGGTGAACTTACCGGAGTTGTCGCCACTCGGATTGGTGCGCGTGCTTCGATTGGCAAACGTTCGCAGCCGCTGACGGTTCCGAGTTCGGTCGATTTCGATCTGTGGACCGGCCCTGCCGCCAAGCAACCAATCTATCGCGATCAATTGCACTACGATTGGCATTGGGACTGGAACACGGGCGACGGCGAAATGGGCAACTGGGGTGTCCACATTCTCGATGACGTTCGCAATGTGGCCTTCAACGACAAGGTGACGCTTCCCACAAGAGCGACCGCTCTGGGAGCACGTGTGTTGTGGGACGATGCGGGCGAGACGCCGAACATCCACATTTCGCTGCTCGAGACCGGTTCGATTCCGGTCGTCTGCGTCGTTAATAATCTGAAAAACCCCAAAGATGCGAAACCGCTTCGCGTCGAGAAAACCGAAACTGGGTATGTCGTGTTCGCCGACGGTGGCCGCTACGAAGGTCGCCGTGGCGGCGGAACCGCTTTCGACAGTGACGGCAAAGTCATCCGCAAGTTCAAAGGCAACTCGGGGGAACTCAGCCACTACCAGAACTTTACCGACGCCGTCCGCGCCGGCGATCGCAAGCTGCTCAACGCCGACGTCGAAGTCGGTCACTACTCGAGTAGCTGGTGTCACTTCGGTAACGGAGCTTACCTGGCAGCGACGCAAGTGGCGACGCCTGAGAAAATCGATGCGCTGTCGGACAACCCCGCTTGGCAAGTGCCACTGCAGGCGTTCCGGCAGTCGCTCGAACAACAGAGCATTAAGCTGAGTGCCGCGCCGTTTGTCATGAGCGAGTCGCTGGCTGTCGACGTGGCGGGCGAGAAATTCGCCCGGCCGGTCTCCGACGCCGCCAACGGCCCCATTCGACGCGAGTATCGCCAAGGGTTCGAAATTCCTGAGGTGAATCTGGCGGTTCGATGAGCCTGAAGGCAGCGAACGATTAACTAAGCTCATAGGCGGTTGGCGGCAATTGTCGGCGTGTCGTTGGCGAATCAAACCCCGACGCGCCGGTGCGCGATCATTGGTAACGATCGCGAATTTAAGCGTGGCGGCGCGATTCCGTTGTGCGCGAGAGCGACTTGCGAGCAGTCGCTGGCGAATTGCGAACGAGCCATCGCGCACTTATAGTAAAGACCTTGCCTGGAGCCTGGGGCACACTCATGGGGCCGGCACTCATTACTCTGCCCTTCGAACTGTGACCGCCATGTCTGATCGCCGCGAGGCCTCGACCGACAAACCTTTGCTGTCCGCCGACCATTTGTATGCGGGGATCGACGTTGGTGGCACGAACGTCAAGATCGGTATCGTCGACGACAACGGCTCGGTCGTTGCCGCAACGAAGATCGCGACCCAACAACACGAAGGCCCCGAGCGGGCCGCCGAACGCATCAACGAAGCACTCCGATCGCTCGCCAGCGAGAACGAGATCGCCAGTGAACGCATCGCTCGACTCGGTTTGGCGACTCCGGGGCCGATGGATGTGCCGGGCGGCATGCTGCTGATTCCGGGCAACCTGCCGAGTTGGCACAACACGCCGATCCGCGACATCATTGCGAAAGCGACGGACAAACCGGTCACCTTTGCCAACGACGCCAACGCGGCCGCGTTCGGTGAGTTCTGGTCGGGTGCCGGACAACAATATCACAGCATGATCATGATTACGCTCGGCACCGGCGTCGGCGGGGGCATCATCGTTCACGATCGCTTGATTGCGGGTGCTCATAGCTGTGGTGGCGAAGTGGGCCACAACGTGCTCGTGCCCGACGACGACGCCCCGTCGAGCACAGCCGGAGTGAAGGGGGCTATCGAGGCCTACTGTGGCAGTTATGGAGTGGTGAGGCGTGCCAAAGAGGCGATCGCGGCTAGCGAAAACAATAGCTCGCTCGCCCAACACCTCGCCAACGACAACGAATTGACACCACTCGCCATCGCGCTCGCGGCCGAGAACGGCGACAAAGTCGCCCTGGGCGTCGTCATGGAAACAGCTCGTCTCTTGGCGGTGGCACTCGTAACGCTCGTTCACACGATTGACCCTGAGGCAATTGTTATCGGTGGGGCGATGACGTTCGGAGGTGCCGGGCACCCGCTCGGCGAACGATTCATGCAGTCGATTCGCGATCACCTAAACGCCCGCATCCTCGCCTCCTTGCGAGGCAAGATTGTCGTCGACTTCGCCCAACTCGGCGGCGACGCCGGATTCATCGGCTCGGCAGGACTCGCGCGCCAAGAAGCGCTGGAGTCGTCGAGCAAAATTTCGTAGCAAACCTCGATTCTCTCTCACTCGGCGATCCGCGCACAAACAATCTCCTTATCGTTCCGCGCGAACACACACCCTTCGGCAAACGCGGGGTGAACCCAAACGACCGGGCGACCGAAGGCGTCGCTGGTCGGTTCGACGAGCTTCGCTCGCCACTGCTCGTCGTACTTCTCCCGCGACATCTGGGCGACGATCAATTCGCCACTTTCGTTAAAGAGCAGATAACGTCCGCTCGGCGTGTGACGGACGATGAACGCGGTGCCGTGGCGGGGGCGACGCTGGTTGGGATCGGCCAGCGTCGGCTGCTTCGTTTCCCAGAGCCGTTCGCCCGTCTCGGGGTCGACCGCCATCAGCTCGCTCGATTCGATATCACAGCCATAAATCGCTTCGTCGGCAAAATAGGGAGTCGCATTCGACGCATAGACCGAAGTATTCGGTTTGCCCCGCCAGTCGATGGCGTTCTTGAGACCGGTTGGGTCGAGCGTCATCATCATCGACTCACCATAGCCGGAAACAAACAGCCGGTTTTCGTTCGCCACAGGCGTGGCGATCGACATGCCAAATTTGGCGCGCAAATCGGCCGACCATTTCACTGCGCCGGTCGTTGGCTCAAGTGCAGCGACGCCGAGCGGGTAGTAGACGAGCACATTCTCTCCGCCACCTTGTTCGATTGTAGTCGGCCCACAATAGCCCGGCTCGTCGGCATCGAGTGCCCGCCATTGCTCAGCCCCCGTCTTCACATCGAACGCGACGGCCAGCGCGTCGTTGCCGCCAACGACCGCAATCACTAGATCGCCCAACACGAGCGGCGGCGCCGAGTGGCCCCAGATGGGAGTCTCGACTCCATACTTTTCGAGGAAGTTCACATGCCAGAGCCGCTCGCCATCGCTGGCACGGTGACACATGAGATCGCCTTCGACCCCGAGCGTAATCACGTAGCCGCCGGCTACCGTCGGCGTGGCCCTTGGACCACCCGGATACGAAACGCTGTAAGTCCGGTCATACTCGCTCGACCAGAGCTCGTCACCACTATTCGCACGAAAGCAGCGCAACCGCTCTTTGCCTTCCAGTTCGTCGCGACGGCTCGGCAAGTTGGTGATTTCGCCACCCGTCTTCACATAATCGAACAAATAGACATTACCCCCGGCCACTGCCGGGCCCGCGTAGCCATACCCACAGTCGGCCCGCCACACTTGTGAGAGCCCACTTGCGGGCAACTCTTTCAAAAGCCCCGGCTCGTTGTAGTCCCCTGCCCGCTTGGGACCACGCCACTCGGGCCAGTCGTCGGCACTGGCGAACGTCGCGAACAAGAGGATGGAAAGCAGCGACACAGTAAATAATCTCGACATGGAATGGGCTCTCGGGGCAGGGATGCGGGCGAAGCGCAGATTGTCGGGCAGCCAGCGACCCAAGTCAATTCGGACGGGTGCCCGTGTCTGACAAGAAACTATGGCCGGGTTTTTTGCAGAGACCTATTCAAAAAAACCGCAAAGACGCGGAGAACGCCAAGACGACGCCACGAAACAGAGTGGCAACCCACGACTTTCGAGAAGTGAAGCGAAAGCGACGGAGCGCCACAAATGGAAAACTAAGTCGACGAGCCTAAGTCGACGGGCAGAGACCGCTCGGTTTGCACCCGGTTGTCGCTTCGAGATTTTCATTAGCATTGCCATTCAGCCGCTTCTCACGCTTGTTGTTTGTTTGCATCTTTTTCTGCCGTGTCTCTTTGCGTCGTGGCGTCGTGGCGGTTCCCCTGCTTGGGGTGCCAGGGAAAAATTGTCAGGCACGGGTGCCCGCCGGATTCATTTTGTCGTTTTGTCGTTTTGTCGCTTTTTGGCTAAACACGATTTCATGCGTCTTTATTCCGTTGGGGCTCAGCCTCACGTTTCAAAATACCGCTTGTTTTGTTGGGAAAAGTAAAATCACGCAGCAATTAAGGCCCCCGATTGTGGCGCATTCGCAAATCAAAAGCGACAAAATGAACAAGGCCCCTGACGTGGCTTTGGCCACACTGGTGCGACGTTCCCGCAACTCTTTCGCTGGTTCCGTTCTAACACAACCGAGAGGCGGTTTCGACAACGATTTTTGGCCGGCGGACATGCGACTCCACGCTGGTTTGGTGTATTTCCGACGATCTACCTGCTAAACTAAGCCGCTGGCAGACTGGCACACTCACAGCGAAACCTCCAACAGGCGAGACAACAATGAAACGGCGTGACTTTATTCGTAGTACGGGTGCGGTCGGATTAGCGGCCGCGGCCAGCATGGGGACGACCTTGGCACAAGCCGACTCAACATCCGGTTCGCCCAAGCACAGCTTCAAACTCAAGTACGCGCCCCACTTCGGCATGTTCAAAGACTTGGGCGGCAGCGACCCCGTCGATCAGCTCAAGTTCGCCGCCGACCAAGGGTTCACTGCTTGGGAAGACAATGGCATGAAGGGGCGGAGCGACCAAGAGCAGACTCGCATCGCCAAGGCAATGGAGTCGCTCGGCATTACGATGGGGGTGTTCGTCGCGCATGGCAATTTTGGTCAGGTCAGTTTTGCCGGGTTTGACAGCAACCCCAAAATCAAGTCGGCGCGCGACGGGGTCGTCAAAGACATCGAGGCCAGTGTCGAAGTCGCCAAACGAGTCAACGCCAAGTGGATGACTGTCGTCTGCGATGCTTACGACCCTAAGGTCGAGTGGGGTTATCAAACGGCCAACTGCGTCGAACTACTCAAGCGGTGTAGCGAAGTCTGCGAACCGCACGGTTTGGTGATGGTGCTCGAACCACTCAACTGGTGGCGCGACCACCCGGGTCTGTTGTTGCACAAAATCCCCCAAGCGTTCGAAATCTGTAAAGCGGTCGATAGTCCCTCGTGCAAAATTCTGTTCGACATCTATCACCAACAGATTCAAGAAGGCAATTTAATTCCCAATATCGACATGGCATGGTCCGAGATCGGTTACTTCCAGTGCGGCGACAACCCGGGCCGTAAGGAACCAGGGACTGGCGAGATCAACTACCGCAACGTTTTCAAGCACATCCACTCGAAGGGATTTGAAGGCGTGATGGGCATGGAACACGGCAACAGCAGTGGCGGTGTCGAAGGCGAACAGGCGGTGATCGATGCCTATGTCGCGGCCGACAACTTCTAATTTAGGAAGGAACGCAAAATAACTTCCTCATTGTGACGGTGAGCGAATAAATGGGACTGGCTCCGAGCGTATTGTTGGCTGCTGCCTCGACTGGTTCTGTGCTCGGTGCCTGTCCCATTTATTCGCGCTGGAGCGGAGCAGTCCGTTGCGAAAAAGTGGGACAGGCACCGCAGAAAATGGTCCCAAGTGCCGGAGACTCGACAGGCTGCGGAGCCAGTCCCATTTTTTCGCAACTGCCGTTCTCTCGATGCTAACGTCAATCGTAACTCGTTCATAGGCGGAAGTTATTTTGCGTTCGTTCCTTAGTTTTCATCACGGCCACCGTCCGGCGACGGTGGCTACATTCAATGGAGCCTTTATGAAATCACAACTTTTCACTCTGCTCGTAACGGTCTGTACCATGTGTGCTTGTGCCAACGCCGACGAATGGCAAACGCTGTTCGACGGTAAGTCGACCGACGCTTGGCGAGGCTACAATAAGGACGCCATGCCCGATAAGTGGAGTGTCGAAGATGGGATGCTGGTCGGCAATGGCGGTGGCGACATTATCACGAAAGAAAAATACCAAGACTTCGAACTCGAACTCGAGTGGAAGATCGCCCCCGGCGGCAACAGCGGCATCATGTATCGCGTGCTCGAAACCAATGGCCCGAGCTACCACACCGGGCCCGAATATCAGTTGCTCGATAACGACAGCCACAAGCTCGAAGCGACGGCCCCAACTGCCTCGGGCGCGCTTTACGACCTCTATCAACCAAAGGTCGATGCCGCGAAGCCGGCGGGCGAGTGGAACACGACTCGCATCGTCAGTCGTGGCGGGCGGGTTGAGCACTACCTCAACGGCAAGAAAGTGGTCGATGCCCAGCTCGGCAGCAAAAACTGGAAGAAGCGCGTCGCCGCTAGCAAATTCGCTGCGTGGAAGGGGTTCGGCGAAGCCGAGTCGGGCCACATCGCCCTGCAAGACCACGGCAGCAAAGTTTATTTCAAGAACATGCGCATCAACCCCCTCGCACCAGCTTCGTCCAACGACGCAGCCACCGAAGACACAACCGATCGACCGCTCCGCGTGTTGATGGTCACGCAAAGTGGCGGGTTCAAGCATTCGTCGGTCACACGCAAGCCGGGCGAATTGTCGCACGCTGAAAAGGTGATGACCGAACTCGGCATCGAGAGCGGATTGTTTCGCGTGACTTGCACCCAAGACGTTGAGAAGGAGTTCACGCCCGAAGTAATCGAAAACTTCAATGTCGTCATTTTCTACACTACCGGTGCGATGTACAACGAGCAGAAGAAACTGCCGATTCCCGAAAAGACGATGAAGTGGTTCCTCGAAACTTGGCTCAAGCAGCCCGGGCACGGTTTCCTCGGCGTCCACTCGGCGGCCGACACCTATGCCGACTACGAACCCTACTGGGATATGATCGGTGGCAGCTTCGATGGCCACCCATGGGGTGCCGGCAGCACGGTTACCGTGAAGGTCCACGATCGAGAACACCCGGCAAGCGCCCCGTGGGGAAGTGAGTTCACAATTCAGGACGAAATCTACCAGTTCAGCCATTGGCAACCCGAGAAGGTCCGCGTGCTGATGAGCCTCGACATGGAAAAGACTGACATTAAGAAACCCTATCACGTGCCGATTCTGTGGGTCAAAGAATATGGCGAAGGCCGCGCGATGCACATGAGCCTCGGTCACCGTGAAGATGTATGGACGAACCCAAAGTATCGAGAGTCGCTTTTGGGAGGTATCCGCTGGCTGGCCGGTCTGGTCGACGCCGATGCGACACCCAACCCCGAAGTCGACAAGGCCGAGAACGCTAAAGCGAAAGCCGCCGCATCGGCAACTCCCGCAAAGCCCGCCCGCCGCAAAGCGGCTTGATGTTCCCGTTTCGCTCCGCGAAAAATTCCATTCGCGGAGCAAACAGCACCCAACTGGACAGCGCGCTGTCTCGACAAGGCCTACCCTACCGAACGCGGATGGACGCCGATAAACGCGGATGATTCTCGATGGAAAATGATTTGTCTAAGTGGCGTCATCGAAAGTTTGCACAGTGGTCAACCAACTGAGTTGCGACTCCGACGAGACGTAGCTCGTCGGCTAACGCCGATACTTGAGGGCATTGTGCGTTCTTTTATACTTCCCACTTAGCGACAACCGCACCCGCTTTGAGTGTGAGTCATAAAGCGGTCGGCCAATAAGAAAATTCCAGCACGCAGCGCCAGCAAGTGAGTTCAAGGCTCACCCGCGCGCTGTGCTTGTATGTTGCTACGTCTTCATCGGGTCTTCATCGGCCGCTCGCCTCATCGCACGGTGCGCGAACGACGACTGTCTGCGAACATCGGTGTGCATCCACGTCGATCGGCGTTCCCTCGATTCATGCCTTGGCGCTGTCCAGCTAGAGCACCTCTCCCTTCGCCAACACCACAACCCCACTCTCGGTGACGGTCAGCCCCCGCGCGCGGTCGTCGTCGAGGTCGTAGCCAATCTCCATCCCTTCGGGAATGTCGACTCCTTTGTCGATGATCGCCCGGCGGACGCGGGCACCGCGGCCGACGTTGACATGCGACACGAGAATCGAATCGTACACCTCGGCATAGCTGTTCACCCGGCAGAGGGGGCCGATGATCGACCGCGCGACGTGGCCACCGCTGATGATTGCGCCGCCACAGACGATGCTGTCGTGGGCCTCGCCCCGACGATTTTCGCTGTCGAATACGAACTTCGCCGGTGGCATGTTCGGCTGATAGGTTCGCACCGGCCAATGGTCGTCGTAGAGGTTGAGTTGAGGGTCGACTTTCGTGAGATCGAGATTCGCTTCGTAGTAGGCGTCGATCGTGCCAACGTCACGCCAGTAAGCTTGGGTCTTGCGATTCTCGTCGTGAAACCGGTAAGCAAACACCCGGCGTTTGTCGATAATCGCCGGAATGATATTGCGGCCAAAATCGTGAGCACTCTCAGGGAGCGTCGCGTCTTTACACAGCTCGTCGAATAAGAAGGGAGAGTTGAAGACGTAAATGCCCATCGAGGCAAGCGCCACATCGGACTGACCTGGCACCGGTTTAGGTCGCGCCGGCTTTTCATCGAAGCCAATTACGCGATTCTCATCATTGACTTGCATCACGCCAAACTCGGTCGCCTCTTTGAGCGGCACGGGCAACGCCGCAATCGTCAGGTCGGCACCGTTGGCATCGTGTGCGGCGACGAGCCGACTGTAGTCCATCTTATAGATATGATCCCCGGCGAGAATTACCACATGCTTAGGTCGCTCTTGCTCGAGTGCATAGATGTTTTGATAGACGGCATCGGCTGTGCCGCGATACCAGCTTTCGTCGATCCGTTGTTGTGGCGGTACGACGTCGATGAACTCACCCAGTTCGCGGCACAGATAACTCCGCCAGCCGAGCGTGATGTGGCGGTCGAGGCTCATCGCCTTGTACTGTGTCAGGACGAGAATCTTGCGAATCCCGCTGTTGAGGCAGTTTGAGAGCGTGAAGTCGATAATCCGATAAGGCCCCCCGAACGGTACCGCCGGCTTGGCCCGATCGCGCGTGAGCGGTTCGAGCCTCGATCCTTTGCCCCCAGCCAACACGACCGCCATCACGTCTTTCATCGCTCGTCTCCGTACTTCGATAGTTGCTGAATCAGGAACAGCAGTTTAACGCGAGGCGAATCACACGCGTAGCCCGTTCGCATCGCAAAATCCTTGACTTGCGAGTCGTTTTCGCTTAATTTGCACGAGAAGGGGCATCTTCGACATGGCGCTCAGGGTGCGCACCGAGGAACTAGCTTTTCATACGGCCACCGCTCGGCTGGCATCGGGAAATTGACACTTAATGAATCTGCGCACGTTGCGAACCAGTTGGATTATCGTGGTCGCCCTAATGGGGGTGTTCGCAAGGCCCAGCGATTGCTCAGCCACGGGTGTGCCAATCGACGGCTTCTTGCCGTTTGTGGGCATCACGCTGACGAACGAGTTCGACAACAGCGGACTCGTATTCACACCAGTCGCTCGCACATCGCCAGCCGCGAACGCCAACTATCTGGGCTATGGGTCGCCTGTTGCGCCGGTTGCCGAAATCGCCCTGCTCGACACGGGAGCGGCCGTTTCGCTACTCACCTCCGCGAGCGACGAAGCGTTCAATATCGACGGACCCTATCCCAATCGCCCCTCGGGCGGTTTTCGCGGTTCGCTGACCATCGGTATCGGTGGCGCAGCGGGCGTCGTCGAAGTTCCCGTGAATGATCCACTCGGTCTTTATGTCGCCGGTTTGCAAGCTCGCACGAATACCGGCGGCGCGCTAACTCTTGAGACCACGGCACTCAACGGGCAGACAAATACCTCAGTCGCGACGTTACCCTCCGAGTCGACGCTTCCCAATATTCTGGGGCTCCCTTTCGCGAGCCAGTACGCGACTCGAATTCGCAATAGCCTCCCTCAGGTGTTTGAGCTTGATGGCGAGACGGTCCGTACGCCAGCCGTCGATTTTCAACCCCTCGGCAGCGGCGGGCTCGGAATTACACATAAGGCTCAACTCTATTTGCAATACGTTCCGGGCGGGATATCCGCTCCGGCTTACATTTTCGATATCACCTCGGTACTTGGTGGCGGAACGCTCTGGGATAATCCTCAGGCGCCAACGATCGTGCAGGGGGGGCACTTTATCAATGCGACGGTCTTGAACAACGATGATTCGTTAAGCTCGCGATTCTTTCTCGACACCGGCGCAAGCGTTACGGTGCTGTCGACTTTCAAAGCACTCGAACTCGGCTTTGATGTCACCCTCGACGAGCCAGAGTTTACGATTTCGATTACAGGATCGGGCGGCAGCGTCGACGACGTTCCCGGGTTTTTCGTCGATCAGCTTACGATTCCCGCCCTCGGTGGTAACCTCGTCGTCAACAATTTGCCAGTGATCGTGCTCGACATTACCGACGTGAGCAACCCCGGCAACATCGTCGATGGCATCATCGGCACCAACGTCTTTCATGGCCGCGACATTGTCATCGACCCTAATCCTTCGGTGGGAGCCGGGGGAAACAGTCCGGGACTCTATTTCAGCAATCCCGTGACGACCGAGTCTAATTGGATTAGCACGACGCCAACCCAAAGCTGGTCGACTGCCACCAATTGGTCGGCGAACGCCCTACCCGGTTATCTATCGGTCGCAAACCTCCGCTCTGTGTCGGGAGGCGGTCAGGAATCTCGCATCGTCAGCGGCACCCATGCCGAGGCATTTGAAGTCAATGTTTCGAGCGCCGTAAGTGGCGAACAAATGACGCTCGCCATCGCTAGCGGAGCGAAGCTCACCACGTTTACTGGCACCAATGTCGAAGAAGGGGGACAATTGTTGCTCGAAAACGGCACGCTCGACACACAATATGTCGACCTACGAGGTGGCGGCACGCTCGCCGGCACAGGGATCATCCGCACCGGCAGCGGCAGCATCCCCGGCCAAGTCGAGAACGTCGGAGGCACCCTCTCGCCCGGTTTCGGTACTGGCTCGACGACGTTCGGTCAGCTCGAAATCGAAGGCCGTTATGCGAGCAACTCAACGGCCACTTTGGCGATCGACCTCGGCGGCCTCACAGCCGGTTCGCTCTACGATCAACTTGTCGTCGATGGTGGAGCCGCGATGAGAGGGGCGTTGCAAGTGAAACTCGCCAGCGGCTACGAACCGCTGATCGGCTCGTCGTTTGAAATCGTGACCGCCACCGAAAACATTGGTGGCGAGTTCGACCTACTCAATCTACCCACCAGCTATCGCTGGCAAGTCGACTACAACGAGTTCAACCTCACTCTCTCGGTGATCGGCATCGGCGGCGACTACAACAGCGATGGCCGAGTCGACTCGGCCGACTACTCCGTCTGGCGTGATAGTTTGGGATCGACGCACCTCGCTGCCGATGGCGACAACAGCGGCATCGTCGATGCCGGCGACTACGCCATCTGGCGCAGTAATTTTGGCCGCGTCGCCGCCAGCGGTTCGCTCGCCAACTCACAAGGCCAAGTTCCCGAGCCGGCGACGCTGGTGCTCTTTGCCGCAGGGTTTGTGCTGATTGCCGCAGCAAAACGAGCGTTGCGGCAAAGTTAGCCTCAGAAATCTTTGCGGCAACCGTCGTACGTGTTAGTGTAGTAAGCATCGGCGAGCGCTAGATACTGACCCTCGGTGCTCGCCCCTCTTCGCTCGCCAACCGCTGGCCAATCGCGTGATGCTTTTATCGAAGACAGTTCCGCTCTTTGCCACTTGGTGCTGGCTGGCGATTTGGCTGTCGACGTGCAGCGCGGTGACGATCTCGCTCAACTACACGCAAGATAATTTCTTCGGTTCGGTTCCCAACTCGCGAGCGACGCTCAACCGAGCCGCTGCCGACATCAGCGCGGCCATCACCTCATCGCTCTCGGCGGTCACTAACGATGTTTGGACGGGCATTTTTGCGGGTGCCACCGCGACGACTGATTGGGAGTATCGTTACACCAATCCCACAACTGGCGCAACGACCGTCATTCCGAGCGCTACGATTCCGGCTGACCAAATCGTGATCTTTGTCGGGGCTCGCAACCTCACCGGCGCCAATACGCTCGGCGGCGGCGGGCCCGCTGGAATGGGCTACAACCTGACTGTCTCGGGCAATCCTGCAAACTATCAAACGGCACTCAATATCGCCGCGAGCAATGCCAACAGCGCCTACAGGCGGGGTAACGCCGGTCCGGTCCTTAGCAGCTTTTCGACAGTCACATTCAACGAAGGGGCCACGAACGAAACGACCTACAACTTTAACGCCGGATATACAGCGGCCTACGGCAATCTTTGGTTCGACGTCGACCAGAATAACGATGGCAACCGAGACTCTATCGGATCGCTTAACAATTACTGGAACTGGGACTACAACGTCACCAGCTTCGCTGGCAAGAACGATCTCTATTCCGTTGCGCTCCACGAAATTCTGCACGCCATTGGTTTTGGTGCCAGCGAGACTTGGAACTCGCGAGCGAGTGGCACCAACTGGTCGGGACCAAACGCCATTGCGCTCAACGGCACGGGAAACAATCTCATCAATAGCGGACACATCGCTCAGTCGGCCAATAGCTACCGCGTTAGCGACGGCGTCGCCCAAAAACCAGTGATGGTTCCGAGCCTGACCACCGGCGAGCGTCGCCAGCTTACCGCACTCGATCTCGCCTTCCTCCGCGACCTTGGCTACAGCACCATCGCGCTCGATCCACCGACCCAACCCGGCGACTACAACGGCGACGGCCGCGTCGACGCCGCCGACTACACTGTTTGGCGCGACTCGCTCGGCCGCACTGGCACGAACCTCGCCGCCGATGGCGACAATAACAACATCGTTAACCAAAACGACTACTCGATCTGGCGAACGAACTTCGGCGAAACACTGGGCGGCAGTCTTGCAGGCACGAGTGTCGCGGTCCCCGAGCCAGCGGGCCTTGCCATCGCAGTACTCTTGCTCGCACTTCTGCGTAGCCGGATTCGCAAGAATTCGGGACCTCTGCGATGAGACTCCGAAGTGTTGCCACTCCGGCTACGCACCATCGCAGCACTCTTGCTCGCACATTTGCGTAGCCGGATTCGCAAGAATTCGGGACTCCTGCGATGAGGCTCCGAAGTGTTGCCACTCCGGCTACGCACCATCGCAGCACTCTCGCTCGCACTTTTGCGTAGCCGGATTCGCAAGAATTCGGGACCCCTGCGATGAGGCTCCGAAGTGTTGCCACTCCGGCTACGCACGGGTGCCACTGTCTGGCTTGTCCCGCAGTGCAAACCCGTGACGACGCCAAACTGCTAGCAAGGGCACGACAACAACGATTTGTTGGATTCTGACGATTTCTCCGCCGATACGTGTGGTAGGGAAAATAACGAGCGTCGGCTCAACGTCTGTCCCGTGCGGACCAGTCGTCGCATTTTGCGTTCCGGGGGGAACTTTCTATGAAGCGTTTATTCGCGGTGGCGGTCCTGTGTGGACTCGTCACCAATGTTGGCTGCACCCAGTTGCGGCAATCTCAATCGAACTGTGGCTGCTTGCCCAACAGTATCGCCACGTCACAGAATGCACCACGGCCCACCATCATGCGGACCGCCTATCACCAGCCGGCAGTCGGCATGATGGACATGGCCGCTGCCGACGGTTACGGTCGCGGCAACGGATTCATGGGGACTGACGGACAGGCGATGGTCACCGGCTGTGTCGACTGTGTGCTCGACTGCAACGGCTACGGTTGTGGCGACGCTTGTGGTGGCCCGGGTGGTTGCGGTCCGGGCGGGTGCCAACAAGGTTGCTCGTGTGGTGGTCGTGGGCTCTGTGCTGGTTGCAAAGCTCATCGTTTGCGATGCATGGCCGGCCACTTGGCTCATGGAGCCGTCGACGGCGGTGCATGCATGACCGATGCCGCCTACAATTTCAACCAAGGCCCACCCTCGGGACAAGTCGCCTATCCCTACTACACAACTCGTGGCCCGCGGGACTTCTTCTGCAACGAACCCGCCTCGATCGGACCCTATTAGAGTCGCTTATCTGTAACGTAAGTGAGGAACACGTTTTCCCTCGCTTACGCGGCAGGTCGCGATCGTAAGAAATGGAAGCAAACGTGAAGGGATTCACGCCGCCAGCCGCCCGGCATCACGGAAGATGCCCAAGCGGCTGGTTTTTTTCGTCCGCGCGTAGAAGTAGAAAACGTCCGCAGAGCCGACCCTACGGCTGGCGTCGCAGTTTACGAAGCAAGAACAAAAACAAAATCGCCCCGCCGGTCGCGGTTATGATCTGGGCGACGATGTTTTGTTCTTTGTATCCGAGTAGCCAAATGACGAGGCCGCCAAGGATAGCTCCGACGACACCTACGACGAGATTGCCGAGCAAGCCAAAGCTGCTTCCCTTGGTGAGCTGACCCGCGAGCCAGCCGGCAACGAGCCCAATGACGAGAAAGACGATGAGTGACCAGATCATAAGTTGGGCCTCGAAAGTGGAAGCGAGAGTCCATCATCGCCGATTCGCGTCGAGTTGCAATCTGGCGAGCGTCCCCGCCCGACGCAAGAAATATTCGACACAAAGACGCGAAGCCGCAGAGCAGCGCAAAGTTGTCGAGGCGGCGGTTGACTCGGTTCTCTGCGCATCTTTGCGTCTCTGCGCCTTTGCGTCGAAACAAAGAAAGGCGGAGCGCCGAAACGCTCCGCCTAAGTTGTTAGTTCGCAGTTTGCATTTCGATACTCAGAACAACAAACCGGCTGCGTAATTCCACGCTTGGTGCAGATTCACCGAGCTGGCCCCTTTGTCGGCGGCCCCTTTGTTGGCTTGAGCCGGGGTCGACACGGGCGTCACACTCGCGGGTGCCGCCCGAGGGCGTTCGACGACGGCGTTCATCGCCGCCGGTTGTGTCAAACAGATGTCGACCACCAAGTGCTGAATTTTGTCGATGATGCCGACCGCTTGAGCGACCGCCGCGTCGAGGTTCACAATGTCGTTTAGTGCCTGAGTCGCGGCCGGCAACTGATCGCTCTGCTGAGCTAGTTTGCGGTTCACGTCGATCATCCGTTCGAGGTTTCGCGACGACTGGGCCAGCGTTTTGCTCTCGGCGTTCAGGACCTTGTTCATAGCCACGACGCGGCTGGTAACCTGCGCGGCCTGTTCGACTTCGCGTTGTTGACCGATCAACTGATTCTGGGCAACAGCCCACCGCTCGGCGACTTCGGTGGCGGCGACCATTGCCGGGCGAATCGCGTAAAGACCCTCACACAACTCGGCCAGTTGGTCGACAATGGCGTAGGCCTCGACCGCATCGTGCGACTGAGCCAACAGTTCCAAGTGAATCTCGTCGAGCACGTTAAGTGAAGCCCGCGCATCGTCGGCGACGCTGCTCGCCTTGCCAACACGATATTGCACTTCACCGAGTCGACGAAGTGCAGCGAGCACCATCGTTTGCGACTGTTGTTGTGCTTCGATTTCGTCTTCGATTTGCACCAGCTTATCGACCGACGCGATCGCCGCATCGACGCGGGCCACCCGACTGGCAAGTTGGCCAAATACCTCGTCGAAGCGGGCGAGCGACGCCTCGGCGGTGGCAACTCGGTCGGCTTGAGCCTCGACGCTCGCCAGCAGCGAATTGGTGCGCTCAACGCCCGGCGCGCTTGCCTTGAGCTGAGCGACCACGTCTTTCAGGTCGTTGCACTGGCTATTGAGCCGGGCGATTTGATCTTGGGCCGGTCCAATAGCGACCATCCAAGCGACCGACAACGCGATGGCGACGGCCACCCCGAGCGTGAAGAGATTCTGTGAAACCGACGAGCGATGGCAATCCGTACTGCTTGATGGCGACATCGAGCACCTCCTGTGTAATTGTTTGGCTTTCCGTAGCCCGACCAGTCCACTTGGCCGCGACAGTCTAAGTATTCGGCAACGTCGCGCGACATTGGCAAAACTCTTTCGATAAAGTTGGGTCGACTCGATGCTTTGTCGTGGAGTGGTCGCACGCGGCAAAGCGATTGCGCCGGTTATTTGGTCGGCCGCTATCAGCGCACATCAGCTAACTCATCGAGTTTGTCCCGTTTGCCGACCACGAGCAGCATCTGGTCGCCCGCCAGTCGGTATGTCCCATCGGGAAACATTTTTAGTTTTCCCGAAAGCACGTCTTTGACACCGACGACCCAAACTTCATACTTCTGCCGCCAGTTCAGCTCGCCAAGTGTTCTGCCCGACACCGAATCGGGGAGGCTCAATTCCATGAAGCTGTATTCGGGGTCGATGGGCAAGTAGTCGATGATGTTGGGCCGCGTCGCACGATCGGCGAGCATGACCGCGATCTCTTTCTCAGGAAACACCACCCGGTCGACGCCAAGGCTCTTAAGAATGCGGCCATGCTCGCTGGTTACCCCTTTGACGACGAGGTTGCGGGGCTTGAGGTCGCGAACGTGCAGAGTCGTCAGCAACGATCGCGTGATGTCTTCGCCCATGCTAATGAACACACCATTCGCTTTAGCGATTGGCAAGTGCTTGATCGCGTCGGCGTCGGTTGCGTCGGCGATGATCGCCTCGTAAAGCACATCTTTGAGTTCTTCGACCCGCTCGCGATTTGCGTCGACCCCCGTCACGCGGCAACCATTTTCCGCGAGCCGCCGCGCGAGTGCCGCGCCGAACGAACCGAGTCCCATGACGACAAAGTGTCTTAATTCAGCCATTGTGAAGTACCTTGTGTTGTTACTCGTAGAGATTAGTCGACGAGATTAGCAAACCCGAAGTGGTTTCCGTCATTCCCATCTGCGCGAGAGTAACATACCTGAGAGCGTCACGAATACAACTTTCATTATGTTTTAGCTAACCAGTGGTTCTTCACTCGAATACTCCAACGGCTCATTCTCAGAGCTGCGAGAGAGGGCGGCAAAGACCGTGATCGGGCCCAGGCGTCCGAGGAACATCAGCACGATGATCAGCAACTTTCCCGCCGAGGTGAGCGACGCGGTAATCCCTGTGCTAAGCCCCACGGTTCCCAGTGCCGATGCGACCTCGAACATCACGTCGCGAAACTTCGCGCGCGCCGTCGCTTGGTCGAGCGAGAGTTCTTCAATGACTAACAAAAGTGTCATCGCGATGAGGGCCAGACTGATAAATAGCATGGCCGTCGCGGTCGCGCGCTCGACAGCGCTGTGGGTAATTGTGCGGCGAAAAGCGTTGATGCGGGTCCGTCCGCGGAACGTATTCCAAGCGCGCAGCACGAGGATGCTGGCGGTCGAGACTTTGAATCCACCTGCCGTGCTGCATGCGCCGGCCCCGACGAACATCAGCAGAATCGTGACAAAAATCGAAGCACTGCTGAGCGTTGCCATGTCGACCGTGTTGAAGCCAGCCGTCCGTGTTGAAACCGAGTGAAATAGGGCCGCCAGCGGGCGGTAGGCGATCGGTAGTTCCGCGAATGCGTCATCCCACTCGGCCGCCAAGAACAGCAGAGCCGGGACGAGCCACAGGACGAGGCTTGCGATCAACGTCAGCTTCGAGTGCAACTGAAGTCGCTCCCAATAGCTCGACCAACTCGTGCAGCCACGTCGACGCAATAAGTCGAACAGCACCGGATAACCGATGCCACCGATCATGATGAGCGACATGATGACGACGTTGACGAACAAATCGTCGCGATAGTCGGAGAGGCTGTTGTCTTGCAGCGCAAAGCCAGCGTTGCAGAATGCAGAGATCGAATGAAATAGCGACCACCAACTCGCCTCGGCAAACGACCGCTCGGTGGTCACCAGTTGGTAACCGAGCAGTAGCACGAACCCGCCTAATTCACAAACGGCGGTCAGCCCCAGCACACTCAACAAGATGCTGCGTAGGTCGGCGTTTTCGGTCGCTCCGAGTGTCGCCTCGAGCACCTTGCGTTGCCGCAAACTCCCTCGCGCGCCAAGCTGAAACACAACGAACGTCGTGAGTGTCATAATGCCGACGCCACCGATTTGGATCATCAGCAGAATCACGGCCTGACCGGCGAGTGAAAAATCGTGTGGCGTACTACGAACGCTCAGTCCGGTGACGCACGAGGCACTGGTGGCCGTGAACAGGGCGTCGAGCCATGAGATCGGCCGATCGGCATCGGCCGAACAGATGGGCAGCCTGAGCAAAATCGCGCTCGCGATTACCAGCCCCAGAAACCAAGTAAGGCTGGCCCTGGCGGGATAACGCGAAACGGCACCGGCGACTTGGGGCATGTTTGTGCAATTGATTGGGAATGCGCCAGCGATGCGACCGCGTCATGTTGCCCGCCAGCAACCTTCGGCCAACTGCTATGTCGCCAATTTGCGCGTAGCGTCTCCGGCAATTGTGGCGCCGACGACCCATGAATTGAAGTGTCCGAGCGGTCGCCTCGGGAACAAGTGTTCGCTAACTGGCGCGAAAGTGCCCAGATCAGAGAAAAACATCCAGTGAGTCAACCTGATGTCAGTCTCCGAGACGGTGATCAGATTGAACGAGTTTTTTTCGTGCTCACGGGCCCGTCCTCGCCTCGATGTCGTTGTGCCACTTTGGGCGATGATAATCCCATGTTTTCTGTCGGGGCCGGGGTAGATGTCGAGCGAGTTGCCGATGTAAGCGCGGTGCAAGTGCCCACCAAGCACGAGGTCGACGTCCATCCGCTCAAAACGATCGAGCGACCGCTTCGCACCGGGCATAATCTCCGTCCGTTCGTAGTCGGGAGCAGGCGCGAAGTGATGGTGGGCCACAACGACGCGCAGTGCACCCGGCTTGGCAGCGGCGAACGAACGCTCGGCAAAATCGAGCTGCGTGGGGTCAATCCGTCCGTTGGTAATCGCTCGCAAAGGAGCGGTCGAATCGAGTGCAACGATGCTCACGCGGTCGCCTTGCGTGACTGTGTCAAGCTCTTCGTTGATCGCCTCGCGATAATTGGCGTAGGGGTTGGTGATGCGTTCCCACAAACGATAAAGCGGCACATCGTGATTGCCGGGCGTGACAACCGTCGGCACATTTGGCAGCGAATCGAGAAAGTCGCGTGCCGCCTCAAACTCGCTGAGCTTGGCTCGCTGAGTAAAATCGCCACTCGCGACGATGTAATCAGGCGACAAGTTACCGGCGAGCGCGAGCATCGCTTCGCCCACCGGCGGCAGGTAATAAGGGCCGAAGTGCAGGTCAGAAACGTGGAGAATCGTGAAGGTCGCTGTCGAGTCGCTGTCGCTTTCCACAGTGGTCTCTTTCCGATTGATCTAATTGCCGAGTCGCGCGAGTTTTGATCGTTTTGAATCGCTTCCACGAAAAGCGATTTCGACGTTCAAAACCCCTCTAATCGAGTCAACTTTGATTCGCTCAAATCGCTGATTCTTCCGTCAATATGCTGTTCGTCAGCCGTTTCGAGCTGGGTTCTGAACAATTAGTTTGTTCAGAACGTTCAGAACCGCTCAGCGGTTGGTTGACGGTGGGGTGAAGAGGGGTGATGGCGTTTTCTTGGTGAGTAGTTCGATCGATCAGTGGATGTCATTCTATCGCATCGGAAGACCGTTTGCGACGACGATTTTTGGCCACATCGTCGATCTTTGCGACGCTCACCGAATGTCGACATTCCGCCTTCCGTGCCAGGCTATCGCTCCACGAAAGTTACCGTGGCATCGCATCGAGTGCGATAGCTGGTGCGCGATAAGTCGAGCGGAAGGCAAAGTTCAAGCACGACGCGCAAGCGAGTGAGCCTTGAACTCACTAACACAAGTTCCAATGACCGCGGTTTCGACACCACACTCGCCACACTGCGACCCGGCCCACAAACGCTCAATAGACCTCGATACTCTTCACCGCGTGCCCTTCGCTGTGGCGGGACGCAACCAGGCAGCGGGCGGCACCTTGCACGAGCCGGTTGGGGTCGAAGCCACGCGAAATGACCTCGACACCGGCGACACCGATGTTGAGTTTCTCGATTTGGCCTTTGGCGTAGTCACCAGCCAATTGTTTGGCCAGGATACGATCGGCGAGTCGCTTGGCTTCGTGCCGATCGTACCCCGGCACGATCACGGCAATGGTGGCGGGATCGATGCTCAAGACCGATGCGTCACCCCACAATTGAGCGACCGATGCGGCTAGCAGCGCAGAGACTTCGGCAACCGTGTCAAATGCCAGTGGCGATTGTCCTTCGACGAGTAATAGTGAGAGGGGCGTGCGATTACCGCGGCAACTCAAAATCGCCGTCGTTACCGACCTCAACAGTCGCTGGGTTGCGTTTTCTTTGGTACAGGCGATTCGCACTTTGTTGTCTTTCGATTGTTCGCGGAATGTCGAAAATGGCTGAGCAATCGCGGCACCGACCGCCATGCGGACCGCATTCGTTTGACCGATCGACTGAGGCTCCGCACCGATTGGCCACATGCTCTGTGCCTCTTCGGCGGACTGCGACAAACGCTCGTAGGCGTCGGCCACCAGCCGAGTCATTTCATCGTCGTCGGGCAAGGCGACATCGAACACGCTCGCCAATTCGCGCCGCTCGCGATCGATCTCTGCGACCAGTCGTTTAAGCTGCCGCACGTCGTGGCCTGCCCAGGCTGCCGACAGTTCACACAGCCTCGGCATCGCGCTGAGCGAATGTCCCTCGACAACTTCAACGATCAAATCGGCGAGTACCACAGCGCGTGCGAGTGGTTGTCGTGCCAAATCGTGACGCCGATGTTCATAGCGATCCGCAAGCGCGGCCACAGTTTGCGACATCGAACGAGGCAGGTTCCAGTGGTCCAGCAGCGCCGCCGTCAACTGAAAGTGATCGAACCCCAAGGCTAGCCGCGATTGTTCGCCCAGATCGAGTTGCATGTCACGCGACCGCACGATGAGCCGTGCGTAGCTATCGCCCAACTCGCCGAGCATGACGAGCTTGCCAAGATCGGCGAGCAGTGCCGCCACGAACGCATCGTCGCCACTCGTCTCGAGATGTTGCTTCGCGATCCGCCGCGCGGCGACGGCTCGCGTGATGCTCGCACGCCAGTGTGCCGACAATGATTCGCGAGTAAGGCTGCGCTCGAGTTGCTTCGGCAAACTAAAGCCCAGCACGAGCAGCTTCAGTGGCCTAGTGCCGAGCATCGCCACCGCTTGCGTCAAATTGCCCACGCGGCCGCTGAGCCCAATGACAGAACTGTTTACGACCCGAAGTAGCTTTGCCGCAATTGCCGGATCGCGCTCGACGCACCTTGTAATCTGCGACGCATCGAGTTGGGGCCGCTCGTAAGGAGACCCGTAGGCGGGCTCTTCGAGCAGCTCGACGAGCTCCATCGCCACCGCCGGCAGCGAGTAGATGTCGCCAACACGGGCGACCATGTTTTCGAGAGAATTTATGGCTGTGACGGTCACCAGATTCGGCCAGTTTGATATTTCGAGAAAGTTCTTACTAGAGAAGCTGTACCGCAAATGTAGCTCGAAGGAGTGACCTGGGCGGTCGTGCTAGCACGATGCGCCGGTTGTCGGAGCATCTCGTCTAGGGAGGTCGACCGCCTTATCGTTACAATTGCCATGTCTGTTATCGCAATCCGTTCGGTTAGTAAGCGAACGGACCGCCCACGCAAGGAAGCGTCGTACGATGATCCGAAATTGCTTGTTTTTCATTTGGCCACTTTGCTTCATTGCGAACCTGGTGGTTTGTAGCCGAGCGGCCGAACTACTGCCGCTCGCCGAGACGATGCAGCGCGATGCGGCGCTGCTCGCTGTCGATTTTGTTACACCGCAACGTGGCTGGGCCGTCGGCCATCGCGGCACAATTTGGCACACGACCGACGGCGGATCGAACTGGAATCTGCAAACTTCGGGCTCCTCGTCGACGCTCAGTTCGGTCAGCTTCGCCGACGCGCAGCGAGGCTGGGCCGTCGGTGGACAATCGGTTCCCTACACCCAACGTAGCCAGGCTGTCGTGCTCCGCACCCTCGATGGTGGGGTGACCTGGTTGCCAGTTCCGACGCCGACGCTGCCGCGGTTAATTTACGTCAAGTTCTTCGATGCGGCTCATGGAATCGTCGTTGGCGAATCCTCTGCCATGTATCCGTCGGGCGCATTCAAAACCGAAGACGGCGGACTCAATTGGACGCCACTCAGTACGACCGTTGCAGGTCGGTGGCGCGCAGCCGTATTCACTTCGCTCGACAATGGAGTTCTCGTCGATGAGCGTGGTGCCTGGGCACAGTATAACGGTGGTACCATCGAACTAGGTCGCTTCGCGAGCGAAAGCGCGGCACCTACTTTCGCTATCGCGATGAGCGACGACCTGCATGGCTGGCGCGTCGGCGGCAACACATTCGTTCAAGCGACCCACGACGGCGGAACTACTTGGCAGTCGCCAACAACACCGCCACTTTCACGCGAGACCGCTCCGCTGTTCGACGCAACGGCCGTGGCGACGATTGGCCCGCACGTTTGGATCGCCGGCGCGCCGGGCACCCGGGTGTTTCACTCGGCCGATGGCGGAGAATCGTGGCAAGCGGCCGCGACACCGATCCGCACACCAATCCGTGGGCTCGAATTCGTCGACGAGCGACGTGGGTGGGCCATCGGCGAACTCGGTACAATTCTCGCCACCACCGACGGCGGAGTGACTTGGACTCCCCAGCGTCGCGGTGGCGAGGGCGCCGCAATTTGGCTTGCCACACCTGCGACCACAATGCCGCCACTCGAACTAGTCGCCCACGCGGGTGCTGCCGACGGGCTGTTCGTCGCCTCCGACAATTTACTCTCCGGTTCGTCGCTCGGTGAACAGCGCTCGCTGGCCGAAGCCCTTGTCGAATGCGGCGCCACGTCGAGTACCCAAGCGTGGCAATTCCAACTCAACGAACAAGAATGCGCCGCCAGCACGGCCGAGTCGTTGCTCGAACGACTCAGCGCCCGCAGCGACGGCAAAGCGGCCGAATGGCTCACGCAGCGGGCTGTTGTGCAACTGCTGATGTGGCGACCAACGGTTGTCGTGGTGCCGCATTCCGTGGGTGAAGCGTCGTGCGGTGCCGACCAGTTGATCGAGCAAATCGTCCTGCGAGCCATCGAGCAGACTCGCTCGCTAGGTATCGAAGAACTCGGCCTCGCACCCAACAATGTGAAGCGAGTCGTGGGGCTACTCGGCGAAGGTCGCCAGGGAACGATCGTCGTGCCGACGAGTGAGTTTGCATCGAGTCTGAGCACAACGCCCGAAGAATACGCCAGCGTCGCACGGGGTCTTGTCTCGCGCGAACACATTCCCCCACCGCCATTCGTCGCGCTGGAGCTGATCGATCAACAAGCGGGACTCGCGCCGCCGCGCCGCGACGTGACGACGGGGTTGTTCGTCGCCCCCGGTGGCGGCGCTCGTCGCATGACGGCCGCCGCTCCGATTGGCAATCTGCAAGAACTCAAGACGCTCGCTCAGCGTCGTAAACACTTGGTCCGGCTGCTCGATTACTCGCAGTCGAATCCCGGCTGGTCGGCCCAAGTCGTCAACATGACCGGCGGACTCCGCCCCGAAGCCGGGGGACTGTTGATGTTTCAGCTCGCCGAGGGCTATCGCGCGACGGGCCGCCTCGACCTTGCCGCCGATACCTATTACCTGCTTGCACATCGCTATCCCGATCATCCGCTCGTCGAGAAATCGCTTGCTTGGCTGATCAACTATTACGCCAGCAGCGAAGTCGCCCACGTGGCCAGCATGGCAACCACCGACCGAGTCGACACGCGACCGTTGGCGAATTTCGCCTCACGCGACTCGTCGGCGGCTGCGCTCGCCAATCCCAATGGCCAAACATCGGGACTCAATCGCGACGACCGCTTTGAACGCGCTCGTCGACTGGGAGAATACATCCGTCAGGCGCGACCGGCGCTCGCTGCCGAACCGGAAACTGGCACCGCGCTGGCCATCGCCCAGCGAGGGCGAGGCTTCGCCGCCGATGCCGACCGGTTCTTTCTAATGCTCGGCAAATCTTCGGCCGACGACGCATGGCGACGCGTCGCCCGCGCCGAGCGATGGCTCGCCGAGCCTGCACCCAATCCCCCCGATAAACCAATCGCCACCTGCAAGTTCAGCGGTCTCCGGCCACACCTCGACGGCCAGCTCCATGACGAGATTTGGTCGAAGGCCCGAACCATCAGCTTCGGAGACAAAGCGAATTCGCGCGAAACAAGAATCTGGCTCGCGTGCGATACCGAGTTCCTCTTCATCGCCGCTGACTGTCCACGCGTGACAGCGTCGGCATCGACCACGCCGACCGATTCAAAACAACCCCGTACTCGCGACGCCGACCTGACGGCCGGCGATCGACTTTGCTTCTCGCTCGACACCGACCGCGACTATCGCTGCTGTTATGAGCTAACGGTCGACCACCGGGGCCAAACCCATGACGCCTGTTGGGGCGACAAAACATGGAATCCCAAATGGTACGTCGCTCAAGCCGAGACGGGCGATGCGTGGCAAATCGAGCTGGCAATCTCCTGGAGCGAACTCGTCCCCGAACCACCCAGCCTCCGCGCCGCCTGGGCGATCAACATCCGTCGCCAAAACCCCAGCGGCCCGACGACCAATTGGCCCGCGGCCACAACGTCGCCGCCCGACAACCTGGGCCTGTTATTGTTCGAATAGCGTCGAGGCCGAAACCCACTGGCAAACGACTGTGGCAATGTTATATTTGTGTATTGACGAATCGACCGTCAAAATTGAGGGCGCGTAGCTCAGTTGGTTAGAGCGCTTGCTTGACATGCAAGAGGTCACAGATTCGAGTTCTGTCGTGCCCATTTGCCCTAAGTTCTTTGGCGTACGGTACTTAGCGTAACCTGCCGTTGTCCGGCGGGGCTGCCTGTATGCAATCTTCGGGGGTAGTCGTACCCCCAAACTTTGGAGCAGGTATGCCACGAAAGCCGAGTATTCCCGCCTATCGTCTGCACAAACCGTCTGGCAGGGCAAAAGTAAAGATTGGCCAGCGGATCATCTACCTAGGCAAATACGGCACCGATGAGAGCCGAGAGGCCTATGCGAAGGTGCTGGCCGACTTCCTGAGCGGGCGGACCATCGAACCCCCGAAACCGACAAGTTTGGGGGTAATTACCCCCAAACTCATTATCGGTGTTGTGGTCGCCCGGTAGCACGGATGAAAGTCGTATTGTGTCTGCGTCAGGTAGTGAGCGTAGAGGGGCTCGTCGCAAACCACAGTGTCGGGTCGGCTGTCGAACGATCGCATCATGGCGGTCGAGATATTTCGCGGTCCCGACCACATGGCAATTCGCCGCGCGACTTGAGGCGCGGTAGACTTGACTGGTCGAGTTTCAGATTCGGTGGGCGTCATGGCGACAAAACCCAAGTGGCAGAAATCAAAACCCCGATTAAGTAGGGTAATTCGCATCTGCCCCGGAGTCGAGCCATCTGGCGTTAGAATGGAGTCGATCGCACTCGGTTCGTCGCTTCCGAGCGAAACCCCTTTCGTCTTGCCAAGTCGGTTCGGGCGGGGAAGTTCATTGTTGAGACAGACGACTTCCCTGTCTGTAAGATACCTTAGAGGTTGCCTTCGGCGACCGAACGTTGAAACAGAAAAAGGCTCCAAAACAAACTCGAGTTCTTGTATATGTGCACAAGACTTCAATTGATGATCATGCTCCCTCGCGCGGCGACCATGCTGTTTGCGATGGCGGTTGTCGCCGACGCTGCCTCACCGAACATCATCCTGATCGTTGCCGATGACCTTGGTTACAACGAATTGGGTTGCTACGGACAGAAAATCATTCAAACTCCCTACATTGATCGACTCGCGAGTGAAGGGGTGCGACTGACTCAGTTTTATAGTGGATCCCCCGTTTGCGCACCCTCGCGGTGCGTGCTGATGACGGGCAAGTCACCGGCTCACGCCTACATTCGCGACAACGGCGAAGACAAACAATTGCAGCGACTCAAAGAAAAGTTTGGCTGGGAATATCCAGGGCAGCGACCAATTCCGGCCAATGAAGTCACCATTGCCGAGCTGCTAGAATCGCGAGGCTACGCGACTGCGGCGATCGGCAAATGGGGGCTCGGACATGTTGGCACTTCCGGCGATCCGAACACGCAGGGGTTTGATCTGTTCTTCGGTTACAACTGTCAGTGGCACGCACACAATCACTATCCGCGATTTCTGTGGCGAAATGCGGAGAAAGTTCAGTATCCAGGAAACGACGGCAAGAGCCTCAACGGCGCAACATACTCGCAAGATGAATTCACCCGCGAGGCCTTGCAATTCGTCAGCGATCATCGAGACGAACCGTTTTTCCTGTACGTGCCGGTCGCGATTCCGCACCTTTCGATTCAAGTGCCAGAAGGTTCGCTGGCCGAGTACACAGGGAAGTTGCCCGAACACGACTACAAACATAACGGCTATCTCGAACACCCATCGCCACATGCCGGCTACGCAGCCATGATCAGCCACCTCGATCGCGACGTTGGCAAAATCGTCGACTTGGTCGACAAGCTGAATCTTGCCGAGCAAACGCTCATCATGTTCACCAGCGATAACGGCCCGACATACAATCGGCTGGGGGGATCCGATTCGGAATATTTTGAATCGGCTGGCGAGTTGCGTGGATTCAAAGGGTCGATCTACGAAGGTGGCATTCGAGTGCCCATGGTGGCTCGCTGGAAGGGACGGACCAAGCCGGGCACAGAGTCAGATGTCATCGCGGCCTTCTGGGATTTGTTGCCGACGTTCTGCGAAGCCATCGATGCCGATGTCCCCGCTGAGGCGAACGGCATCAGCCTGTTGCCAGCCCTTGTCGGCGAAGGCAAGTTGAAAAACCGCGACCACTTGATTTGGGAATTCGCTGGCTATGGCGGACAGCAAGCGATTCGTATGGGTAAGTGGAAGGGGGTCGTAAGGAACACGAGTCGCGGCAACACCAACATCGAACTCTACAACCTAGACGATGACATTGGGGAAACGAAAAACATCGCCAGCGAGCATCCCGAAATCGTGAACACGATGCGCGAATGGCTTCGTACCGACAGGACCGAATCGGAACTCTACCCCCTCGCTAAGCGACCGACGAGACGTAGAGGCTGTGAATAAATGGGACTGGCTCTACGGCCCATTGGCTTTGTCCCGCCAAGTGGCATCATCCGTGGTGCCTGTCCCATTTATTCACATAGCTTGAGCGCAAACGTTGTGAAAAAGTGGGACAGGCACCGCACTTTGAACCGCTGCGTCGCGCGAACTCGGTTGGGTGCGGAGCCAGTCCCATTTTTTCACAACCTCGTAGCTCGTCGGCTAGGGCTGATTTATGAGCCCTTGGTCAGTGCCCAATCGATTAAAGCCCGTTATCACCGTCGGACACAACGACTCCGTCGTTGCGAATGCACATGGCCCTGAATGCGTCGAGGGTGACATCGTACCGCATGGTGTGTACTGAACCGTCGCAGAAGGCCATGATAAAAACGCCCGGGTGGGGGCCGCCGAATTGGTAGTTATTCGGGTGCAACTGAGAAGCCAACAACTGAGGTCCACTCCAGTCGGGCGCGGGTTCGTAGTAGCCCCAGCGGACCACGTCGTCTTGGAAGCCACCGACATAGCCGTCGTTATCGCCGGGCTGATTCTCGGTCAAGACGAAGTTGGAGTTGAGCCGCTTCTCGCCAATGAGGATTGTTTGCGACATGCCATCGCTGATGCTCCTGATCGCCAGCGGTAGCGGATAAATGAAATTCACACGAAAGACGCCGTTCTTGCCTTTGCCAAGCATCGGAGTCGCCGTGAAGTTTGGCCGATCTCGCTTGTTTAGGTCAGGATCGTTGTCGTTGGGATCGGGGTAGCCGGCATTACCGGCATAGTCGGTCATCGCGGTCGGTATTGGGCGGAACTGCCAAGGACCGGCACCAATCGCGATGGGGGGGCGGCGCGAGGGGCAGTAATACATCTCAATCGGTGTGCTGTATACAAATCGATCGACGGGGTTGTCGTACAAGTTTTGCTGTTCGATTTGCGGCAAAATCTGGTAAGGCCACGACCAGGCCTGTTCGGTGTAACTCACGGGACGTCCGTTCCTTAAAGTCCGGGCCGATCCGACAGCGCTGCCACCTGTCGGGAACGTCTTTAACGTATCGATGTGGCTATGAATGGCGAGACTGACTTGCTTAAGGTTGTTAATACACTGCGTACGGCGGGCGGCCTCTCGAGCGGCTTGGACCGCCGGCAACAGAAGCGCTATGAGAATCCCGATAATGGCAATCACCACCAATAGCTCGACTAGCGTAAAAGCGGGTTGGTAGTTCCGGCGAGACATGTCTTGCTCCTTAAGAACGACTATCGATAAAAATTCTAGTTCAACAGTTTATGGCCTGGTGGAAAGCTGGCGCTGCGAAAAGTCTCGTCATTCATTTCCAGAATCATACCTGGCGGACAAACGACCCACCGCCTGCCGTCTTCACCCTCCCGCTCGTAAACCATGACCGGTTCGGTTCCGCTGGAAGCCCAATCGACGTTGTTGAGATTCACGTCGTAGCAGATCACGAAAGGCTGGCCGTCGCGAGGCGAATTCAACGTCTCATCTGGATTTTCGCTAGTGAGCGATTGCTTTAACTCAGCAACATTTTGCGGAGGACGTCTGTTTTTCATGGTGAAATCGGAGTAGGCCCGCGCAATCTCCATGAGCCGCGCCTTGGTCTCGGGCAACTCCGCTTCGACGATGCGGGGCCCATTGCTGCAACCGGCGATTGCCATTAGCGCAACGACGACACCCAACCACAAACCGTCTGGGGAGAATAATCGAGCATTGATCCTTCGCATCCAATCGACCCCCGAGAGCTAACCCACCCAAAACGGAACACGCCGCCAAGCAAAGAACCACCCTACAAAATAGCTCGCAAGCCAGCAATCAACAACTGGTAGCAGTCCCTTCGAGGATCATGTTGTCGAGTAAAACTTTGGCAAATCGACGCCATTGGACGACGCCATTGGACCAGGCGTTTCCGACCATTGCCTAATCGCCATGTTCAGCGATCCCCCCAGCACCACCGCTGCCCGTGGCAGTGCTGGGGGCAATCGCATCGACACGCCTGGAAGATTACCTGCGAGTCTGGCGAATTCCGAAAGCGGAGAGGCCAGCAGCACAGGCGAGCAAAACAATCGTCGATGGTTCGGGCACGCCAGCAGCGCTGCCGACGAGATTCGGGCTACTAGACATACCGAAATTCGTACGCCACAAACTGTAGTCGTCGCCATCGATACCACTTCCACCGCCGGTACCTGTACCGGGGGAGAAAGCCGACTCGTCTAACGCGCCGAGGTTGTCACGCCAGACTGTGTAGTCAGCCGCATCGACAAAGCCGTCGCCGTTGAAATCGCCGGCGAGCCCAACCGGTTCCACTACGGCTTCGATGATGTCGATCTCACCAAAAAATGTGTGCAAGTAGTTAAAAAATGACATATTCGTACTCGTACCGCCAAATGCAGCCATCGTGAAGTAGCGAAAGTTGCCGAGCAGGCCAGTATCGTCGGCGAAGCTCACGCCATGCTGACCGTTTTCGCCGAGGCTTCTCGTATCGACCGATCCCAATAGCGTCCAACCGACAGTTGTGGGATCGATACCCACATCGGGCTGAGAGTCAAAACCAGGCGCGAGCCCATCGGCGGCATACAGGTCGTATATTTGCGGCGCACGCGATGTCATTTGATTCGGGTTACCACCTGTAAACAGCGGTTGAAAATCAGAGCGCCTGGCGGAGCCGAGCAGCAGTTGAAAAGTGAAGCGCACAGCTGTGCAGCTGGTGAAACTTGGGAAGATGGCGGCGTAGCCGCTAGCTTTCCCAAATTCGCACTGGAGGCACC
>JBGSRO010000191.1:0-48689 GCA_041737535.1 Pirellulales bacterium | reverse complement strand
GGTGCCTCCAGTGCGAATTTGGGAAAGCTAGCGGCTACGCCGCCATCTTCCCAAGTTTCACCAGCTGCACAGCTGTGCGCTTCACTTTTCAACTGCTGCTCGGCTCCGCCAGGCGCTCTGATTTTCAACCGCTGTTTACAGTCGCGCCCACCTTTCCGCAAGTGAGATCGAGGATCTGTTTTTCAATAATTCCAGCCGGCTGTTCACAGACGTCGCGAAACGCAACTACAGCGTCTCCTCTTCGAGCTAATGAATTCCCATCCAACAGCCCATGATGAAGGACCTAACGGTGACTCAACCAATCAAGTGCGGACTCGTACCGTTTTACTTGAAGCTATACGACGAACTGCTGCCGGAGTTACGCGACAATTTCGCCAGTTTTGTTCGCGAATCCTCAGCCTCGCTGCAAGCTTGTGGCGTCGCGGTCGAAACGACTTCCATCTGTTGTGTCGCCCACGAGTTCGATGCTGCCATCAAACAACTCGAAGCTGGCGGGGCCGATTGTGTTGTGACTTTGCACTTGGCTTACAGCCCATCGCTCGAGTCGATTGATGCATTCTGCCGAACGCGACTACCAATCATCATCCTCGATACCTCGATGGATGCAAATTTCGGCCTGAATGTTTCGCCAGACCGCATCATGCTCAACCACGGCGTGCATGGCGTGATGGACTTTGCGTCGATGCTGCGCCGCCGCCAGCGACCTTTCGAGATTGTGGCCGGCCACTTGAGCGAGTCAAGCACCTTGCATCGCGTCGCCGACCTTGTGCGGGCTGCAGCCGCAGCTCGCCACCTCAATGGCAGCCGCGTATTGCGAATCGGCAAGCCCTTTGCCGGCATGGGCGACTTTGCCGTGGCTGATGACGTCCTGGCCAATCGGTTCGGTGTTGAAGTATCTGAGATCGATCTTCGACCATTGGACGAGGCGATTGCGACAATCACCGCCGACGAGGTCGCGAACGAGATAGCCAGCGACAAAGAGCGTTTCGCTTGCGAACTATCCGAAGAGACGCATGAACGTGCGGTGCGAGTCGGTCTTGGACTCCGTCGCCTGTTAGAGGCCCGAGACTATCAGGGCCTGAGCGTCAACTTTCAGGCCTTCGACAGCGCGGACCGCCAAGCATGCACGATGCCATTTCTCGAACTGTCGAAAGCGATGGAGCGAGGCCTCGGTTACGCCGGCGAAGGCGACGTGTTGACCGCCGCGTTGGTCGGTGCTCTGGCGCGGGCGTTTACGGTAGTCACCTTTACCGAAATCTTTTGCGTCGATTGGGCGGGTGGCAGTCTCTTCCTCTCGCACATGGGCGAAATCAATCCCGCTGTGGCCGGCGACAAGCCGCGCATTTTTGAGAAGCCACTCCCCTTTATCGGAGGCCACAGTCCAGCGGTACTCACCTGCTCGGCCAGACCCGGTCCGGCCGTGTTCGTCAATTTAGCGCCTGGCCCCGGCGATGATTTCTCGTTGATTGTGGCCCCGGTGGACGTTCTCGCCGAAGACGATTCGGTCGCCCCGGCGATGCACGACATGGTGCGCATTTGGATCCGTCCGCGGGTCGAAGTCGTTGATTTTTTGGAGGCTTATTCCCGCGCCGGAGGAACACATCACAGCGCTCTGGTTCTCGGCGAACATGCCGAGGCCATTGCCGCATTCGGGCGGATGCTAGGCGTGAGTGTCGTGGAACTCGGCCGACAAGGCCAGTTCGGCGCTTGAGGAACGGTGTCGAACGAACCACTCGGAAAGGGTGCAGGGCTCTGGGCATCCGAGCTGCAAACTCAGTTGACTGGAGTGGCTTGCCGATTGGGTTGACAGCGGTGTGGTGATTGCTAAAATATGTTTAATGTGAACATTAACACACACACAACAACATTCTGGTGGCACGGCGAGCGACAAACCATCTCGCCAGACGAAACGGTAGTTTGGCCCAAAAAAGCTTACAAACTTGGTCAGGAACTTCACAATGAAAAACGCAGAACAACCCATTAGCAACGGCATCTCGCGGCGCGGCTTTCTCCATGGCGTTGGCGGCGCGGGAGCGTTCATCGGAGTCGCCGCGTTGGCCGGTCAAGCTTCAGGCCAGGATGCTCCCAAAGACGCCGCGGGAAAAATTATCGCTGGCTTTGACGAGACACAAGCGGGGCCGAGCAGTGCGAAGCCTTGGGAGGCTTACTCGGACCGCAAGATTCGTGTCGGCATTGCCGGGTATGGGTTCTGCTCTTTCGGCGCGCAGTTTGGCTTCCAGGATCACCCGAATGTTGAAATCGTTGCAGTGACCGACCTCATTCCCGAACGCCGCGCGGAATTGGCTAAGGCTTGCCGCTGCGAGAAGACCTATGCTTCGTGCGAAGAGATGATCGAGGACGACGACATCGAGGCGGTGTTCATCGCCACCGACGCGCCCAGTCACGCGCGGCTCGCTATTGCCGCCTTGAAGCACGGAAAGCACGTCGCTTCCGCAGTGCCTGCCGTTTATGGGTCGCTCGAAGACGCAGATCGGCTGTTCGAAGCGGTCAAGCGGACTGGTCTGACGTACATGATGTTTGAGACTTCCTATTTTCATGCGGATTTGTACGCCAAACATCAGCGTTATCGAGCCGGCGATTTCGGCAAGATCGTCTATTCAGAGGGGGAGTACTATCACTACTTCCCGACTCCCATCGGCGGCTATAACCCCAAGACACGAATGGTCGACGCCAACGGGTGGCGCAAGGGACTGCCACCGCAATGGTATCCAACGCATGCGACCGCTTTTTATATCGGCGTAACAGGAGGCAGCTTTGTCGAGGTCTCGTGCATGGGTATGCCGAGCGCGGTTCCCCATCTGCAAGCGGAGAACAACAGCTATCAGAATCCATTCGGTTCTGAAATCGCATTGCTACGAACCAGCGAAGGTGGCATGTCGCGGATGGCTGTCTGCTGGGATCTGCCGAGCGCCGGTGGCGAGCAAGGGCGGGTCTACGGCCAGGTTAATAACCAAAGCAAGGTGGACACTACAAAGCCTCCCCTTCCGCCAACTGTCAATGCCGGAGGTCACGGCGGCTCGCACGGTTATCTTACAAGCGAGTTCGTCGACGCCATCCTCAGAGATCGCAAACCCTGGGTCGACATCGCTCAATCGCTGAACATGACAGTGGCAGGTATCGTTGCCCACCAGTCGGCGCTGAAAGATGGCGAACTGTTGAAGATTCCTCAATACACCATGTAAGCCCAATCGCCTGGAACTGAGGGTAACTCGGACTAGGATGTGACGCGGGGCGAACTTGATCGCTTCGCCCGTCTATGAGCGTCTGCCGATCTTTCGATTGTTGGACATCGGCTCCTGCCGTGGTTCGATCAAGCCGGGCGCTCATCTAGCGGACACAAGAGCAAAATGCACTTCCAACAAGGCAAATAATTGACCAAGACGTACCGCCTGAATCGGCTCTTCCATCCAGAATCACAACGTTGCCTCGACGTGGCGATCGACCACGGCTTTTTCAACCAAGCTGGATTCCTTCGTGGCATCGAAGACATGGCACGAGTCGTGCCACAGATCGTCGCGGCGGCTCCCGACGCAATCCAACTCACAATCGGCCAAGCGCGGCACCTGCAATCGATCCCAGGTCGCCACAAGCCGTCGCTCGTGTTGCGAACCGATACTGCCAACATCTATGGCAGCGCCCTACCCGAGTGCCGCTATAGCGAGATGATTGCCGAACCAGCCCTCCAGGCGGTGCAGTTCGATGCGGCCTGCGTTTGTGTCAATCTTTTTCAGATTCCCGGGGCGCCCGATGTCAACCATCAATGCGTGGTTAACATTAATTGTCTGACGCGTGAATGCGATCACTATGCAATGCCGATGATGATTGAACCGTTGGTCTTTCGCCCCAACGCAGAAGCGGGCGGCTACATGGTTGATGGCGACGACACAAAGATCATCCATCTGGTTCGGCAAGCAGTTGAACTCGGCGCCGATGTCATTAAGGCAGATCCAACCGATGATGTTGACGAGTATCATCGAGTTGTCGAAGCGGCCAGCGGCATTCCCGTGTTGGTTCGTGGCGGCGGCAAAGTCTCCGACGCAGAGATTCTCGAACGAACCGCTCGACTGCTTACGCAGGGCGTGTCCGGAATCGTCTACGGACGCAACGTGATACAGCACGAGAACCCAGGCGGCATCACGCGAGCACTGATGGCTCTGCTTCACGAAGGAGCGGGGGTCGAGCAAGCTCTCACCCATTGCTAACGCTTAGCCAACTTCCCCAAAGGGAGACGGATAACTGCTTTCGGCATACCATAGCCACTGTCGCAAGCCCTGAACTTTCGGGCAATGTCACTACGACATCTTATGGGAACAGAGAGCTACGCTCTTCTCAAGCCTCACCGGCCGCTTAACGCTGCGATGCGATTCTCAGCAACCGGTTAACTTCGCGAGATGCGCTCGTGTTTAGTCGTTTTGTGCAAATCTACTTGCATAAACGGAAGAGGTGGTTTAAGCTTGAAGTAAATGTTACTGAACAGTTCCGGTAGCGGCTCTGGAGCTTTTGTTGGGCACGGGAAGTGTCGAGTTGCGTTTGCGAACTTTGGCGGTTTGCGAGCAACTGTTGGCTGACCGGTTGCCAGGGCATTGATTTTTGCGGAGTGAGTCTCACGCGGGGCAGGAGTGCTTCGTTCTGTCGGTTTTTCGCTAGTTGACAAGCAATTGCCGACGGCAGTGTCATGGTTGACTTCGGGCTATGAGAGCAAACTTTTCGGTGCGCCTTCTTGATCATTTTTTTGGGAGAGTGTCAGATGTTGAAGTCACTACGGATTTTTGTCGTCGGGCTTTGCGGCACGCTCGGCTGTGCGTTTCCGCTTGCCTCGGCTGTCGAACTCAACCTCATCAACGGCAATTTTGAGATCTATGACCCGATCCTCGACGAGGGATTGGCTCCCTTTGGCTGGCAAGACTTTACGGCTAGCAACCCGCTGATGTCGTTTACCACTGAAACCGGTGGCGCACCACAGGGAGAATATTTCGGCAGAATCGAAAACTTCTTTGCGAATGGCGGCGCGGCAGTCGTCAAGCAGCCCAACAATGGCGTCGGCATCGTGCAGCCATTCCAGCCCGCCAAAATATCGTTTTACGCTCGCGGTGAATTTGGCATCGGGGGCGTGCAATTTGCCGAGTTTTTCTCCGAGCAAGAAGGGGGGGGAACTTCCAAAGCTGTCTTGCTTGGTGGTGGCCCGCTGTTTGATCCAGGCCAAGTTCCTCCTACTGATTTCACGTACTTCGAGTTCTTCACGACGCTCGGCAGTAATGTCGTCGGTGGCGTGACCGTGCAGTTCGTTGCCGCCACGGGTGCCGTTCCCGGTGGCTTTTCGATTCTTGAAATCGACGACCTTAAAGTCGAAGTCTTTGACCCGATCCCGGGCGACTTCAACCTCGACAACGTCGTCGACGCGGCCGACTACACCGTGTGGCGTGATAACCTTGGTGGAAGCGCCGCCGCACTTAACGGCAACGGCACCGGAGACGCGAGCGGTTTGGTCGTAGCGGCTGACTACACGCTGTGGCGTTCGTCGTTCGGCAATGGCCTCTCGGGTTCTGTCATCCTGTCGGCTGGAGCAGGCACATCGGTCCCGGAACCCGCTTCACTCGTCGGACTCGCCGTGCTCGCGTGCTCGGCGCTGATTTGGCAAAGCCGATTTGCACGACGTCGCGAAAGCTGATGCGGCGCGCGGCGAGCCATAAAGAAACTGTTTCTGCACTGGTGTCGTTCCGCGTGAAAATATTTCAGAAATCTTCTGACTTTCTTCTTGTGATTCCCGTTTCTTCGGTTAACCTAATGAATGTAACAGATTAGTTACTGTTTCTCCAGGACGACTCGACTTTGGCGGTCGGCTCGAACTGGAACACGCTGGCCAGCGGACTTTTCGACAATCCTTTGCGTTGTGCAAAGTGGCGATTCTTCTTTTTTGCGGAGCTTCGATTTACCAGCGGCGGCGTAGTCGCACGTAGTCGGAGCATTTGGATGAGGGCAATGCTGCCCTGGGAGAGATTTCTAATGATTCGCGTACAACAACTGTTCGTGAGTGCCCTTAGCGTGGCGCTCGTCACTTCCGTCGCGGCCAACGGCTCGGCGATGACCATCAATGGCTTCGCCAATGGCGGATTCGAAACTGTCGGCATGTCGACTCCGGCCGAAGCTTGGCTGGGAGCTGCTTCGGGCTACAGCCTGTCAACCGACGCTCGCACGGGCAATTTCGCGGCCCAACTCAGTTCGCCCGCGTTTAATGCCGCCGTCATGCTGCAAAATTCCATCGAACAAGGTGGCATCGAACCCCTCATCGTGGGTGACAACCCGCTGCTAAGCTTTTGGGCGAAGGGCACCGCCGGCGGCACCGGCAACGTCCTCTTCGCCTTGCGCTACTTGGACGGCGTGGGCAACATCCTGTCGAACAGCGGCAATCAGTTTTTTCAAGGGTCCATCAATCCTCAAACCTGGACCGAAATCACCTACGACCTTGGTCCCGTCCCGGCCGGTGCCACGGCGGCGTTCATTGAATTCAGCCAAGGAATTGGCCCGATTGATGACAACTTGCCAGCCGGCCTCGTGTTGATCGACGACCTATCACTCACACGTGCCTCGGCGGTTCCCGAGCCCACGTCGGTCGCACTACTTGTTCTCGCTGGCGTCGCGATTGTCGCCGGACGCAAAGTAGTTGCCAGTCGCAAGTAACTTGCAAATAAGCGGTAGAAAAGCGAGCGGGGTTGAGCATGACTCAACCCCGCTTTTTGTTTGCGCTCGCTGTCTGCTCCGATGAACCGACCAATCATCGCACTCTAGCTGTGCATTCGCGCGCCCGAGGGAAGAATTCGCGCGGGGCTCTCCGGCGCGGGACCGGTTGTGCTGCCGACTTCAAACCAAGCCTCGAATGTCGTCGCATGACGCTTCGTGGTCGGTGCCGATTCGATTTGACTCAGCAGGTTCTCGACCGCCGCCCGACCGAGGACCGTCGCATCTTGGCAGACGGCCGTCATGTGAGGGTAAACGGACTTGCGCGTGTCGCAATCGTCGAAACCCACGATCGATAAGTCGTCGGGAATTCTAACCCCAAGGCGGTGGGCTTCATTGATGGCCCCCACGGCAATCAGTGGATCGGCAATAAACACAGCGGTGGGTCGGTTTGGCATTCCCAGCATGTTGCGTAGCAACTGCGCTCCGTCGAGTCGTTGCGGTGGCACTCGGCAAACGAGTTTCTCGTCGTAAATTTGGTGCGACTCGAGTACCGTCCGATAGGCCGTGAGGCGGTCGAAATGGTCGCCATCGTCCCGATCGCACGCGGCAAACGCGATCCGCGTGTGACCCAATGAAACCAAGTGTTCGACCGCTTGCCGACTGGCCGATGAAGACGCGGCGTAAACGAACGGCAGATCGGGGCAATCGAAGTGATCGCCGAGTACCACGAGCGGAAGCCCCTCGACCGCCCATTGGCTAATTGCGGTGCGGGCCGAAGAAGTCGACCGCACGACTGCTCCTAATGCTCCCTTTCTCGTGAAGAACTGCTTCATTGTCTCAGACGCCAGTTTGTCGCGTTTCACGTCGACGAGCAGTAAGTCGAAATTGGTCTCGCGCATCGCGTCGGCCATGCCCTGCACACAAGCCGAATCGTAAGGGGATCCGATCCATACGCCTTCGGGATAAATCAGCGAAATCGAGGAAAGCGACCGCTTGCCGACCGAGGGCTCGTAGCGACAAGTCTTGACGGCTTCGCTCACTTTGCGATGCAGTCCGGGAGCAACCCCCTCGGCACCGTTAATGACACGAGAAACGGTGGCGATGGAAACGCCGGCCTGTTTGGCAACTTCACGAATTGAGGGCATCGAAAGACCTACTTTCGGCGAAATATGTAACTGTTTCATTAAGTGTTGATCGACATCGTCACCGTGTCAAGCGGAGTCGACAATTTATTCAACAAATCAGCCAAGAGCCAACAGTTCATCAACCAATCGCAGCGATTTTTTTGTCCCATTCGCTTGCAAATGATTGACAGCCGCCGCAATTCAGGTTAGCATGTACGAAACAGTTTCGGTAACGTTTCGATGTTGATAGCGTCACTCAACTGATTAAGTTTCTACTCTGAGTCGTGCACAGGTCACCTGTCACGAACAGCGAACGAGTCGGCCTGGCGGCGCGTACTCATTCGCTCACTATTCTTTTCCGATGGGGTAACTAGCCATGTCTGTCGCGAAGCGTCGAAGAATTTCTTTGGCATTTACATTGGTTGAGCTATTGGTGGTGATTGCCATCATCGGCATCTTGGTCGCGCTGCTACTGCCGGCGGTGCAGTCGGCACGCGAGTCGGCACGACGTATGACTTGTCTGAACTCGATGAAAAATATTTCCCTTGCCGTGCTCACCAGCCACGATGTCCACGGTCACTTCCCCATCAGCATGGGACTCGACCCAGGAACCGATGGTGGCGAAGGGGCAGGACCGGCGGCTGGTTGGGTGCTACAGATATTGCCGCAGCTCGAACAACAACCACTTTACGATCGCTTCAAACAGGGTGGTGCCTTCGAAGGGGTTTGGCAAATTGGTCGAGGCCGATCGCCTGCGCCCGGATTCGGCCTCGGTTCGAATAAGAATGGTGTCTCGGTACCTGAATTAATGGCGACGCAACTTCCGATTCTTCAGTGCCCGTCCGACCCCGCGGTGCAGCAGACATCGAGCCAGCAATACGGTTGGTCGAGAGTTAACGTTGCGCTATCGAGTTACAAGGGGGTCCTCGGCGATACCGTCGTGGGTGAGACAAACGGCACGACGTTTACCAATTCGGCTTCGCAATATCCCAGCGGAAACTACAACAAGCCGGCACCAGGATTTTCCACACAACACGATTGCCACCGCGACGTCCGCTGCCGAGGCATCTTTTTTCGTCAGTCGTGGCGCCAGCCGGTCAAAATTGCGAAGGTCACTGATGGCACGAGCAATACCTTCATGATCGGCGAAGATGTGCCCGCCTATAACTACCACTCGGCCTTGTATTATTCCGACGGCGACTGGTGCAGTTGCAATACGCCGCTCAACAACCTCATGTCGTTGCCCGCCGAAGCGATCGATCCGGCGTTCTGGTGGGAGCAGCGCGGGTTCCGCAGTCTGCACCCAGGTGGTGCGAATTTCGCCCGCGCCGACGGGTCGGCCGATTTTGTCAGCGATTCCGTCGACAACGTGTTGTACCGCACTAGTTGCACTCGCGATGGTGGCGAAGTCATCAACGCCCAATTCTAACCGATGTGGATCGACTGCCATGGCTATCTCAAGAACCAATAAGTTGTGTCTGTTGTTACTTTCGGGCGTTGGGTTGCTGATGACCGGATGCACCGACCTCACAGCTAAGGTCACCGGCACCGTCTATTTAGACGACAAGCCAGTGAATATCACGAGTTCGCAGCGCGGTATGGTCGTGTTTCGCCCGACAAAGGGAGGCGCCACCTGCACGGGGCTGATTGGCGAATCGGGAAATTACAGCGTTTCGACTGGCAGTGAGTCGGCGCTTGTACCCGGCGACTATTTAGTATCGGTGCAGGTGCTGGAGTCGGTGCCGCCAAAAGGTGGCGACGACGCTCCCTCGGGCAAACCGATCACACCAGCCCTCTACGCTGATCCGCTCACTTCCGGACTGAGCTTCGTCGTGAAAGGGGGCGCAAACGAGTACGACATCAAACTCGACTCGTCGGCAGGCCCCACGGTCATCGCTCCCCCCGAGCCGGAAGTCGACGAGCCCGAAGTCGACGAACTTGAAGTCGAGCCAGCAGTTGACGGGCCAGCCGTTGACGGGCCAGAGTCGAAGCCGACACCGCCCGACGAGACTGAGCCAACTGCCAAGCCTACCGAAGAAGATCAACCAGAATCGGCCAATTCCGCTGAGTCGGAGGGAGATAGCAGTGAGCCTTGAACACACAAGAAATTCGACGGCGGCCGGCGGTCGCATCGTGAGCCTGCTGTTGTTGGTCGGTGGCGTCCTAACACTCGCTGGATGCGGTAACGGATTGGCCAACGTATCGGGACAAATCACCCTCAACGGCAGTCCGCTTGCCGCCAGCGAGACGGTGCGCGGGACTGTTTATTTCTTTCCCGAAGGTGGCACTGGCGCACCGGCCGTTGGATTGGTCGACGCCGAAGGCGAGTACTCGCTCAGCACCGGCTCGGAAGGTGGCGTCAGCCCCGGTGCTTATTTGGTTACCATTTCGGCATCCGAATTGATACCGGCGAAAATTCCGGGCGAAGCACCTGGGGGGCGAGCTATCACTCCGCGCAAGTATGCCGACCCGTCACAGTCTGGCTTTCGCGTGCAAGTCGCCTCGGGATCGAACGTTTTTGATTTCGCGCTCGAGGGCCAACCAACGCCGATTCGCAACCGCAGCCGATAGCCGAACAATAGCCGTATGGTCGATCAGTTTTCCTTATCGAACGCGCAGGCAGGCGACCATTGGCGATTCGTAGGCTTTCGAGCGGTTTGCTTGGTACTACTTTGCACCAGTTCGATATGCGTGACCGCGTCGGCAGGTTTTCCAAATTGGCGATCGGGCCGGAGTGATGGCCCCGGCGATTTGACATTGCAACGTTTGCAAGTCGTGGCAGCCACACAACCAAACGGCAGCTCGCCCCAAACCGACCTTCCCGTTGCCGATAGCGCTCGCAAAATGTTGACCAACGCGGGATTCGAGCAGCAGGGAGGATCGTTGGCCGGGTGGTCGGTGTTTGCCCACCAGCCGGTTGGCGAAGCGAACGTTCAAGTGTCGACCGACACGAAGCTCGAGGGCAATGCATCACTAAAGCTGCAAGGGTTTCCCGGAGTGCACGATGGCTTCTGCGGAGTCACTCAAAGCATCGAGGTCACGCCTGGCGACACCGTTACGACCTCGCTCAACAGCCTAGTGCGACCCGATGAGTCAATCGCTGGCACAAGAAACCTAGCCGTCGCGAAGATCGAATTTTATAGCGAGTTCGGCGCACCGTTCGAGAGCGACAAAATGCTCGATTTCCGCGAGCTCTACTTCGCAAATGGTTGGACCCCCGAAGGTGAGTGGGTCCCGCATACTCTCTCGGCGACCGCCCCCGACGACGCCGTCGAGGCGCGCTTGGCGATCGTGTTCAAGCAAATCGAGCCGACGTCGGGCACCGTGCATATCGACCAAGTGACGTTGGTGACCGACAACCGCGAAACCGTCGCCACCCCTAGCGAACGAGCCCAGCCTCAGCGCGCCGACAATCCCGACGCTAAGGTGCCAAGCCGCTGGAAAAACATCGTCATCGCGCTGGCGATCGTCGCCTGCCTCTTCGTTCTGTTCCGAGTCCTCCCGCAATTTTCCGAACGAAAAAAACCCACCAACTCCGATTGAGCCGCCATGCGAAAGATGTCCACAACTCGTTTGAAGTCCGCGCGCCGTTCGCTGTGGCTCTTTGCCTTCGTTACCTCGCTGTCTTGGCTGCAGTCGATTTCAAACGATTGCTTCGCTCAGGCGACCGGTCCCACTGGCGACTCCGGCAACACTACCGCCGAGCCGGTCGCTTCAGACTCTCCAAGCGAAGCGGTACCGACGACCGCACCTGGTATCAGTTTTACCCTGCTGGCTGGCGACCAAGAGCAGCGGATCGATCGCTTAATCGACAACATGACTATGGCGGAAAAGATCGGACAACTTGTCCAACTCTTTCCGGACGGAGACGCACTGGACGACAAACTCGCGGAGCGGATTAGGCGGGGCCAGATCGGCTCGGTCTTGAATGTTGGCAATCCCGACATCGTTCGCGAAGCGCAGCGAATTGCCCGCGACGATTCGCGGCTTGGCATTCCGCTACTGGTTGCCCGCGATGTCGTGCATGGCTTTCGCACAATTTTTCCGATACCGCTAGGACAAGCGGCTACTTGGAACCCCGAGTTGGTCGAGCAGGCGGCGCAAGTAGCGGCCCGCGAAGCGAAGCTCGCCGGTATCGACTGGACGTTCGCTCCGATGGTCGATATCTCGCGCGATGCGCGTTGGGGCAGAATCGCTGAGAGCCTTGGCGAAGACCCGCTGCTGTCGAGCCATCTGGCCGCAGCGATGGTCGAGGGCTTTCAGCAACAGCGCGATGGCAATATCGGGGGTATCGTCGCTTGTGCAAAACACTACGTTGGATACGGATTGGTCGAGGGGGGCCGCGACTACAATCGTGTGAGCGTTTCGCAAGCCGATCTTCACAACATTTTGCTGCCACCATTCCGTGCTTCGGTCGACGCTGGTTGTCGAACGCTGATGACTTCGTTCAGCGAAATCAATGGTATCCCTGCCACCGCTCATGCCCCGCTGTTACGGGGCGTTTTGAAACGCGACTGGCAATTCGACGGGATTGTCGTCAGCGATTGGGGCTCGATTGGCGAGATGGTCGTGCATGGATTTGCCCAAGACCACGTTCATGCGACCGAGCTGGCAATAATGGCGGGTGTCGACATGGATATGTGCAGCGCCGTGTTCGAAAAACATCTGGCCAAGCTCGTCGCCGACGACCGAGTGCCGATCGAACGTCTCGACGATGCGGTGCGTCGTGTGTTGCGCGTCAAGTTTGCGTTAGCGGCGCGACGGACTGATTTTTCTGGCTCGACGATGTTAGCAGAGCAAAGCCTCGAGCTGTCGCGCCGTGTCGCACGCGAAAGCGTCGTGCTGCTCAAAAACAGCGGGACACTTCCTCTTGACCTCGACAACTTGAAACGCGTTGCCGTGATCGGACCAATGGCCGACGCCCCCAAACAGCAACTTGGCTGCTGGGTGCTCGACGCGAAATCGGAAGATAGCATCACGCCACTGGCCGACCTTCGCGAACGTCTGGAGAGTCGTGCCGAGGTGATTTATGCTCCCGGTGCCGCGAGCAGTTGGAGCGACGACGATAGCCTGATCCCCGCAGCAGTAAAGGCGGCTTCCGAGGCCGATGTCGCGGTGTTGTTCGTCGGCGAAGATGCCGTGTTGAGCGGAGAAGCCAGAAGCCGCGTCTCACTCGACTTGCCCGGAGTGCAATCGCAGCTCATCCGAGCTGTCGTCGACACCGGTGTGCCGACCGTGTTGGTGTTCTTGGCGGGTCGGCCTCTCGCGATCGGCGAAGATGTCGAAGCGGCCGGAGCGGTGTTGTTCGCTTGGCATCCCGGCACCATGGCGGGTCCGGCGATTACCGACCTGCTGCTGGGCGAAGCCTCGCCATCGGGAAAGCTACCGGTCACCTTCCCCCGCAGCGTCGGCCAGATTCCCATTTACTACAGCCGGTCGAACACGGGCCGTCCGAGCCCGGCCGATTATCGACCACTGGTTGGCTCCGGTGAAGACGACTTACCGATTGAATTTCAATACAAGTCGCACTACGTCGACGGGCTACCCGATCCGCTTTTTCCGTTTGGCTTTGGACTTTCTTATACCCGATTTGATTACTCGAGCATCGCCGCCGACTCCGACAAACTCAAAGTCGGCGACAATATCACGATCTCGGCCAACGTGACCAACACAGGCGACGTCGCGGCGGTCGAAGTCGTGCAACTCTACGTGCAAGACAAAGTCGCCAGCATTGTTAGGCCGGTGCGCGAGCTCAAAGCATTTCGCCGAATTCGCCTCGAACCGGGCGAGTCACAGCGAGTTTCGTTCAGCCTCAGCACGGCCGACATCGAGTTTTTCGATAACGATGGCAATCGGGTACTTGAGCCCGGCGAGTTCAACGCCTGGATCGGCGGCGACTCGAATGCCCAATTGCTCGTCGAGTTCGAGATCGTGCCGGCTAGCGTCAGCTTGGCACCCAACACGGCCCAACAACTCCCTGCCGCGGCCACTTCGGCGTTGCCGGCACTCTAAAGGTTGTCGTAGGTTGCGCCCCGCGTTGGCACAGTGCCAAAATGGCCCGAGTGCTCCGACAACAACTCGCGCCGCTGGTGAGGGCAATCGATCACCGTTCGACAAATCTACCCAGCGGCAGAAAGCAATGCGATGAAAACCGTTCGTCACAATCCATTCCCACCATCGGCAATGAATCGTCGGAGTCTGACCGCGCTTGCATTCGCCCTGCTGGCGCTTCCGCTGCTGGGCGGTTCGAATGACGAATCAATCAAAGCACAGGGGAAAGGTAGCTATACGACCCGCCGACCCGAATCCGTCGAAGCTCCCTCGGCCCGCATCTACAAATCCGACCGCATCGAAGGAGCGATACCGACCAACCAGTGGTGGAGTTCATTGGCTTGGGAACCATTTTCGAGCAACATGTTTCCTCACCCACTCGCAATGATCTGTACCGAAGCGGGGCTCGCCGTCAGCAATCCCGGCGCAGGCATCGACAGCGCATCGGGACATATTATGGGTGGCGGAGTATCGAGCAACGGCGACATCGTGATCGGACTCTCCGATGTCGATGCGTTCGCATCAACGCTGCTGGCCGATTATTCGAGTTGGTTCGTGACCGCCGAATTCGTCGGCAAACGCTCCAGGCTCGAAGCCAGTTTTGGTCACGGCAGCCCCTTCGTTTATTGTCGACAGAGCGCCGGCAAACCTCGATTGCGGTTCGCGGAAAAACCGATCGTGTGGTCGGTCAGCGAAGCGGGCAACACGATCGGGCTCACCGTCCGTGGAAGTCACTACGGACTGTTCGGTGCCACCGGTAGTCATTGGAGCGGAACCGACGGAGTCGAGTTCGAGTGCAACAACGCTAACGACTATTTCTCGATCGCACTCCTGCCCGACAACGAGCCAGAGACGCTCGAACTGTTTGCGAAATATGCCCACAACCACGTTGTCGACTCGAAGGTGACTTTCGCGTCGGCCGATGGCCATATCGAGGCGTCGTATCGGTTTGTGACCAAAGCGATGCAGGGGGCAGCGACGGGCACCATTTTTTCGATGTATCCACATCAATGGAAATACAGTGATGTTCGCCTGAACGGCATGAGCTATCGTTCGGTCCGCGGCACAATGAAAGTTGCCGAGGGCGAGGGTTTTACAACATCGATCCCCATTCAGGGAGTGCTGCCGATGCTCCCGGGACAAGGGGTCGCCGACCGCGAGCGGATGGCCCGCTACCTACAAGATGAACTGGTCGATATCGCAATCGAGTACGGAGACACCTATTGGGAAGGCAAGCACCTGGGCAAGCTCGCCACCCTCAGCGGCATCGCCGAGGTCGCTGGCGAAAAGAAACTTCAAGAGCAGTTCATCGGTGAGATTCGCAGGCGTCTCGAAAACTGGTTCACCGCAACTCCTGACGAAACGTCGCCCCTGTTCTACTACGACTCGAATTGGGGTTCGCTAATTGGCGCGAAACCATCGTATGGCAGCGACTCGCAACTCAACGACCATCACTTTCATTACGGATACTTCATTCGAGCGGCTGCCGAAGTAGCGCGTCTCGACCCCGCATGGGCTGACGACTGGGGTCCGATGGTGGAGTTACTCATCCGCGATATTGCGTCGGCCGATCCGAGCGACTCGTTGTTCCCTGCGACCCGTTGTTTCGATCTGTACGCCGGCCACTCGTGGGCTTCGGGACACGCGAAATTCGCCGATGGCAATAATCAAGAATCTTCTTCAGAGTCGATGAACGCCTGGTACGCCATGATGCTATGGGGTGCAGCTACCGGCAACAAAGAGCTGCGCGACAATGGGATGTTTCTCTACAACACCGAACGCACGGCTATCGAAGAATACTGGTTTGATGTCTCGGGAACGAATTTCCCGGAAGACTTCTCGAACGTTGCGCTCGGCATGATTTGGGGAGGCAAAGGGGCCTTCAGCACTTGGTTCTCAGGCGACATCGATTGCGTTCATGGCATTAACTGGCTTCCTTTCACGCCCGCGTCGATCTACATGGGTCGCCATCCCGACTACGTGAAGAAAAACCACGACCGCATCGTCGAAAGACGCCCCAATGGCAACGACTACAACACCGGCTGGGGAGACCTCGTGATCATGTTTAGCGCACTTAGCGATCCAAAGTCGGCCGCTGAATACTTCGACTCAACGCCAAACTGCAAAGTCGAAAGCGGCAACACACACGCCTTCATGTACCATTGGATTCAAACACTCAATCGCCTCGGCATTAACGATGCATCCGTGACTGCCGATCACCCATTTGTTAACGTCTACCTGAACGAAGGGAACAGAACCTACGCCGTTTACAATTTTCAGAAAGTTCCGCTCACCGTTCATTTTTCGGATAACACGATCGTTGAGGCAGCGCCAAACGGTCTCACAGTCAAGCCAAAGCATGCAGCCAATCGTTAGCGCAGCGCGGTCGCCAGAAAAGCGACTGTCGAGTTACGAAGGTGCGCCAATCACCTTGGGCGAGCCAGTTGAGCATGATGCGTCGCGTTGCTCGGCGTCGTCTTAGTCGGCCAAATGTCCCCATCCCGCGACACAAGTTCCGGCATTGTTTGGCGACGGAGAATCGGCTTGCATCCGGAGCGCCAAGTCGTTGCGACGCCAAGGACAATCGGTGGCTTGCCGTTGCTGTTCCTTGAATCGAAAAAGCGATTATCAAAAATGAAGCTCCGTCGGTTCGGCAGCGATAAGGTCCGCAGCCCACGACCCGGCGTTGAATCGCCTGGCTTCGCCACTACCAATTTACTATTGCTCCGCGCTGTGCGAGGCGATGAAAGAGCTCAGCGAGCGGTAGGTCGGTGAAAGCGCGGGGTGAAACCCGCGCCTACCACCCCCACACTGAGGGATGGCTGGCCAACAACTTCCTTCCTTCGATTGCGATATTTATCTCAAACGACCGGGTGCCATTTGAAAATCGGGGAGCAAAGGAAAAACCGCCACGACGCGGCGAGCGCCACGAGCACAGCGAAAAAAGCTCACCAATGTATGCTGCTTATTGACACCCTTGCGTCAGAGACTCAACGACATCAATACTGTTTTCAATGGCAAACCAGCCATTGATTGAGTTTTCGAGGTAAGTACGCGCGCGAGGATCGATAGCCTTGGCAGTTCACTGTTGGTTTTGATCGAGAGCGGTCGCGCCAAGTCCGCCGTGGACTTGGCGCTCTTTGCGTCGTGGCGGTTAACTGAACGACGACCGGCAAAAAAATGTCGGGGCAGTTTGCAAAATCGGGAAGTTAATTCGTGGGCGATCGTTAGCCGACCAATTCGGCTTTCACCGGAAGAGCAGACTGGGTGACTGGCCTGTTTTGAGGGTCACAAATCAATGAATCGGAATAAAGTGGCGATGGACATGGCTGAAAAAGGGGCCATCAGCTTCTTTGAAAAGAACCTGACGTATTGGGTCATACTCTGCATGGCGATCGGAGTGTTGATTGGAAAATTCGTGCCAGTCGTTCCTGCGTTTCTGGCCAAGTTCGAATACGCCAACGTATCGATACCGATTGCGATTTTGATCTGGCTGATGATCTACCCGATGATGATGAAGGTTGATTTTGCCAGCATCAGGGACGTGGGGAAAAATCCGAAAGGTCTGTTCGTGACTTGGGTCGTGAATTGGCTGATTAAGCCATTCACGATGTTTGCTATTGCTGCGTTCTTTTTCTATGTCGTGTTCGAGCCTTGGATATCGCCCGAATTAGCCAAGGACTACTTGGCGGGTGCCGTCTTGTTGGGAGCCGCACCTTGCACTGCGATGGTGTTTGTATGGAGTCACTTAACGCGTGGCAATGCCGCCTATACGGTCGTTCAAGTGGCCACGAACGACTTGATCATCCTGATTGCGTTCACGCCAATCGTGGCTTTTCTGCTGGGCATTGGTGGCATCGCGATTCCATGGATGACCCTGATTGTCTCGGTGGTCCTGTTCGTAGTCGTTCCGCTTGCCGGCGGCATTTTGACTCGGACGATCGTCGTTCGCGCCAAGGGCAAGCCATATTTTGAGCAGGTGTTTATCCCCCAATTCAACAGCATCACGATTGCCGGACTGCTGCTGACGCTGGTCTTGATTTTTTCTTTTCAAGGCGAGGTGATCATCAATAATCCACTGCACATCGTGCTGATCGCCATTCCTCTTATCATTCAAACGGTGCTGATATTCTTCTTGGCCTATGGAGCCTGCTATCGACTCGGTTGTCATCACGACGTTGCGGCCCCGGCAGGCATGATCGGGGCTTCGAACTTCTTCGAGCTTGCCGTGGCTGTTGCTATCACGCTTTTCGGCGCGGCTTCGCCGGTTGTGTTGGCCACCATCGTGGGTGTACTCGTCGAGGTGCCGGTCATGCTGGTTCTGGTCGCCTACGCCAACAAAACGAGCGAGTCCTTTTCTCAAGTTGAAATCAACCCGTGAGATGTGAAAAGAAAGCGGACACCGTCGCTCAGTTCGTGTCGATCTCGATCAAAGAGCTAGTACCCGATGCGACGGCCAACACTAGTCGCGAAGCAAATGCCGAGCACAGCGATACAATCACTTACGTTAGCGCCGCCAAGAACCGAAGCAATAGCTTCTGGGCTACGGAGCTGGCGAAGAGCTGGTGGTATTCGTAGAAGTCGCATTTTGCTGAGGAACTACTTCGCGAGGCGAATTCCGCTGAACTGCCACCGGGCGGCGGGGGCGAAGAAGTTTCGATAAGTCGCCCGCGCGTGAGTGCTGTGCGTCGCGCAGCTTCCGCCCCGAAGCACAAACTGGTTGCACATGAACTTGCCGTTGTATTCACCGAGTGCGCCGGCGGGCGCTACGTAGCCGGGGTAAGCCGAGTATTGGCTGGCGGTCCATTGCCAAACGTCGCCCATCAGCGAATCGCTACCGAGCGGATGAATAACATCTTCGTTCGTCAAGAGCGAATCGGCGAAGTTGCCTCTGTTTGTTTCTTCGAGCGCCGCGATTTCCCATTCAAACTCGGTCGGAAGTCGCAGTCCTGCCCAGCGGGCGTAAGCGTCGGCCTCGAAATAGCTGACGTGACAAACGGGGCGGTTCAAGTCGACCGGTTGCAAGCCGCCGAGCGTGAAGTGCGACCACTCGCCTCGCAGCATTTCCCAGTAGAGGGGAGCCTGCCACCCGTAGGCCTTGACGGTGTTCCAACCCTCAGAGAGCCAAAGGTGGGGTTTTTGGTAACCGCCGTCGTCGATGAAACGTAGAAAATCGCCGCAGGAGACAGGTTGCGTGGAGATCGCAAACGCGGGCAAGAAGTGACGATGCACAGGCGACTCGTTGTCGAAAGCGAATCCCCCACCACGATGGCCGACTTCGTAGAGCCCTTCGTCGAACTCTCTCCATTCCGCGTGAACTCGGGCGGTCCGCCAGTTGCCTTCGCGATAAACGGGACGCAGCGGGTTGACCCCCAGCATGTGTTTGATGTCGGTGAGTATCAACTCTTGGTGCTGCTGTTCGTGTTGAAGTCCCAGCGTGATGATGGGCTCAAGATTGTCATCACCTGCCGACAAAAGATGAATCAAGTTTTCGTCGACGTAGTCGCGATAAGCGAGCACTTCGCCGAGCGATGGCCGGGAGAGTAAACCCCGGTGCGGCCGGGGGAATGGCTCACCGACCGCGTTGTAATAAGAATTGAAAAGCACCTCGAATGCTTCGCTGTAGGGCCGATAGGTTGGCTGTTTGCGAAGCAAGAACGTCTCGAAAAACCAAGTTGTGTGCGCCAAGTGCCAGCGAGTGGGACTCGCGTCGGGCATCGACTGAATTGCGCAATCTTCAGGCGAAAGCGTTTCGCAAAGTGTGAGCGAAAAGTTGCGGACATCGCAATAGCGTTCGGCGAACGCTGCCGCTTTTGCCTCGGTGGTTTGCGAATTCAGTTGCATGAAGCTTAGCGCTAAAAGGCTTTGCGTTATTCCCGCGCACGCGGGAATGACGGTACACATCAATTTGCCAGAAAATGCACCACGGCAAAACGCTCTTGTGAATCCGTCCAACTCCGGTCCAGTTTCCAGCCAGCCTGGGAAGCTAGCGCAGCGAAGCCGTCGATCGTGTACTTATACGAGCACTCGGTGCGGATCGGTTCGCCTTCGCTGAAGCTAAACGTGCGGTCGCCGACGGTTACACGCTGAGATCTTTGGCTGACAATATCGATCTCGATACGGCCCGCCTCCCCATTGTAACGCGCCCGGTGGCGGAACTGTTCGACTCGAAAGTCGCCATTAAGTTCCCGATTAATGCGGGCGAGCAAATTGAGGCTGAATTTGGCGGTCACGCCGGATGCGTCGTCATAGGCCGCTTCGAGCGTGGCGGCATCTTTCTGTAAGTCGAAGCCGACGAGCAGCGCAGCGCGGCTGGAAAGCTGGTTCCAGGTTCTCAGCAGAGCGACCGCCTCGTCAGGATGAAAATTTCCGATCGTCGAGCCGGGGAAGTAGATTGTCGACGTTTGGTCGTCGTCGATGTCAGCGGGCAAGTCAAACGGTCGCGTGAAGTCAGCACAAACTGGCAAGATCGCCAGACCAGGATAGGTCGACGCAAGACTGTCGGCCGTCTGCTGCAAGTGCTCGCGCGAAATATCAACCGGGATATAGGCATCAAGCTGCGTGGCTGCGTCGAGCAGAAGTCGCGTCTTGACGCTGCTACCGCTGCCCGGTTCGACGAGGACACTCGCGTCGGGCAAGCAGTTGACGATTTCAAGCTGGTTATCGCGTAAGATCTTGAGTTCAGTGCGAGTCAGGTAGTATTCGCTGGTCTGACAAATTGCATCAAACAGTAGTGACCCGCGCAGGTCGTAAAGATATTTGCAAGAGAGCGATTTCCGCGCAGCGGCGAGCCCCCGGTAGACGTCGCGACGGAACGATTTTGTCGTGGGTTCGCAATCGAGCAGAGTTGCTATTTGGTTCAACGGTCACCCTGTCTTCTAGGGCGAAGTCGTCGACCTATGTGCCCACGTTCGCCATGTCTTGTTGAGAATCGCTCCAGTTCTAGAGGTTAGGAAGCGTCATGCGGAACGTCCACTCCGGCGGTTGCGAAAATGCAAGCAGAGAACCGATTCGTCGGTAAAAAGCCGCCTAATTGCGCAGGTAGGCGAGTTGACGCTCAACGTATTTTGCTAAGAGGTCGGTTTCGATATTCACGCGGTCTCCAACTTGGCGGTGGCCGAGGGTTGTTGCGGCGAGCGTGTGAGGAATCAGGGCGACACTGAAACGCTCTGTCTCGACTTCAACCAGCGTTAGACTAATCCCATCGACCGCCACCGAGCCTTTGCTAGCCATTTGCCGCGTGAGCACTGGCGAACAGCGAAACCAAAACTGCGCCCATTCGCCATCGTCGATACGGGAATCGACCAGGGCAACCCCGTCGATGTGGCCCGAGACGAGGTGGCCACCGAGTTCGTCGCCCAGTTTGAGCGATGTTTCAAGGTTGACAAGATCGCCCGGACCGCGACTGCCCAGTGTGGTTCGGCGGAGCGTTTCTTCGCCGGCTTGAAAGTCGACGACATGACCGCTGACGGCAACGACGGTCAGACAGCAGCCATCGACGGCAATGCTATCGCCGAGCTTGCATAAGGGGGCAATGTTTGGTTCGCGAACTGCGAGCCGCACACCTGGGCCTTCGGGCGTGAGCGCGACGAGAGGGGCGAGTGACTGGACGAGTCCGGTGAACATGTTGCAGCGAGCCGCCTAATCGAGTACCGGACAAGTGTCGAACCAGTCGCGACCTTGCTCGAACATCCAATCGCTACATTCTCTCGGCCCCCAAAGAGCCGGCTCGTAGCGGTAGAGCGGCAGGCTGGAGTCGCTTTGCCATGCGTCAACAATCGGGTCAATGATTCCCCACGCGGCCTCGACTTCGTCGGCGCGGGCGAAGAGGCTGGCGTCACCTTCCATCGCGTCGAGCAACAGTCGCTCGTAGGCTTCGGGAATCGTGCCGTGAAATTCGCGTTGGTAGCTGAACTCGAGATCGGTTTGACGGAGTTTCATGCCGGCGTCGGGCACTTTGGTCTCGAAGTGCAACTGAATTCCCTCGGCCGGTTGCACTTGAATGATCAGCCGATTAGCACCTTGCGACCGGCGTGGGCCATCGCGAAAGAGCATGTGAGGTGGTTCGCGAAACTGAATGACGATCTGAGTCGTCCGGCAACTCATCGCTTTGCCGCTCCGCAGGTAGAACGGCACGCCTTGCCAACGCCAATTATCGACCCACAGTTTGAGCGCAGCAAACGTCGCCGTTTTGCTGCCTTCGGCGACCCCTTCGGCTTTTAGATAGCCATCGTACTGACCGCGAAGCGTATCGGTGGCGATCGACTCGGGCGTTAGCGAACGGACCGCTTGCAAGACTTTGACTTTCTCGTCACGGACTGGGTCGGCTTGGTAGCGTACCGGCGCTTCCATCGCGGTGATCATCATCAGTTGCAGAATGTGATTCTGAAACATGTCGCGCAAAATGCCCGACTTGTCGTAGTATCCGGCGCGGCTGCCGATGTCGACTTCTTCGGCGACGGTGATCTGGATGTGGTCGATGTAATTGCGATTCCAGATCGGCTCGAAAATGGTGTTGGCGAACCTTAGCACCATCAGGTTCTGGACGGTTTCTTTGCCGAGGTAGTGGTCGATGCGATAGACTTGATGTTCGCTGAACACGTCGTGTACGGCCACGTTAAGTTCTTTCGCCGACTTAAGGTCGGTGCCGAAGGGCTTTTCGATAACGACGCGTCGCGCGCCGTTGGCGTCGCTGGCAAGACCGCTCGCGCCGAGCTGTTCAATGGCGGGGCGGTAGAAACGTGGGGCTGTTGAGAGATAGTAGACGCGGCGGCTTTCGCCTGCACCTTCGATCTCGGTGAGGAACGTAGCGAGTGTGTTAAAGTCTTTGCGTTCGCCAATATCGCCTGCATGGTAGTAGACATCTTTGGCGAAGCTGTTCCAAGTCACATCGTCGAAGTCTTTACCGACAAATTTCTTCGTCGACTCGCGGAGCGACTCGCGCCATTCGTCGTGCGAAAAATCGGTCCGCGAGAAACCGACGATCCGGGTGCCATCGGGCAACCGCTTCTTGCGACGCAGCCGATAGAGGGCCGGAATCAACTTGCGTTGCGTCAGGTCGCCCGAAGCGCCGAAGATGACGAATGTTTGCGACATGACGGGTGATCCTTCGGGTTAAATTGTCATGGCAGTAAAACCACCATCGACATAAATCGCTTCGCCTGTAATGAAGCTCCCTGCTGTGGGAGAAAGCAACAGGAGTGTCGCGCCGATTAACTCGCTCGGTTCGCCAAAGCGTGCCATCGGCGTGTGTCGCATGATCGCCTCGACCCGCGTCTCATCGAGTATCGCCCGGTTTTGCTCGGCGGGAAAGAACCCCGGGCAAAGGACGTTGACGCGGACTTTCTGGGGCGCGAACTCACGAGCCAAGTTTTGCGAGAGATTTAGCACCGCCGCTTTCGTCGCGGCGTAAGTAAACACCCGTGAAAGGGGCCGATAACTTGTGACGCTACCGATGTTGACGATCGATCCGCCGCCGTTGGCGATCATGGCGGGCGCAAATGACTGACAGGCGTAATGCACGCCCATCAGGTTCGCTTGCACAATTCGCCCGAATTCGGTTTCGTCGATTTCGAGATAAGGAGTCGCCGAGTTGACCCCGGCTCCGTTGATGAGTCCGTCGACGCGGCCATGCTCAGCGACAACGTCTCCGCAGAGTTGGGTAAGCGAAGACCTGCTGGTGGCGTCGACCTCGCGAAACTCGGCTATCCCGCCAGCTTTCTCGATCGCCTTGACTCGTGCCGCGCCGCGTTCGGCATTGCGCCCGGCGACAACAACCAATGCACCGGCGGCCGCGATGCCTTCGGCCAATTCGCCACACAAGACGCCGGTGCCGCCAATGACGACGACAACTTTGTCAGCGAGGCCAAATAGTTTATCTAGGTAGCTTGCCAAGTTAAAAACCCAGTCTTTAGTTTGACCCGCTCTTGCCGCCGCCACGACGATCGCCGTCGTTGAGGTGCTTACGCAGGTAGCTGGCGCGTTCGACGTTGCGGTCCGAGGCGTCAAGATCGCTCCCGGCGAGTTTCTGCAGATGGGCCGGCTGAGTGTGGACAAACAGCTTGTTAACGGTCGGAATGTCGACTTCGGAGATTAAACCGAGGTTAACCCCCATTCGCAGGCTCGACAGATGAAAGAGTGTCTCCTCGCTACTGATCGTCTGCGCACTCCGTAGGATTCCGTAGGCGCGACTTACCCGGTCGTGGAGCGTTTCTTGCGTTTCGCGCAATAGATAGTCGCGGGCTTGGCGTTCGTAGTCGATGAGCACTGGCACCACGTCGGCCACTTTTTTGGCGAGTTCTTGCTCACTCATGCCAAGGGTGACTTGGTTCGAGACTTGATAGAAGTCACCAAGTGCCTGCGAGCCTTCGCCATAGAGTCCGCGTACGGCGAGGTTGATCTTTTGCAGACTACGGAAGACCTTTTCGATCTGCTTGGTCATCACGAGCGCCGAGAGGTGCAGCATGACACTGACGCGAATCCCCGTACCAACGTTGGTGGGACAGGCGGTGAGGTAGCCGAAATGGTCGCTGAAGGCGTAGTTGAGCTGCTCTTCGAGCAGGTCGTCGAGGTGGTTGGCTTGTGAAAGGGCGTCTTCGAGATCGAGCCCACTGTGCATGACTTGAATGCGGAGGTGGTCTTCTTCGTTGACCATTACGCTAAAGCGTTCGCTGGGGTCGATCGCTACTGCCCGAGCCCCTTTGGCTTCGCAGAGCTCGCGGCTAATAAGTTGCCGCTCCATGAGGAATGTGCGGTCGACGTCTTCGATCTCGCCGAGATTGACGTACATCAGTTTGGCATCGAAGCGGTCGCCATCGCTGAGCACGGCAAGTCGCTCGCGGACGAGCCGTTCGATTTCGGCCCGGTCGCTCTCGTTCGCGCGAGAGATAAAGGGATAGTCAGCCAAGTTACGAGCGAGCCTCACGCGGCTTGAAACGACGATTTCGGAATTGGGCCCGGTCCCTTTAAGCCACTCACCGCTGCTGGTTACAAGTTGGTCGAGAGTCACGGTGTAGGCAAGTTGGTGAGGAGCGAGCGATGAGAGCGGAGTGCGATGCTGCGACGATGCAGAGAACCGTTGCAAGGGATTATGATCTGGCCGACGGTTTGGGGCGTTGTTCTTCGATCTCGCGGATTTTGTCGCGAAGTTCTGAAGCCCGTTCGTAGTTTTCCGACGAGATGGCTTCTTTCATCTCGCGACGCAAGCGAATGAGTTGTGTCTGCTGCTTGGCATCAACGCTACAACGCTTGGGTACCTTGCCGACGTGCCGCGTTTCGTCGTGGATATTCATGAGCAGCGGTTCGAGCTCTTTGGAGAAACAAGTGTAGTCGTAGGGGCACCCAAGGCGACCCTGCTTTCGAAACTCGAGAAAGCTAACTCCACAGACGGGGCAAACACGCTGATCGAGCCGCGCAAGTTCTTCGGCCGTTTCACCGACTGCCAATTGCTGAGCAATGAGTCCCGAGACGCCAAGGCTGACTTCGCTAGTGTCTTGGCCGCCGGGAGATAAAAAAGCCTGCGCACAGTTTTCACAAAGATGCAACTCGCTGATGCCATCGACCAAATCGGTGATGTGGAACGTCGCTGGCTTGTTGCATTTTTGGCACTTCATCGAATCACCTACCGCGACCAATGGCCTTACTTTTCCAGTATTTCTCTAGCCGCATGGATTCTATCGGTGGTGGGGGGTGTGTCAAGGCGAAGCCAATTCGCCCCGATTGCAACAAACCGTTTCGCGGCAAATAATTACGCTGAACAAGAACCTCCTGCTCGTCGCCCTGAAACGATACGACAACCGTGACCCACCAGCCCAATTTTGAAAGCTTTCAGGAACTTGCCGCCGGAGCCGATTTCGTTCCCGTCTATCGTCGTCTGCTCAGCGATGCGCTCACGCCCGTGAGCGGGCTGGGCAAGCTCGACGATGGGGGAATGGTATGCTTGTTTGAAAGTGTGATTGGCGGCGAGAAAGTAGGCCGGTACAGCTTCATTGCTTGCCAGCCTTTTCTGGTGCTCGAAGCATTTGGCCGCGCGGTACGGATCACCGAGAATGGCAAAACGACCACCTTCGAGGTCGAGAATCCACTCGAAGAACTTCGCCAGCGCGTCGACGCGATGCGTGTCGCCGATCATTCCGATCTGCCGCCATTCGTGGGGGGCGCGATTGGCTACGCCGGTTACGACACGGTTCGCTACGTCGAACGGCTGCCTAATGCTCCGGTCGATGACCGAGGTTTGGCGGATTTAAGCTTTGGCTTCTTCGACCACATGATCGTGTTCGATAATGTGCAGAAGACGGTATTGGTGTTGGTGCTGGCCGATGTCCGTGAGGGAGCTAATCGCGTTGCCTATGACCGAGCATCGCGACGTGTTGACAAGTTGGTCGCCAAGCTGAGCGAACCGTCGGCCGAGATTGTGCCGGTCGATGTCGAAGTAAAGGTCGCCGAACGAACAAAGTACCGGGCTAATTTCACGCAACCCGAATACGAGCGTGCCGTTGAAAAGTGCGTCGATTACATTCGCGCCGGCGACATCTTTCAGGTCGTGCTAAGTCAACGGTTCGAGCTGACGCTCGACGTCGATCCATTGGAAGTTTATCGCCGACTACGAGTGGTGAACCCGAGCCCGTTCATGTTCTTTGTCCGTACGCTGGGCTGCACACTGGTCGGTAGCTCGCCCGAGATCATGGTCCGCGTTGTCGATGGCAAAGTCACGGTACGACCACTCGCGGGGACGCGACCTCGTGGGCGTGATGATGCGGAGGATAATCGGCTCGCGGCCGAACTGCTCAACGATCCAAAAGAACGGGCCGAGCACGTCATGCTAGTCGATCTGGGACGCAACGACGTGGGCCGCGTCGCTGAGTATGGATCTGTTGAAACGAGCGACGTGATGGTGATCGAGCGTTATAGCCACGTGATGCACATCACTTCGAACGTCAATGGACAGTTGCGCGACGGCTGCGACGCATTCGACGCGTTGGCCGCTTGTTTGCCAGCGGGAACCGTTTCGGGTGCCCCGAAAGTGCGGGCGATGCAGATCATTGACGAACTCGAACCGCAACGTCGCGGTCCCTATGCGGGAGCGGTTGGCTACATCGACTTCGCCGGCAATATGGACACGTGCATCGCCCTGCGAACGCTCGTCGTGAAAGACAACAAAGCGTGGGTCCAAGCCGGGGCTGGGATCGTTGCCGACAGTGTACCAGCGACCGAATACCAGGAGACGCTCAACAAGGCGCAGGGGCTTTTGCGCGCGATTGAGCTTGCGCAGGCGACTACCGGAATCAAAGGTCAATCGGAATAAGTCAGTGGTGTCAGTCACTCCCAGCTAGGCGGGAATCCAGACGCAACGCTTTCACTCTCGATTCCCGCCAACGCGGGAATGACGGCTACAAACACATGAACCCACTCGCCGGAAGACTGCTCGTCGCGTCGCGGAGCCTGCGCGATCCTAACTTCGCGCAAACGGTCGTGCTGATGATTGAGCATGGCCACGAAGGCGCACTGGGTGTCGTACTGAATCGCTTGACCGACCAAACGGTACGCGACGTGTGGCGGACAATTGGCGAGTTCGACTGCGATAACCCTCAACCATTGAACTCGGGCGGTCCGGTGCCGGGGCCGCTGGTGGCATTGCATACTCACGGAGACCTGGGTGAGAAACAAGTGCTGCCGGGCGTGTTTATGTCGGTGCAGAAAGAAATGCTCGATCAAATCGTGAGTGCCGAGTTTGGCGAGTTTCGCATTTACAGCGGCCACTCGGGCTGGGGAGGTGGCCAACTTGAAGGCGAAATCGAAGCAGGTGGCTGGGTCACCGGGCCAGCCTCGTCGAGCGACGTGTTCGACGAGGCATCGCTCGCTGGCGATGGCACGCCCCTCTGGCACACGGTGCTGAACCGCATTGGGCTGGCGATCATGTTGCCGGATGTGGGGTCGCTGAACCGTCCGGGCAATTCAGCGATGAATTAGCGGTGAACTAGCCATCGTGTCGCCGGGTGGTAAAATCGTTAAACCTGGTAGGACACGTAAGCCGAAGTTAAAGAGTAGCGGAACGAGTGAGAACTCAAAAGTTGGCAAGCATGGCAAAGTCAATTCGATATCGTGAATGCAGGTGTAAGAAGCCGGCCTAGCGCCGGCGCGCTCCCAGTGTGCGACGCCCAGTCGTCGCCCCCCTGCCCCACTTTCATGCCCGCACGAGTTCTGTCATGGCCACTGACTTTCGCCTCAAAGACCAACTACCGAATATTACAAAGCGGCTCGTTGCTAGCTATGCGGCATCGCCAGAGGGGAACCACCTGGGCCACTGTCCGTTGCCGAACTACGACGAAGTGATTGCGATCGCCGCCGACTTACAAGAAATCATTTATCCCGGCTATCGCCGTCGCGAAGGTCTGCACACCGGCAATGTCGAGTTCTTTGTCGGCGATGTCATCGACCGCCTGCACGACCGACTGACGCGGCAGATCGGCCGCGCACTGCGGCACGATTCGGGAGCGGCCGACGTTTGTTCGGACCCAGAGGATTTTGAAGCGCTCGGCCAAGCGAAGACAATGCTCTTTCTCGACCGCCTTCCCGAGCTACGGTTGGTATTGGCGACCGACGTGCGAGCCGCTCTCGATGGCGACCCGGCGTGCCGAAGTTTCGATGAAGTGATATTCTGCTACCCCGGGTTGCTCGCGATCACGATTTATCGCCTCGCCCACCAGCTTTGGGATTTGGGTGTTCCATTTATCCCACGGATGTTGACGGAGTGGGCTCATTGTCGCACCGGCATCGATATTCATCCGGGGGCGACGATCGGGCAGTATTTTTTCATCGACCACGGCACCGGTGTTGTGATTGGCGAGACGTGTGAAATTGGAAATAACGTGAAGATCTACCAAGGTGTGACGCTTGGCGCGCTGAGCTTCGCTACCGACGGCGATGGCAATCTCGTCCGCGGCACCAAAAGGCATCCGACGATCGAAGACCGCGTGGTGCTTTATGCCAACGCGACGGTACTTGGCGGCGCGACTGTCATTGGCCATGATGCAGTCATTGGGTCAAGTGTGTGGATCACCAAAAGTGTCGACCCGCACACGACAGTCGTGCTCGAAAAGCCAAAACTCCGCGTCAAGGGCGTCGAGACCACGAGCGAACCAGCGACGGCTTCCAGCACTTCATAGTCGACCACCATGCCCAGGCTTGTTCACCGTGCCCACGAACTCGTTAGGCAGGTGGTGAAGCCGGGCGACTGGTGCATTGATGCGACGCTGGGCAACGGCTACGACACGGCCGAGCTTTGCAAACTCGTCGGGCCGAGTGGCCACGTTTGGGGGTGCGACATTCAGCCAGCCGCGATCTGCGAAACGGCCCGCCGGCTAGCCGAATTGCCCTACGATAATACGACATTGATCGCCTGCGACCACGCCCGGCTCGTCGACTTCTTGTCTGTTGAAATTCACGGAAAGGTGGCCGCCGTGATGATGAACTTGGGGTTCTTGCCGGGGGGCGAACTGCCGATTTTTACGGTGGCTGAATCGACCGTCGCCGCAATTGAGAAGTTGTATCCACTGCTTCGACCCGGCGGTTTGCTCTCGGTCATTGCCTACACGGGGCATGACTTAGGCCTGGCCGAAACGACGGCCGTTTGCGAGTGTTTCGCCCATTTCACCTCTTGTGGTGTGCGGACGATTCACGAAACACCTGCGTCGTTCGGTGGCCCCGCTCCGCAACTGTTCGCGGCGTGGAAGAGTTGACCACCTAATCGTCGGCGACAAAATGCGATAACCTAGCGAATGAATCAAAATTAACTCCCTCATTTCATCGCAAATCACTTCAACGAGTTGCGTCGCGACCTGAGCCGTCGGCGCTAGCCGCGCGTGCTGCTGGTCCGAGTCTTTCCCGACGAAGCCTGCGGCTAGCGCCAACGGCTCAAGTCGATGGATTGCCAATACTATGCAGGAGTTCTTCTTGAGTTGCTTCTAACGTCAGACACAAGGTTATTGCGACGCGGCAAAACATGAGTAATCAAACAAAATCGGTCCTGATGCAGCGGCTCCGTGAGATCGGCGTCGAGCCGGCAAGCCGTCATGGACAGAATTTCCTTATTGACCTGAACCTAGTCAGGCTCATCGCCAACTCGGCCGACCTGACCAAGCAGGACACTGTGCTTGAAGTCGGCACCGGCACCGGGTCGCTAACGACGCTGCTTGCCGAGCAGGCGGGCACGGTCATTACCGTCGAGATCGATGGTCATCTATTCGAACTCGCGAGCGAAGAACTGCTAAGGTTCGACAACGTGGTGATGCTCAAGCTTGATGCACTAAAAAATAAGAACAACTTCAATCCTCGCGTCATGTCGGTCGTCGGTCGGGAGCTAGCTCGCAATAAAGAGAGCCGCCTGAAGTTGGTTGCCAACTTGCCATATAATATCGCGACGCCGATTCTGTCGAATCTCTTGCTAAGCGAGCACACGCCCCATTCGATGGTGGCGACGATTCAGAAGGAACTCGCCGACCGAATCGTTGCCTCACCGCGTAGCAAAGACTATGGCGCGCTGAGCGTATGGATGCAAAGCCAGTGTGATGTTGAGATCGTCCGGACGATGCCGCCGGGCGTTTTTTGGCCCGCCCCCAAAGTGACGTCGGCGATCGTTAAGATCGTCGTCGACCCCGATCGTCGGCGGGCGATTCCCGATCGGGTTTTCTTCCACCAGTTCGTGCGATCGCTCTTTCTGCACCGACGCAAGTTTCTGCGGGCGAATGTCGTCTCGGCACTCAAACGCCACGCCACGAAGGAACAGGTCGACGACCTGATGTCGGGCATGCAATTCGGGCACGACACGCGAACCGAGCAAGTCGATGTCGCGACGCTGCTGGCGTTTACCGAGAAAGTGCGGGCGATGTTCCCCGACTGGAAGCTCTAGCTCGACACCCCTTCAAATTCCTAGAGCACTCATCCATCCGCAACAATAGGCGAGTTTCACCCGCTCGGCTACAATCATGGCAACCGCGATAACAACGGAGAGACACAATGGCGTTCATTGAAATGACCGGGGCAACACTCGACCGGATCATTGCCGACGACGAGTTGCACCACGACAACCTGACCGAGGCGGGTGTCAGCGACGACATGATCGTCCGCGTCAACCGCCAAGGCGACATCGAGGTCCGCCGTCCCGATGGCTGGGATGTCGTCGGTGGGCTGCTGGGCGAATTCGACGAACGCATTCGCCGCGAGACCGGGCTCAACTGGGCCTAACCCCCGTTCTTGTCGCGATCCCGTCAACAGATCGATTGAGGTCAATACGTATTTCGCCTTCGATCTCGGTGAATGGCAACTTACCTCGCGATAGCAATTCGCGAACCTGCAAGGCTGTTAGGCTTGTCTGTTGGGCATAGTCGTCGATGGCGACCGTTCCCCGAAACTTGCCAACTCCACCGGCGGTCATTGGTCGTTTCATGCGTGGCATGCGTTCACCCTCTTGGTGGCTGTCCGACTTACGCCAGTATAAACGACTGTAACGCCGCGAAAAGTGGTTGGCGAAGGTCACATCGCAAACCACCGCCCTGCCCTGCCGCCGGTTGGTCAGCTAGCATTAAACGACTTCTCGAAATTATCCAAAGTCTCGACAATGCCGCGAACCGCGAAACTCTCCCGCCAAACCAGTGAAACTGAGATTGAACTCGCGCTCGATCTCGACGGCACCGGTGCGTCGACCATCGACACCGGCATTGGCTTTTTCGATCACATGCTCACGCTGTTCGCTAAACACGCGGCGATCGACCTCAACATCGCCGCCAAAGGCGACTTGCACATCGATGGCCACCACACCGTCGAAGACGTCGGCATTTGTCTGGGGCTCGCCATCCGCGAAGCGATCGGCGACAAGGCGGGCATACACCGTTATGGTCACTTCACGCTGCCGATGGAAGAGACGCTGGTGACTGTCGCGCTCGACCTGAGCGGGCGGAGTTACTTGGTCTACAACGCGCCTATTCCGGCAGCGAAGATCGGTGACTTCGACAGCGAATTGCTCGAAGACTTCTGGCAATCGGTCGCGGCCAACGCGCTGATGAACCTGCACGTTGTGTTGCACTATGGCCGCAATAGCCACCACATCGCCGAGGGTGTTTTCAAATGCGCCGCGCGGGCGCTCAAGATGGCGGTTGCCGATGACCCGCGTACTAATGGAGTGCCGAGTACGAAAGGGACACTCGGTTAATCTCCGGTGTACGCTTCACTCGCCATACCCCGACTTCCGCCGAATGGCTTCGGTTACTTCAGGCAACGGGTAATCGATGATTGCCGCTCCGTCGTTCACGACTTCGCGGAGTCTCCGGTAACCTCGGCTCACCAGCTCTTCTCGCGCGGCGACAAACGTGGCGTCGAGCTGCCGCTTGTCGAAGTCTCCTTCAACCGCGACTGGCTCGAAACGGTCGTCGATGACATACTGCGAGAGCGCCGGGTTGCAACGCAGATGACGCTCGGCGGCCGTGTGCAAGACTTCAGGGTCGACCAATCCGATGACATACCGCAAGTAAAGATCGCTGTCGGTGATGGCGGCCACATCTGCCCCGCAAACGTCGCACAAGTAGCCCTCGTCGCACTTCGCCATCGCTATAGCCCCAACACATCGGCCATTGCGTAGAGTCCGGCCGGTCGTCCGACGAGCCACTTCGCTGCGAGAAATGCCCCTTGGGCATAACAGTCGCGATTGCTGGCAGCGACCTTCAGTTCGATCGTTTCGCCCAACATGCCGAACACGATTGTGTGTTCGCCCGGGTTGTCCCCGGCGCGAACGGCGTGGTAGCCAATCTCGTTGTGGGGCCGTTGGCCTGGTCGCCCCTCGCGACCGTGGGTCAATTCGGTGATATTCATGGCATCGGCGATGATCTTGCCAAACGCCAGGGCCGTGCCGCTCGGGGCGTCTTCTTTGAAGCGGTGATGTCGCTCGATGATTTCGACATCAGCACCGGTGGGATAGTCGCGGAGCGAACGGGCCGCGATCTCGGCCAGCTTCATCGTAATGTTAACGGCCGTGCTCATACTGGCCGCTTTTACAATCGGTATCAGCTCGGCGGCTGTACCAATTTGCCGCTCTTGCTCAGGCGACAGTCCCGTCGTCGCAAACACCAGCGGCAAATTGTGTTTCACACAGTGCCCGACGAGAGACTCGGTCGCGGCTGGGACCGAAAAGTCGATTACCACGTCAATCACTTCGGGCCAGTGATCGGTAATGGGGACGCCAAGCTCGCCCACACTCGCCAGTGTCCCGGCATCAATGCCAATTTGTTTGCTATGAGTCGAATCGATGGCGGCGACGATCTCGATGCCTTCGAGCTGCGAGCCGACGGCGATGAGGCGTTGCCCCATGCGACCGGCGGCGCCATGGATGGCTGTATTGATCGACATCCTTGTTCGGTCCAGACGTTGTTCGATTGGTCAGCGACGAGGCGTAGCTCGTCGGCTATGAAGAGTAGAATCTAAACTAACTATTCAATTGAATCACTCGCAAGATTGCGTCCAAGTCGTTCTCAACCTGTACCGCGCGATTCGCGAACTCGGCGCGGCTCACGCCGCGGCTTCCGAGCACACGGTTGAATTCGTCTTGGTCGGAGGTGTGGTAAGCGACGGTCGCCGTGGGATCTTTGAGCTGGTGGCCGGTGAGGACGCAAACCACCTCGTCGTCGCGACCGATGACTCCTTCTTCGCGGAGCAGCTTTGCCCCGGCGACGCTCGCCGCACTGGCCGGTTCACACCCGAGGCCATTCGCGCCGACGCGCGCTTTGGCGTCGAGAATCTGCCCGTCGTTCACTTCGCGGACGACGCCATTCATGCACTCCAGCCCACGCAAGCACTTGAACAAATTTACCGGACGGTTGATCTCGATTGCGCTGGCGATCGTGTCGGCTCGTTTTTGCAGAGAGTCGAGTTCGGCGTAGTAACTGTCAAGCACTTCGACGTTCGGCGATCCACCGTTCCAGCGAAGGCCTCGCTTTTCATAGAGTTCGAAAAGTGTGTCGGCTCCTTGGGCGTTTATGACCGCCAGGCGCGGAACGCGGTCGACCAGCCCCAGTTCCTTAAGTTCATGGAACGACTTGGCAAAAGCGCTGCTATTGCCGAGGTTGCCACCTGGGACGACGATCCAATCGGGAACGCGCCAGTCGAGGCTTTCGAGCACGCGGAGCATAATCGTCTTTTGACCCTCAAGGCGAAACGGATTCACGCTGTTGACGAGATAAATGCCCAGCTTCTTGCTGATCTGCTGGACTCGCATCATCGCGTCGTCAAAGTCGCCGGCGATCTGAACGGTGAGCGCCCCATAGTCGAGTGCCTGCGAGAGCTTGCCGTAAGAAATCTTGCCCGATCCGATGAAAATGACCGCTTGCATGAGTTGACTCACGCAGCAGTAGAGCGCCAACGAAGCACTCGTGTTGCCGGTCGACGCACACGCGGCCCGCTTCGCCCCGATGGTGTGGGCATGAGTAAACGCGGCGGTCATGCCGTTGTCTTTGAAGCTTCCTGAAGGGTTCATGCCTTCGTATTCGAGCCACAGCCGTCCGGGTGCCATGCCGATATATTCGCCAACTCCCGGGCTTTGCATCAACGGCGTTTGGCCCTCGCCGATAGTGACAATCTTTTCGGGAACAGCAAACGGTAGCAATTCACGAAACCGCCACACGCCGCTCTTGCAAAGCGGTTCGTTCCGTCGCGACCACTTTTGCTCGAACCACTTGAGCGAGCTGGGTACCGGCAGTTTGTCCCAATCGTAGGTCACATCGAGCAGCGACCCACACTTGTCGCAGGACGTGCGGACTTCGCCCACGTCATAAGTCGCCCCACAAGCGGGCATCATGCACTGCTGATAGGCCAAATCGAGCTTAGTGGCGATGGTGGTGCTCATTTTGCGAAGGGGTCACGACTCTCTTCAGGGTGGTGCTCGAACAGCCATTAAAGGGCAAAAGACTCCGTCAAGAGTCTGCATCATATTATTCGTCTTATTCGTCCTAAAGCCATCGCGAGCACCGACTTATCGTAAGTTTAGTCGACGAGCCGGTGGGTCGCAATGACAGTGAGTGCGGGATTCGCCGCGCGCTTACGCGATTACTCCAACGATGAATCCGCACAACACGGCGACGCAAAGTCGTGTTTCGTAGATGCTCAAGCCGCCGAAATCGATCGATGCAAGAATTCGACAGTCCTCACGCCAAATCGCGATCCTCAAAAAGCGCCAGTGCCAAAAGCATGGCTGCCGTGCTGTAGATAATGGCATACAAGAGTGCGAATCCGAGATACTCGTAGGGGACTTCTTTACCCCCGGCGATCGCCGGGCCAATGTTGAAGACGTGGAGCATTGGTAGCAGAACTGCGATAAAGTTGCCGGTGAACTGGACGAAGGCCAAGTCTTCAGCGTCGGCGGCATTGACGATTTGGGGGACGAGATTCCCAATCACATAGATCGAACCACAGATAATGAGGTTCGGCAGCATCGAGAGCCGCGTGCTAATGGCGACGCTAATGGCCGTTAGCACGACCGCTTCGAGGAAATTGAGAAACAGCCCAGGCACTGTGCTGATCATCGTGTTGTAGCAGTACTGCCAGTCGGGCGTCGGGTTGCTCGTCTCGCGAGCGTCGTAGACACACTTGTACGAGACGACCACCAACAGCACGAAGCCGAGTACGATGAACATCAGTGCCAGCGGCCAGACGATACCGGCGAACTTACCAAGGATGAACTGACGACGGCTGATCGGTTTTGAAAGGAGCGTAAGGGCCGTCTTGCCGTCGATTTCGTCGGCGATGCTGGTGCTGCTCGTCCAAAGGGCGAAGATGATGCCGAGTACCATAATCGTGGTGAGGCCCGAATCCTTGACCATTTTCACGTCTTCGCCAAACGTGTTGTAGGGAATGTAAATGAAGGCGATCATGGCGAAAAAACCAACCGCCATGAGCAGCAGAAAGAGCGGCTGGCCGATCGCTTCCTTGCTCGTTGCGACGGCGATGTTGCCCACGCCCGGTAGCAAGTTTTGTAGCAGCAGGTAGAGCGCAAAAAACCCGACGACGCTGGCCGCGATGATCGGCAAGTGATGGACTTCGGGCATGGCGACGTCGCTATCGAAGGTGAGCGTTAACTGGGCCGGTTTTTCGGAGTAGTTGGAAACGAATAACTCGCTGACCTCACCTTGAAACACGCGTGGGAATTTGCTGGTTGGTGACCACTTGAAGGGTTCGGGTCCGCCGTCAATCAATAGGTTGGGGCGGTCGAGATTGACGCCGGGCTGCACCGAAATGCGGATGTCTTGGTCGCTCTTGATGGAATAGTTCGTTAACTCGTCAGCGCGAAACGCAATGGAAATTTGCTGGTCTTCGGTATCGGCCGGCACGGTTGCTACGGCCGTGGCGGTGCGAGCCTCACCCAATCGAGTGAGTGAGTCCCAAGTCGCGGCGACCGGCATGCTCGGCGCGGCCAGCAGCGCCACCGACGCCAGCGCGATCAGCAGATAACTGACCTGGAGCAATACTCCCTCAGTCACTTGCTCATACAGTCGGGTGCCGAGTCGTCGGTTACAGAGCGCGATGATGCCCCACAGCACTAATAGAAAAATCGAGCCGACAGTCGCGCCGATGGCGATCATCCAGACCGGTGTGATCCACAATTGCAACGTCGCGAGCGGAAGCATGGCCATCAGTATCGAATCTCGAAGCTCTTGAAGTTTTCGTTATTGGCACGGTCGCCCGCCCGTTCACTGACGATATTGTCGCCCATTCGCGCGCGGACTTCCGCCTGCAGCGCTGCTAATTCGGTACGTTCGCCTTGAACCATCAGTTCAACATCGCCGTCGGGCAAGTTGCAGACGTAGCCAGTGACGGCGTACTGCCGGGCGATTTGCTGGCAGGTTGCACGAAAGCCGACGCCTTGGACGTTGCCGCGATAAAGGATACGTTGCCGGGTGATTTTCATGTCGATTTATTGCTTCCGACATTCCTGGGCAGGCGGGAATGACGACTACCATTCAGCAGTGTCAACAAAGATAACTGCTGGCAGTCCCCCTCACTAGCCTTGACGCACGAGGAACGGGTCGGCTATTGGCTGGCTCATGGTTCGATTTCTTGTTAGCTCGATCTGCTACGTGTGCGCTATGGCAGCCGCGACCTACTCGCCGGGCGAGGTCGTGGTACTGCGCAATGGCAATCTGCTAGAAGGTCGGGCCGAGGTGCTGGGTGGCCAAGTGCTAGTCGACACGGAGACTTCGCAGCTACGGCTGGCCCGTCGCGATGTCGAACAAATCGTCGAGTCGCGGGCAGCAGCTTACGAACTCCGCCGCCAGTCGATTGTTCACCCCTCGGCTGACCAGCACGCGGCACTGGCCGAGTGGTGTTTGCGAAACGATATGCTCCCCCAGGCGGCACGCGAAATCAACGACGCCCGTTCGCGTGACCCCGACCACCGGGCGCTTCCGGAACTGCAGTCGCGGATGGCGGCGGCCATGCGACGACTGAACCAACCGACTACGTCACCGACGGTCGCGACCACGGTGACTTCTGTCGCCGAGAATCAAGAACTGGTCGAGCTAGAGCGGTTGGCCGCCAGCCTCGACGCGGAAGTGATCGAGCAATTCACACGGAACATCCAGCCGATTGTGGTGAATAACTGCGGCATAGCTGGCTGTCACTCCGGCGAGCGGGCCGGAAAATTTCAGCTCAACCGCGACCTCGTTCATGGCATGGCCAATCGCCGTTCGACGCTGCGAAATTTACAGGCGACACTCGCTCAGATCGATTTGCAAAACACATTGGCGAGCCCACTACTCGTGGTTCCGGCTGCCGCGCATGGCAGTTTACCGGGTCCGGTGTTTCGCGGACGGAAAGAACCGTTGCTGGAGAAGATGGCTGACTGGGCGCACACAGTCGGCGGCAATCAGTCTGCGGCAAATCCAACAGTGATGCCCGCACAGTATCAGCCGGCGTTCGTCGAAAACGACTTGCTGCCACCGTCGGCTTATCTCGAAATTGCGCCGGTAGATAACAGCGCGAACGAGAACCAGTCGGCCCACTTTTGGGAACTGGGCGAGCGGCGACCGCCGAAAACGGCACCAACTCAAATCGACGGTCCCGCGCCGGTCCGCGACGAGTTCGATCCTGAAGTCTTCAATCGCCAGTTCGGTCGACCGTAAAGCCGACGCACGACCGCGAAGAAGCAGCAATGTGGCGTGGCTTTTTCTTCGAAAAGCGTCGCTGCTTGTTCCTATTAGTTTCGCACAGGGGGGAGCCGTTTCACGCCCGTCACGGCGTTGGGAGGGTGACGCTCCTGCCTTACCCGCCGCTCACCAGGGTGTCTCGGCTCGGCAGTCCCCCGGACGACTCTGTGAATCGAATCGCGTGGGCAATGCTGTGGGCAAAGCGGCCAAAATTCGTTGTCGCTTTCACCCTCGACCGATGGTAGAACAGGTGTTTCGACTTTCTGAACGCAAGCGCGTCCCTTCTCACTGCGGTTTTGATCGTAATTAGCGAGGTGGTGGTTCAAAACTCCGCTCAAGCGATGACCTGTGTTGACGAGAATCACGCTAAAACGCAATGCGTTTTGACAATTTTATCGCGACAACAAGAACCGGTTTTGAACGCGCAAAAGGATATGCTCCTACGGGGTTCATAACGTTCAAAACTCGCTGTCGCCAGCCACCAATTGCGGGTGACTGCAACTTTGGCGGGCCGTTGTGTCACCCGTCTGTAGACCGGCCCGGCGGGGGGATTTACAATAGCGGTTCTCGGCCTAGGTCGCCGGGATTGTTCTTAGCACCTCTGTATCTGGGAGTTCTCCGCAATGAAGAAGGCCGATTTCGACCTCTATCGTCAACGACTCTTGATGTTGCGTTCGCGACTAAGGGGCGATGTGTCCGCGATGGAGAATGCGGCGCTACGGAAATCGGGTATCGACGGTGGCGAGCACGCAACGATGCCGATTCACATGGCCGAACTGGGGAGTGAGAACTACGAACAGGAATTCACGCTCAGCCTGATGGCGACCGAAGGGGACACGCTCATGCAAATCGAGCACGCGCTCGAGCGCATCGAAGAGGGTGAATACGGCAAGTGCGTTGAATGCGGCGGCGTTATTCCCAAACTGAGGCTCAACGCGCTTCCTTACGCCGAAATGTGCGTGAAGTGTGCGGAACTGAACGAACGCAACTAGTGGACTGTCAAATGAGAAACTTTGGGTGCCACTGGCTCCGCCGGGTGCCACTGGCTCCGCCAGTGTGACGCAAGTGTCACGTCATCAATCTCCACTGGCATGGCCAGTGGCACACAACCCCAATTATCGGCTTTGACAGACCACTAGCGGCGACGCGGAATGAATGCACACTCTTGGCCAGGAAGTCGCCCGGCGTTGTATGTTACGATCGCACTGGTCGGTGCAGCAGTCGATTTGTGGACGAAGCACGTGATGTTCGCTTGGCCGGCCCTCGATGGCGACACCTATTGGGTCTGGTCCAAGTATTTTGGCTTCCAACGGGCGCTCAACGAGGGGGCCGTGTTTGGGATAGGGCAAGGGATGGTGTGGCTGTTCGCGGTCATTAGCCTTGTTGCCTTAGTCGCCATTCCCGTTTGGCTGTTTCGCTATGGAGCAGCGAACGATCTTTGGATCACGATCGCGCTGGGGCTCATCACTGCGGGAGTGATCGGAAATCTCTACGACCGCGTCGGACTGCATGGGCTCGATTGGAAAATCCTTCGCCCCGACCGCGAGGGCGAACCGGTCTATGCGGTTCGCGACTGGATATTAATGCAACTCGGCGACAACCGGCGGTGGCCCAACTACAACTTGGCCGATGCGTTCTTGGTTTGTGGTGCGGCATTGGCCTTCATTCGCACGCTGGCGACACCAGTCGAAGTTCCTCCGGCCAAAGTTCTGCCATCACTCGGAGCGAATGGTGTTACAAGTGATCATAAGCTCGGTAAATAATCTTTTTGGCACGAAAAGTCGATTGGCTAGACATTTAGCGGAAATGCGACTTGACTTGAGGGGCAACAAATCATTAGCAATGAGAATTAGGAATCGAGCAGGCTAGGCAGACGACTGTCATGCAACTTCTCGCCAACTGGCAGGAGCAGCCCGCGATGAAAACTAGCCGCCGTGTCACTTACGCGTTGCAAGCGATCTTGCTGCTCGCGAAGCTCAGTGAGAACTCGCCCGTCTCGTGTGGGATTATCGCGAAACAGGGCGCGATGCCCGAACGGTTCTTGCTGCAAATACTAAGGAAGCTCGTGAACTGGGGAATCTTGCGATCGGCCCGCGGTGTCGAAGGAGGATACCAGCTCGCCCGCGACACTCATCTCATTACGATGGTCGACATTTTCGAAGCAATGGGAGACACGTTTATTCCGAGCGTTCCAGCGTTGGGCGGCATTTCCGAAGCGCGCCGCCGGCAAGTGATCGAAACATTCAGTCGCGCGGCGGGGCTGGCTCGCACCGAACTAAGTCGGCTGACGATTGCGAACCTTATTGAGTTGGGGGGCGAAGAATGGCCTGACGCGCCGCTGCCGCAATCAATTGGTGGCAGCAGCCCGCTGAATCGAGTTGATTGAGCTTATCCTATTGGGCCGATGACTTGCGACCAAATGGCGAACTCGCAATTTCGGCTTCTGCGTGGAGTGGTCTGGCGGCGATCGCGAAGCCTCGCTCGCGCAGCATGTCGCGTAGTTGCCTGAATTCGGCGTAGCTATCGGGGTAGACGAAAAACGTGATCGCCTCGCGACGTGGGTTGGCTTTGGCGATGCGATTCATGAAGTCGGAGCCGAGCTGAAGGGCTTGGTCGATCGACTCGCCAATGTCGCCGGTGGTTGGTTTGAACTCAATGAATGGGGCAGCGGTGGTAATGCCGGTGCCATTGGGTCCTTCGACGCGACGATGGACGATTTCGTAGTGCATGCGAAACCCACCGATCGGGCCGATGGTTCCGTAGGCCCCGTTGCGACGGATAATTTCACCGAGCCGATAACCCTCGCGTCGCTCAAACTCAGCGAACAATTCTTCGACGGGAACGAGCACAATCCGCCGATTCTTGATACGAAAAATGACTTCGTCGTCGCCAACCAGCTTGGCTATCGGCGTGGGTTCGTTTTTGAGTTCGACGCGCTCAGGAGCGTAGTTGGCAATTGCGATTTGCTCGCGCGAAAGCTCTTCGAGTTCTTGCTGAGTCTCGACGAGTTGGCGACGCAAGTCAAAGTCACGCCGTTCATCAGAGGCGAGTCGCGCACGACGTTGCTCGATTTCGTCTTCAAACGAGGCAACGTATGTCGCAAGGGTTTCTCGTTCGGTTTCGCGGAGTGCGTTGCGAGCTTGCAGGTGGACGATGCGCTCGATCGACGATTCGACTTTGTTGCGTTTTGCCCTCAGTTCGTCGAGTTGACGCTCGATTTCGGCTTGGGCGACGACTGTCAACGGTTCCGCTTGCGGAGTGGGTGCTTCGGTCGTCTCGCGACCCAGCATTGCCGCGCGGACGCCGACAATCACCACCAGCAAAATGAGAATGCCAACGATGTTCGCAATGATGTCAAGAAACGAATCTTGCCCCGGCATGTCGTTGGGGTCGTCTTCAACGGGTCGTTGCCGCATCGATCACCTCCTGCTGGTTTGCCGAAGCCTGTTTCGGGTTGGCAGATGGCGTGCTGACTTCGATGCCACTCTCGTTAGCCGCGCGGGTGATGAGTTCGGCAGAGCGCTCGCCGCCGGGCACGACGGTGAGTTCGATTCGTGGCTTCCATCGCAACCCGGCTCCAGCCATACCCCAACCGGTAATGTGACTTTGCAATTGAGTTCGCAGCTCGGCCATCATGGGGCGAGGGTCGCGAGAGACTTCAATCGCTTTGGCTTGAGCCGAAGGTGGTATGAATCGCAAATCGCGAACCGTGTCGGGAACGACCAGCACGCGATCGCCGCTGGCGATGATTCGCACCGGACGCACGACGGCGAATCCATTCGACGTCTCTTCCGTTTGTCCTTGCCCCGCAACACCACTTCGATTGGCTGTCATGGCCGATGGCGTGGCTCCGGCGGTTGTCGAGGCGGTCGCGGCCCCATCCCCTTCTTGCCCTCCCCCTCCCGCGGTTTTAGCCCCGACGGTGCCGCTCGCTTGACCACTGGCGGCGGCAACAGGGTTGCCGGTCAGTTCGCCCGAATTTTGCTGTGTCGCGGCGTTGGGATCATCGCCGCCGGTGGTGCCCCCATCGACCGAGGCGAAAGCGTCGGTGGTTGTGGTTCCCGATTCGCCTGTTTCGCTCGCGGCAAGACCCGGTTCGCGATCCGCACTTTCGTCTCCGGTCGCTTGGCCGTCGCCACCCAGGTTTCCGGTGCCTGTACCGCCGAGCAATTCGGCGATCGATTTTTCACTTCCTGATCCGCTGTCGCCTGATGTTGCCGGGGAGCCATCCGAAGTTCCGCTACCGGCCACGCTGCCAAAACCACCTAGCAGCGAACCACCCGGCTCGTTTCCATTGCCGCGTACTTGCGAACGATTGCGAATCCCCGGTGGCTCGAACGAGTCAATGGCTCCCGCCTGCATAATGCCCGGCGCGGCCTGAGCAAGCGCCTCGGCCCGAACCCGCGACTGCATGACGGCGAGTTGCTTCCGCTCGGCAAGCACCGGGTCGGCGACGCCAAAGTCCAGTTGCCAGTCGGCGTCGACCAGTTCGTAGCCAAACTCGGCGTCCCATTCTTCGAGCACATTCCGCACGTGCAAATAGCTAAACACACCATCGGGCCGCACGAGAATCAACGGATAAGGGCGATCCTGTGGATCGGCTGTTTCGCTTTCGTAGTAGCGCTGCGCGGCGCGGACGGCCGCTGCCAACGCGCTGTCGGCCCCCATCTCCAAATTGAAATCCTTGGCGGTGAGTTCGATTCCTTCTGGTTGCAAAATCACGCGATCGACGCGGCATTCGATATAGACCGGTCGCCGGTGGGTTCCGTTCGGTCCTTCGTAGGGAACGACGGCAAAGCTTGTCGGCTTGTTGGCGTTAGCCTTCGCGTCGGCGACCTGTTTGCGATAGTCATCCGCGAGTTGCTTGAGTCGGGCGAGTTCTTGCTCCGCCTGGTCGCGGTCGTCGAAGTGCCCCTCTTCCATCGCTTCGAGTTCGCGAGCGACATCTCGCATCGCCAGATATTGCGAGTGCAATCGCTGCAAGTGGTCCTCGACCGTTTGCATCTTTGCTTGCTGGCGACGCTGTGCTGCGTCGACCTCGGCGATGCGAACGTCGGCCATTGTATGCAGCTTTTTGAGTTCATCGAGTTGCGCGATCCGCTCGTCGTTCTCGGCGCGCGTTGCCGCATCGACGACGACCAACACATCAGCGGCCGCTTGGGCTGCTGTGTGCTGGCGCTGGGCGACCTGTTTCGAAACCGCTGCCATGACCACGAGCAGCGTCACGAGCGCGCCCATGGTGCAAAGCAAAACGGCCAAGAACGGAAACAGGGAGGCCTCACCCGAGTTTTCCCGGTTGGCTCGGCGGCTCATGCAGCTTGTTGTGGCGGAAGGTGACGACCCGATGACCTGCCATCGCTACCAACGCGGGCACTCAACAGTTGGATGGCAGCCGAGAGACTGAGCAGCGTTTCCTCGAAATTATGCACTCGCCCCAAGGACGAGAGATTTTGACTGAGCGATTCTTCGAGTCTGAGCACGTGGCCGGTCGAGTCGACGACTTTCAGTAACACCTCGCTCTGCTTGGCGAGCTCCTTCTGCTGAGTCGCCGAGACGTCGGCCGTTTGAGTGAGCCATGTCTGCAATTCCGCTAGCAGCGACTCGCTCCGCTCGACGAGTTTTTCTTGCCGATCGGCGGCGACGACCATCGCTTCTCCTAAAGCCACTTCAACTTCGGTCAGGTGCTGGCGATTCTGGGTGGCGAGTTCGTGTTCGTTGGCGGTGAGTGTTTCGCCATGGTTTTGCAACGCTTCGACGAGCAACTCGGCCATCCGCTCGAGTCCGCCACGAAGCTTGTCGATCAAGTCGCCGGTACCCGCTTGCAGCTTGTCGGTATGGAGCACAACCGCGTTTTCAAATTTTGCGATTTGCTCGCCCGAGGCAGTGTTCACCGCTTGCAGTTGATCGCTCAGATGCTTGGCGATGCGATCGAGTTGGGCGACAACCGACTCGGCACCACGATCGACCCCTTCGCCGAGCAGACAGATTTGCTTTTCCGCGCCAGCGTTGAGCAGCGCGACGTGCGACTCAAAAGTGTTCCGCATGGCCACTAGCTGGCGATCGACTCCGTTCGCGAGCGTCTGGGCGTGGCGTTCGAGGTTATCGTGCAGTGTTGCCGCGAGCGCGTTTTCGATGATCTTGCTTGTCGACCGAGCGACTTCGACCCAATGGCTGTGGCCTTCTTCGATTGTGTCGCGGAGAACTTGGGCTTGTTGCGTCGCCATTCGCTCGACTGAACGCACGACCTGCTCGGCCATCCGGCGAACACTGGCGACGTGCGGATCGCTCGAAGTGCCGTAGGCTTGGAAGCGGCCAATCATTTCGTGCTCGGCTTTGTTGTCGACTTTCTCCAACAGCCCAGCCTCGACCCTTTCGACGGCGAACTTGGCCAGCCCTACCACAATCGATAGCGTGAGCGACAGCGTCGTGGTGTCGAACGCGAGACCAAGGTCGGCTGTGACCAGATCGATCGAGGCTTCGAGCTCATCGGGCTTGAGTTTCGCGATCGCGAGCGTGATTCCCATCACGGTTCCCAAGAATCCGAGCACAGGAATCGCCCACATCATCAGCCGCGGAGTGGCGTAGTTGGCCGACATGCGACCAAGGTCGACCTCTTCGAGATGCCGCAGATGCTTTTCAAGCGTCTCGGCCGAGTCTTTGCGACGGACGTAGTCGATGGCGGCGCTCAATCGGCGAGCGATATAAGTATCGCGAAGCAAAGTCGGTAGTTTATCGATTTGCGCGAGGTAGCGAGGTGCTTCGTCGACGGTCGCTCCGCCGGCCCGCAATGGGTCGAGCTTGACTTTTTCAAGGGCGACAAACTCTTTGACCAAACTGATCGCGCGAATCACGAGTGCCATCATCGCGATGCAGAACAGCATCGCCGTGACTTTCTCGATCCAGTGATTGAGCAGATACTTCTCAAGCACGGGGGAATCGACGAGCGAGCTCGAAATGACCGCGTAGATACAAAGCCACAGCAGCCCTCCCCAAACGAGAGCCGAGCGAAGCAAGCTTTCCGAAAAACTGGCAATGCGAGCCACAGTGAGCGTCCTTTCTCACCAGGTTGCGATAGTGATAGGCCGCAGCGGCGCTGCGGCGACCGTAAAGTTTGGCCTATCGATACAATCGTCCGAAGAGGGCCAATCGGTAAAGTCGAAATGCCTATTTAGCGGATCGAGAGGGGCAATGTCATTGCCAGAATGAGTTTGAGCGGACGGCGCTATCCGCAGGTGCTGGAAGTCAAATTGCGCTAGGTGAAACGCGCAGCTAGCGCTCTGCGAAACGCGCAGCTAGCACTGGCGGCTCAAGTCAATCGCCACGTTTGACGCTAGCAATTGCCGTCGTAGGTCGCATAGCAATGGGGCGTTTCCCAAAGCCGAGCTTCGACTATCGGAAATCCGGCCGCCGCTGTAATGTCGTAAATCACCTTGGCGATATTCTCAGCGGTGGGGTTTTCGTCGAGCAAGAACAGTGGCTCGCCCTGTGCCTGCAGGTACGATACCACCGGATCTTCGCGATGCAGAATCATCCGGTGGTCGAGATTGTCGTCGATCCAACTGCTCACAACTCGCTTAATGTCCGAAAAATCGAGCACCATACCGCGTTCGTCGAGTTTGTCGCCCGCGATGGTGATGACCGCCGTGCCGTTGTGGCCGTGCAGGTACTTGCACTTGCCGTCGTAATTGAGCAGGCGGTGACCATAGCAGAAGTCGATTTCGCGAGTGACGGAGAACATATTCGGAAATTTCCTTAGACGACAGCAAATGCGGCCATCCGCATTGCGATTCGAGGGTTTTTACTTGGTAGTTTTCGCGAGATGCTAGTCAAATATGCAAGAACGTGTCTAAAATGCTAGTACGAGAGGCTCAGGCGACCAGATCACGCAAGATCGCCGATGATGAGCGCGGGACCAGCGCCCTCGTAAACTTATCGAACGGTCAGGGCAGAGAGAGGTAATAGGACTCATGATTTTATGTTGGGCATTCCGAGCGATCGTGGCTAGCGTTGCCTGCTTCGTGTCGAACTCGGCCTTCGCGTTGGTCATTGCCGGCAACCCGATTAACGACAATTACGTTGCTCCCGTCGGCGCGGCCGATCCGGGTTGGGCGAATTTGGCTTCGTCGCACTCGGCCATCTATCTTGGCGACGGCTGGGTCATTGGGGCGCGGCACAGTGGGTTGATCACTTCCATCACTTTCGATGCCGGCACTTTTGACGTCATTCCTGGCACATTCAAGACGCTCACCAACGAGGCGGGTCTTCAGTACGTCGCTCATTTTAACGGCGGTGCGAAGTCGAACGCATCGATCGAGTCTGACATCGCCATGTATCGCATCGACACAGCGAATCGGTATGGCGGAACGCTCGAAGAACTCGCGGGAAGTGCGCTCAAACAAATTACCATCGCGACGGCAACACCGTCGGTCGGAACTAATCTCACATTCCTCGCTACGGGGCGAACGCGAAGTGGCGATTCAACGGTGACAGTTCCCTACACAAGTAATGGCAACCCGACCAGTACGTCGGGTTACAACGTCAATACCAACGATGCAACCTCGCGACGCAAAGCGTGGGGGACGAACCAAGTCATATCCGACGCCAATGCGCTGCCGAACGAACCGGCCGATGCCGATATCAATACAACGATTCGAGTCGCTGCGGGCAATCGCGACACGGTAAGTTTGCTAGCGAGATTCGACAATAACATCAACAACGAAGCCCATGTCGCGGGTGGTGATTCGGGGGGCGGGGTCTTCTTTCGACAAGGGGGAACCGGGCCTTGGCTACTAACGGGTCACCTGCATTCCCTCTTTGGCTTCGAGGACCAAGCGGGGTCACAGGCCGCATTCGGCAACGTTCTCGCTTTCTCCGACTTCACCAACCCCCACTACAACGCCCAGATCACCGACTCGCTCAACCAAGCGAATTACTCGAAGCTCGGCGACATCAACCTCGATGGCGTCGTCAATGGCGATGGCACCGGCAGTTGGGAGAACGACGATGTGACCGCCTTCATCGAAGGCTGGACGGCCCAGCAGTCGATCTTCAATCTGACCGCTGGCATCGTGAGCTGGAAGTTGGGCGATCTCGATCAGAATGGTATCACCGATATTGCCGATTTTTTGACCCTGCGAAAAGAGCTTGGTGCCACAGGGGCATCGCTCAACTTGGCCAACTTACTTTCGCCATCTTCGGGTGCCGTGCCCGAACCCACAGGCATCGTGGCGCTCTTGGTCGCAATGCTGACCGGCCTGACCTTCGCGCGGCTGGGATACTTGCGCGCCCGACTGGCCTTGTAAATCAGCGTCGAGCGGGCAAAATGGGGAGCGATTGGGGCGGTCCGTCCCTCAACCACCCTGTTAGTTGCCCCTCTCGGTCAAGCATGTCGGTACACGAAACTCGCCGGCGCAATCTGCGTCGAACTCTGCGGAAGGCGAAGATCGACGCGCTGTTGGTCACGAACTTTCTGAATGTGACCTACCTAACCGGGTTCACCGGTGACGACAGCTATCTCGTCGTCACGCTCGACGACGAAGTGCTCATCACCGATAGGCGGTACGACGAACAGCTTGAAACCGAGTGTCCTGGCCTAAAACTGGTGGTCCGTGAGCCGGGTCAAATGATGTTGCCGACGACGGTCGACACCATCGCGTCGCTCGGCATCGTGTTGCTAGGTATCGAAGCGGCGTCGATGACCGTCGCGCTGCGTGATTCGCTTGCTCTGAAACTGGCGGAAGTCGATGTCACCATTTTTCCCATCGAAAGCGCAATCGAAGACTTGCGTGTAGTCAAGGACAAGAGTGAAGTCGACGCAATTCGCCACGCGATATACGTCGCCGAGCGAGCCTTCCGAGTCGTGCGATCGAGTCTGCGTCCACAGATGAGCGAGTTTGAGGTCGCAACAGAGCTCGAGTATCAAGTCCGTCAGTTCGGTGGCGTTTGTCTGAGCTTTCCGGCTTTGGTCGGTGTCGGGCCGCGTGGTGCCCTGCCTCACGTACGGCCGGGCCAGCGGAAGATCGGCGAGAGCGATTTCACACTTATCGACTGGGGGGCGCGAGCCAACCATTACGTTAGCGACCTGACTCGCATGGTTGTGACCGGCAAAATAACAAGTAAGTTTCGCAAATTGTATGAACTGGTGCTCGCGGCCAACCTCGCCGGCATCGCGGCAATCAAGCCGGGCGCGAAGTGCGAAGATGTCGACGCCGCTGCTCGCAAGGTCATCGAAAAAGCGGGGCACGGTGCGCGATTCGGTCACGGGCTTGGCCACGGCATCGGACTTTTGGTTCACGAAGCCCCGCGGCTTTCGCGAAATCTGCCCGACGCGGTCCTCGAAGCGGGCATGGTGGTGACGGTCGAACCGGGCGTCTATTTTCCCGGCTGGGGCGGCATCCGCATTGAAGACGATATTCTCGTCACGGCCACTGGTCACGAAGTCTTGACGAACGTACCAAAACAACTCGACGATTGTCTGATGTCATGACGGTCGTCACTTAGAACCTATCTCAAAACCATAAGAACCAACTGATCGCTAGCATGCGTACATATCATCGAGCATTCTGTTCTTCTCAACGGCACGGAGGTGACGGGTATGAGGAAGGAGTTTCGAGGATCGAGTTGGCGGATGTCG